>NZ_QULA01000001.1:0-498300 GCF_003481595.1 Blautia sp. OM07-19
AGCATTTATGAAATTAGCAGGATAATTTTGTGCATTTTTTCAAATTTGCTCATTTATAGATATATGCTTGAAAAGCAAATCAAATAACATTTGTTGGTTTTGAACTAGCCTCTATAAGTTCCAGTAAAATATTTTTATTTTAAATACACGGATTAAAAGGGAAACCGGTCGAATTCCGGTACGATCCCGTCACTGTGATAGGGAGTTGCGAAACATAATCCACTGGAGTGGCAGTCGCCAGTCTGGGAAGGAGTTTCGGAGCAAAGATCTTAAGTCAGGAGACCTGCTTATGGATGATCAGATATGATTCTTACGGTAGATAGGAAACATTGTTTTTTTTGTGCAAACGTCCGTATTATGTTGTTTACGGATGTTTTTTTCTGCGCTTTTATTCAAAGGTGTATTTCCCCTGCCATTTTTAAAATTGAATCTGATCCAGTTAAAGTCGCTGATACTGTGAACGAAGTAAACAGTAACAAAACCTCTACAATGTAGGAAGGAGAAACAATGTCAAAAAAACAATTTGGAAAAAGGCTTCTGCAGATCCTGATCGTTCTGATCGGTGTAAGTTTCTTTACATTTGGACTTACTTACCTTTCACCAGGTGACCCGGCGGAGATCATGCTGACAGAGTGTGGTAACCTGCCGACACCGGAACTTCTCGAACAGACGAGACATGAACTGGGCCTTGACCAGCCGTTTCTGGTGCAGTACGGTTCCTGGGTAAAAGGAGTACTTACCGGAGACATGGGAACTTCATATGCATTTAAAGTTCCTGTAACTGAGAAACTGATGAAATGTTTTTGGCCGACCCTTCAGATGTCGCTCTTCGCGCTTCTTCTGATGATCCTGTTCTCCATACCATGCGGAATCCTCTCCGCGGTATATCAGAACAAGTGGCCGGATTATCTGATCCGCGGAATCACGTTTTTCGGGGTATCTATCCCGAGCTTCTGGATCGGCCTGATTCTTCTGAGCATCTTTGGAGTGCAGCTTCGCTGGATCAACGTAGCAGGAGGTACGACTGATTTCAAGGCAATGATCCTGCCGTCTGTGACACTGGCGCTTTCCATGTCTGCAAAATATACCAGACAGGTACGAAACGCAGTGCTGGAAGAACTCAGACAGGATTATGTCATTGGAGCCAGAATGAGAGGGATCAAAGAAAGCGTGATCCTCTGGAGACATGTACTTCCAAACGCAATGCTTCCTATTGTAACACTTCTTGGTCTTTCCCTCGGCTCTCTGCTCGGAGGAACAGCAGTTGTTGAGATCATTTACAACTGGCCTGGAATGGGAAGCATGGCGATCAAGGCGATCGCCTGTCGTGACTACCCGATGGTACAGGCATACGTACTTATGATCGCGATCATGTACATGGTCATCAATATCATCGTTGACCTGTCCTATACTTATCTGGACCCAAGAATAAAGGAGGTTAAGTAAATTGAAGAAACAGAAATTTTTCCTGGCTCACAAACAGTTTACCTTATTCTTTATTCTGGCTCTCGCTGTTGTAGGCGTGGCAGTTTTTGCCCCGTGGATCGCACCGAAGGATCCTCTGGAAGCAGTGATGATCGATTCACTCAAAGCCCCGTGTGCGGAATACCCTCTTGGCGCTGATAAACTCGGACGTGATCTTCTTTCCCGTGTGATCTATGGTACCAGAACTTCACTGGTGTCTACCCTGATCCTTGTGGCAACGATTTTTGTTGTAGGTACTTTCCTTGGAATCATTGCCGGATATTTTGGCGGCTGGATCGATCAGGTGATCATGCGAATCGCAGATATGATGATCTCTTTCCCGGGAATGATCCTGGCTATCGCAATTGCAGGTATGCTCGGACCAAGCCTTCGTAACGGAGTTATCGCGATCACAGCGGTAAGCTGGACAAAATACGCACGTCTGGCAAGAAGTATGGTTTTGAAAGTAAAACGTAATCTGTATGTGGAAGCCGCGATCGTAAACGGCACAAGCACATTCAAAATCTTATGGAAACATATTCTCCCGAACATGCTGACGATCATGACTGTAACAGCAGCGGCAGATATGGGAACCATGATGCTTGAACTTGCATCTCTTTCTTTCCTGGGATTCGGAGCCGTGGCACCGACACCGGAATGGGGACTGATGCTGAATGAAGGAAGAACTTATATGGCAAAAGCACCGTGGCTTATGATCGCACCGGGTATCGCCATCGTAATCGTAGTAATCGTATTTAACATGCTCGGCGACAGTATCCGTGATATTCTTGACCCGAGACAGGACTAACACAGATACCAGGGTGAAAAGAGCTGAATCCACATGAGCTTGCTCATAAGTGGATGAAGAATCTTGGAACCCGCCCCGATATGAGCATAAAAGTGGGATGATAATCCCGCGATATGCGAAGAGAGGGTAGAATTGCGAAAGTTACTTGGTAACGGAGCAATTCGTAGGTATCGTAAACTACCGAAAAATAAAGGAGAAAAATATATGAAAAACAGAATCGCAAAAAAAGTCTGTGCAGCAGCACTTGCAGGTCTCATGACAATGGCACTCGTTCCAACATCCGTATTTGCAGCAGGAACAATGACGATCGGTGTAACAAGCTTCGCTGATACACTGGAGCCGACAGAGCAGTACTTCAGCTGGGTTATCTCCCGTTACGGCGTTGGCCAGGGTCTTACCAGGTTTGATGAAGAAGGAAACATGGTACCATGTCTTGCAACAGAGTGGACCAACAGTGAAGATGGAAAAACATGGACATTTACGATTCGTGAGGGCGTTAAATTCTCAAACGGTAACGATATGACACCAGAGCTTGTAAAAGCATCTCTGGAGCGTACCATCGAAATGTCAAACCGTGTACCGGAGTTCTTTGATATTGACAGCATTGAAGTTGATGGACAGAACATCATATTCAACCTGAACAGAGCAAACGCAAACATGGCAGGATGTCTGGCAGACCCGCTGTTCCTGATCATGGACACCAGCATTGACAACTCCAACATCGCAATGGAAGGACCAGTTTGTACAGGACCGTATGCATTCCAGTCTTTTGACCCGTCAGGTGATACCGTTGTTGTACGCAACGAGTACTACTGGGATGGAGATGTTCCGAATGACAGCGTAACTCTTCGTATCATTGGCGACCAGACAACACGTTCCATGGCTCTTCAGTCCGGTGAGATCGATGTTGCTTACAACTTAAAGACAGAGAACGTTTTTGAATTTGACGGAAATGACAACTACAACATCCAGTCCCTGGAATCCCTTCGTTCTACTTATGCATTCATGAACCAGAACGGAGCACTCGGAGATCTGGCACTTCGTCAGGCAGTTCTTCGTGGACTTGACAAAGAAACTTACACAAGCGTTCTGCTTGAGGGCGGCGCAACACCAGGAAAAGCACCGGTACCGCCGACACTGGATTATGGCTATGATGATCTGAACGATGAGAACGCTTACGATCCGGATGGAGCAAAACAGGTTCTTGAAGATGCAGGATACAAAGATGTAGATGGTGACGGATATGTAGAAGATCCGGACGGAAACCCGGTAGAACTTACTTTTGTATACTATGACAGCCGTGCAGAACTCGGTGTATATGCACAGGCAGCACAGGCAAGCCTCAAAGAGATCGGAATCAACATCAAACTTGACTGCGTATCTTACGAGACACTTCTTGACCGCCGTGATTCCTCTCAGTACGATCTCCTGATCTGGAACGTACTCGTTGCAAACACAGGTGACCCGGAAAACTACCTTCGTGAGAACTGGTACAGCACATCTGCAAACAACACAGCAGGATATGCAAATGAAGATGTAGACAAATGGCTGGATGAGCTGGCAGAAACAATCGATACAGATGCAAGAAAAGAACTGATTGTAAAGATCCAGCAGGCGATCATGGACGATGCAGCTACTGTATTCTTCGGATATGAAAACACATTCCTTATCTCCAAAGCAAGCGTAGAAGGACTTGTAATGTATCCAATGGATTACTACTGGGTAACTGCTGACATGCAGATGGCTGAATAATAAAGGAGACTGTAAGAATGCTGGAAATTAAAGATCTGGCTGTACAGTATGGACATCATGATCCTACGATCGAGCATTTTAACCTTTCCATGAAAAAGGGTGAGATCATCAGTGTTGTAGGTGAGAGCGGAAGCGGTAAGACCACAGTGATCCGTGCCGTTCTGGGGGCTCTCCCCGGAGCGGGACAGGTTACTTCAGGAGATATCCTCTTTCACGGGGAATCTCTTCTGAAAAATTCCAAAAGCGACTGGAGAAAGATCCGTGGCAGCAAGATGTCAATGATCTTCCAGGACTGTGGCGGAACCCTGAACCCGATTCGTAAGATTGGCAGCCAATATGTAGAATATATTTGTACACATGAGGCTATGGCAAAAAAAGATGCCTGGCAGAGAGCAGTCACCATGCTTTCCAAAATGAGACTTCCGGATGCGGAAAACATCATGAACAGTTATCCGTATCAGTTATCCGGAGGTATGCGCCAGCGTGTCGGAATTGCTATGGCGATGACTTTTAACCCGGAACTTCTTCTGGCAGATGAGCCGACAAGTGCTCTGGACGTAACAACACAGGCACAGATCGTCCGTCAGATGATGGAGCTCCGCGATGATTTCGGAACAGGGATCATCATTGTTACACATAATATCGGAGTAGCAGCTTATATGGCAGATCAGCTGATCGTTATGCACCACGGCAAGGTGGTAGACCACGGAACCAGAGAAGAGGTCCTGAATAACCCGACCAGCGATTACACAAAGAAACTGCTTGATGCAGTTCCGGAAATGGAGGGAAAACGATATGTCTGAAAATCATGAGATCGTCATGCAGGCAAAGCATATTGTAAAACAGTTCCCTGCTTCCCGCGGAAGAACCCTGACTGCCTGCAATGATATCAACCTGACCATGTATAAAGGAAAGACTCTCGGGATCGTAGGAGAGAGTGGATGCGGTAAATCTACATTTGTCCGCATGGTGACTTTCCTGGAAAAACCGACCAGCGGTGAGATTCTTTATCACGGCAAAAACATCACAGGGCTTTCAAAGAAAGAAACCTGGGAAAACCGCCAGAACCTTCAGATGGTCTTCCAGGATCCGATGGCATCTTTTAACCCGAAGATGAAGATCAGGGATATTCTGACAGAGCCTCTGATGAACTACAAAAAGATCAAAAGAAACGAAAGAGATGCAAAAGCAAGAGAACTTCTCCGCATGGTAGAACTTCCGGAAGAGTTTGTAGACCGTTATCCGCACAACATGAGTGGTGGACAGCGTCAGAGGATCAGTATCGCAAGAGCACTTTCTCTGGAACCGGAGATCCTGGTCTGTGATGAAGCAACTTCTGCACTGGATGTTTCCGTACAGGAGTCTGTCATCGAGCTTCTGGTACGTCTGCAGAAAGAAAAAAATATCTGCATGATCTTTATCTGCCATGACCTGGCGCTGATCCGTTCTTTCGCGCATCAGATCGCAGTCATGTACCTGGGACATATCGTGGAAACGATTCCGGGCGAAGATGTTTCAGGAAATGCAGAACATCCATATACCAAAGCACTTGTCGGAGCACAGTTCTCTGTTCATATGGATCCAGCCAAAAAGATTGAAAGCATTGAAAGCGAAGCACCAAGTCCGCTCGATGTACCGGTAGGCTGCCCGTTCCAGAACCGCTGTGAACACTGTACGGAACAGTGCAAAAAAGAAATGCCGGAATTAAAAGAAATTGCACCGGGTCATGAAGTTGCCTGCTTTTATGTAGAAAATATCACAAAATAAACAGAAGGAGGCAAGTAGATGAAGAGAAGAATACTCACTCTGATGATGAGTGCGGCACTTATTGCCGGCACTCAGAGCACTGTATGGGCCGATGTGGAAGACTACTCAGACGGAGATGTTCATACGATCGGTGTAGTTGTATATGATCCGGACTCTGCGGAGATGGAAATGTTTGCGGACTATTACCGTGATTACATCCAGGAAGGTTTTCCTGTAAAATTTATTTTTTCAGGAAAAATTGCAGATTCTGAGGAAGAAAAGACATTTATTGAAGAAGCCAAAGCAGAAGGTGCAGAGGGGATCATTTCTTTTGCCGGATATGCAGATGGGCTTACAAACGTTATCAAAACCTGTGAAGAAGAGGAAATCTACTATGCACTGGGTTCCAATACGGTAAGCGATGAGAACTATGAGGTCATCAAAGATAATCCATGGTACATGGGAAGCGTCGGACCGGATCTTGAGACCGTTTATCAGGCCGGCTGCGACATGACAGAGTTTTTTCTGGATAAAGATGCCAGAAACATCGTGCTCATGTCAGGCGGTGCATCTTCTGGAAACAGACTTCATCAGGTAAGAACCTGGGGAATGCTGAACACTCTGGAAGAAAAAGCGGGACTTGTACTTGATGAAGATGCAGAAAAACTTTCTGCAACAGATAAAGTGACCGAACTCACAGACAAGGACGGAAATTTACACGTTACGATCTGCCCGGGATATACCGAGGGTGGAGAGGGACTTGACAATCTGGAGACCGCATTTGCGGAAGGCACCTGTGATACGCTTATGAGTGCGTTCCATGTATCTGCCTATCTGGACAAGATCTCCGATAAGGAAAAAGATCAGGACAGCAACATCATGGTCGGCGCGATCGACAGCTTTTCTGAGCAGAATTTTGAAATCTTCAAAGAAAAAGATTCTTTTGGAAATGCACCGATCGACTATGTACGCGGCAAATACGCTTCCATGGCAGGCCCGGCCTTCGCAATGATCTACAACGCGATCACCGGAACTCCGGATGTAGTCCGGGAAAACGGTGAGGCAGTACGCCTGTACCAGAATCTCTGGACTGCGAAGTCTGAGGAAGAATATGTTGAACTGTATGGGTATGCGACGGGGATTTATGAGAATGCGTATAGTTGTGATGACCTTATGCAGGTCATCGGGCAGTTTGATGTGGATGCGGATCCGCAGGGCTTTAAGGAGTTGACGGAAGCGTCTGATGTGGAGAGTGTGAAGGAGAGAATTTTTTCCAATTAAAAAATTGGGTAAAAGGGATGGAGTTTTTTGGCTCCATTCCTTTTTTTATCCCTTAAATTCGTGGGATTTATTTGCTTGGGAGCAGAGAAAACCGCCAGCCTCCTCTGCGGTCTTCTTAGTCTACCAGACAAAATAAAAGAAAAAATAGAAAGCAAATATCAAAAAAATGAAACAAACCTTTCATTTTTTGCAACGTTTTTATAAAACCATAAAAACCACCCCATTTTTTTGAGTCTTTTGTCAATGGAATTTTCAAATGAAGTCGGCTACAATAAGGACAGTTGAAAGATACGTAAAGAAACAACGAAATCAATATTGTAGAAGAATCAGGAGGAAATAACAATGAAAGTTGGATTTATTGGTCTTGGAATCATGGGAAAACCGATGTGCAAAAACCTCATGAAAGCAGGTTACGAAATGGTTGTAACCACACATAATAAAGAAACCCTCAAAGAAATGGAAGCACTCGGAGCCAAAACTGTAACATGCGGACGTGAAGTTGCAGAAGAAGCAGATGTGATCATCACCATGCTCCCGAACTCCCCACAGGTAAGAGAAGTTGCACTTGGCGAAGGCGGAATCATCGAGGGCGGCAAAGAAGGAAGTGTCCTGATCGACATGAGCTCCATTGATCCTACCGAGAGCAAAGCAATCTCCGCAGAGCTTGCAAAGAAAGGCATCGACATGTTGGACGCACCTGTTTCCGGTGGAGAACCGAAAGCAATCGATGGAACCATTTCTGTAATGGTTGGCGGAAAGAAAGAGACTTTTGATAAATACTATGACCTGATGATGGCTATGGCTGGTTCCGTTGTATACGTAGGACCGATCGGATCAGGAAACGTTGCAAAACTTGCAAACCAGATCATCGTTGCAGTCAACATTGCAGCAGTATCTGAAGCCCTCACCCTGGCAAAGAAAGCCGGAACAGATCCGGAGCTTGTATACCAGGCAATCCGCGGCGGACTTGCAGGATCTACAGTCCTCGATGCAAAAGCACCTATGATGATGGACAGAAACTTCAAACCGGGATTCCGTATTGAACTTCACATCAAAGACCTGAACAACGCCCTCAATGCAGGACATGCCGTAAGCGCACCGCTTCCGCTGACAGGAGAACTTATGGAGATCATGCAGGCACTCAAAGCAGACGGACACGAAAAAGAAGATCATTCCAGCATTGTAAAATTCTACGAAAAAATTGGTAATGTAACAGTTACAAGAGACTAAAATCCGGTATATAATAAGGTAAGACTTTTGCTAACCGTAAAGAAAGCCTCGACAGGTTGCCATGAGCCTGCCGGGGCTTTTTTGAGTGGAATGGAGGACCTTTTATGTCAAAAATAGCGATTTTACTTCCAAAGGAATATATGCTGGAACAGGCAAGAAATGTAATCCGGGAGGACGAACTGGATATCGACATCCTCAAAGTGATCAAGACTTCCGACTCTGTCTATGAAGCAAGACAGGCCGTAGAGCAGGGCGCGGAGGTGGTTCTTGCCCGAGGCGTGCAGGCAGCTTTTATCCGCCAGTACACAAATATTCCTGTTGCAGAACTGACACTTACAGGCCAGGAAATCGGTCTTATGATCGCCAGCGCCAAGAAAAAAGTCCCGGACAAAAAGTGCCCGCAGATCGCACTGATCGGTTTCAAAAACATGTTCAGCGATACAACTTATGCAGATGAGCTTTTTGATATCCGGCTGAAATTTTATGACATCACAGCCATTGAGCAGGCAGCAGAAAAAGTAGACCTTGCGATACAGGAAGGCGCAGATGTCCTGCTCGGCGGCGATACCGTCAATGCACTGGCGGCACAGAAAGGCATTCCGGCGCAGTTCATCGATTCCACAGAGGAGTCGATCCGTTCCGCTATCGGCGTGGCAAAAAAGATGATCCTGACTGCGGAGGCAGAGAAAAATTTTACCGCACAGTTTGAGACAGTGCTGGATAATTCCTACAACGGGATTCTGGAAATTGATGAAAACAAAGAGATCATGATCGTAAACCGTGCAGGAGAAGAACTTTTTCACAAAAAAGCTTCTCAGCTTGAAGGAACTGCCTTGGAAAAAGTGATCCCGGAACTGGAACAACGGTATATCGATGACGTTCTGAGCGGAAAAAGAGATTCATTTATGACCTCGGTCTATGTGGCTGGTGTTCCGATGATGCTCACGGCAGCGCCGATCCAGTATGAAAACAAGATTCGTGGCGCGATCATTTCACTCTATCGAAATGCTTCTGTCCGAAAAAATGATGCAGATGAGCTGCATTCCTATTACCTGAAGGGCTACGTGGCGCATGCTCATTTTTCTGATATCAGGATCACTGGTAAAGAAATGGAATACTGCGTGGAACTTTCCAAAATGTACGCCCTGTCAAAGAATCCTGTGCTGATCTGTGGAGAAGACGGAACAGATAAGGAAAAACTGGCACAGTGCATCCACAACAACAGTTCCTATAAAGCGGGGCCTTTTGTTGCAGTGAATTGCAGCGGTATGACAGAACAGATGCAGGTGGACAGGCTTTTTGGAAACCCGGATGCAGAAGACGAGAGCATGAAAAAAGGGGCACTTGCGATCAGCGATCATGGAACGATCGTAATCTCTGAAATAGAAAAACTTTCACTTCTGTGCCAGTATCGTCTGTACCGTGCGATACGGTATGATTCCCTGATCCAGAATGACCTGGAGCGAAGCCAGACGCTGGATAACCGTATCATAGCGATAACGGGAGCAGATCTTTACCAGTATGTAGAGCAGGGCAGATTCCGGCAGGATCTTTATTATCTCCTGAACAGCCTTACGGTGGAGATTCCTCCGCTTCGGAAGCGCCCGCAGGATATCCGTGCGATCGTGGAGGACTGCAGGGTAAGATTTACAAAAAGATATGCAAGATTTCCAAAAATCGCAGAGGATGCGATGGAGGCACTTGCCGGATTTGGATGGCAGGGGAATGAAATTCAACTGGAGTCGTTTTGTGAAAGACTTTTTCTGACTTCACCCAAGAAGACGATCACCAGTGACTATGTATATTTTCTTCTGGACACATTGTATCCTGTAAAAGAAAGAATTTCGGAAGATGGCACAACAGTGATCTATCAGCACCCGGAGGCCGCGCGTCTGACGGAACTTCTGGAAAAACACCAGGGAAACCGTTCTGCAGTGGCGAAGGAGCTTGGAATCAGCACAACGACGTTGTGGAGACGAATGAAAAAATATGGCGTGATAAATAAATATGATCTGACGTAAGGAGGAAACGCTATGGCGATCCATATCATGGATGCGGGGGCGGAGCTGTTTCAGAATAATCCGATGTCTGTGATCTGCTCGATCGTGTGTGACCATGAGCAGCAGTGTGCCGGTCACTGTGTACTTGGAAAGAAAGGCAATCCGGTGCATTTTTCCAGTATTGAGAACTATATTTCGGACACTTATCTGGATCGAATGAAACTTCAGATTCCAGAAGAAAAGAAAAAACCGGTGGCAGTGATCGGGGCAGGTCCGGCAGGATTGACGGTGGCGATCATTCTGGCACAGCATGGGTATAAGGTGACGATCTTTGAGCAGCAGGACAAGATCGGCGGTATCACACGTTACGGAATCCCGGAATTCCGTCTGCCGAAATCTATCCTGGATCGTCTGGAAAAGCAGATCCTTGCGATGGGTATCCGCATCCGTCCGCATACTGCGATCGGAACAGTTCTGACGATCGATGATCTTTTCCGCGACGGATATGCAAGCGTGTTTGTTGGAACAGGAGTGTGGAAAGCACGAAACCTGGGGATTCCGGGGGAATGTCTGGCGAATGTGCATTTCGGCATTGACTATCTGGAAAATCCGGCAGCATATGATCTGGGAGAAAAAGTCGCCATTATTGGAATGGGAAATGCGGCAATGGACGTTGCGCGGACAGCTCTTCGAAACGGTGCACTGCAGGTGACATTGTACGCCCGCGGAACGCATGTAGCGGCGAACTCGCATGAAATGGCGTATGCAGAGCTGGATGGCGCACAGTTTGTCTTTGGAAAAGCAATCGAGCGCATCACGGAAACCGGCCCGGTATTCAAGACTTCGGTCATTGATGAGAATAATAAAGTCGTCGGATACGAGGAAGGCGAAGACCAGGTGGAAGCAGATTCCACGATCATCGCCATCAGCCAGGGACCAAGAAACCGCCTGATCCGCACAACAGTAGGACTGGAAGGCTCCGACAAAGGTCTCCTCATCGTAGACGAAAACGAAATGACCACCAGAGAAGGCGTCTTCGCCGCAGGAGATGTCGTACACGGCTCCAAAACCGTCGTCCATGCCGTAGAACAGGCAAAGAAAGCGGCCGTGGCGATGATCGCGTATATGGAAAAAGAAAGTTGACTTTTACCAGGGAAAGACATATAATAAATAATAGCTAAGGAATGTGGTGAAATTCCAAGAGGCAAAACGAAAACCCCCAGAGTTGCCGCTCTGGGGGTTTTCTTGCTCGTTACGGTGAGCTATTCCGTTTAGGCTGTTGCTACCTATTGTCTACCGCTCAGCCATTTGCATATGTAATAGCTAATTACATTTGCTAACACGGTGACAAGAAGTGTGGTGAAAAAATCATCCAAGAGATACACCTCCTTTCTGCTGGAGGAGCGGCAGCAACATTATTATAACACAAAATCAGAACAAAATGTACAATCTGTAAAATTTAACTCCAGAATTCTTCAGCCAGGGATATGAAATCTCTGGCTGCTTTGCTGAGATAACGTTTTTTGTGGTGACATGCCATGATGTTCCAGGAGGGCTTGCCAGGGAGAGTGAAGAATCGGATCTTGTCCTCGTGTCCACGGGCATAAAAAGCAGGAATGATGCCACAGCACATTTCAGCCCCGACCATAGTGGTGATGGTTGCATTGCTGGAGGTCTCAAAGAGTACATGAGGCTTGAAACTGGCAGATTCGAAGATGTGGTCGGTCAGGTCGCGAAGCGTGGATTCTTTGTACGTGAGGACAAAAGGTTCCTCGCGTAGCGCGTAAAGGTTCAGTTCGGAAATCTCACCCTCGCGAACAGGAACAGCATTTGTCCATCCTTCCTCCGGTGGTGTGGCGATCGGATGGCGGATCGGAACGGCAGCAAAAATATCCTCGGAAGCTAAAGGAATATAACTCAGAGCAGGTTTCTGCTGTTCCGGAACAAGTGTCACGAATCCCAGATCCAACTCACCGGATATCAGGAGTTCCTGCTGTTTCTGGACACTGAGTTCCCGTGGAGTGACCTGGATATTAGGATGCAGGCGGTGAAATTTCGGATACACATTAGAAAACATGGCGATCCCACGCCCAGGCGTAAAGCCAACACTGAGCTCCCCCTGCTGGATCTTCGCGAGATCATGGATCCTGTGATAAGTATCCTTCTTAAGCAACAGCATTTCCCGTGCAGCCTTCAGATAAATCTCCCCAGCTTCCGTAGGATGCCAGTCCGTCCGCGAACGATGAAAAAGCTGCACACCGAGTTCCTTCTCAAGTTTAAGAAGCTGCTGGTTAAGCGCAGACTGCGTGATATAAAGCTTTTCCGCTGCACGGGTGATGTTGTTTTCTTCCGCGATTGCTACAATATATTGTATTTGACGTAAATCCATTGTGGGTACCTCCTTACCTCCATTCTACCCCAATTCCCTCCACATTCCAATATGTAAATTAGAAAAATTAAGAGAACTATAATTACAATGAATTTTACTTATACAACCTCCTGCGTTATAATAACCTCAACAAAGCAAAGGAGGAATCCAAAATGTCACTGCTAGTAAAAATAAACCAGTCTGACAACGTAGCCATCGCTGTTCAGCCACTGAGCGCAGGATCAGAAGTGGAAGGCATCCACATCAACCAGGACATCCCGCAGGCACACAAAGTCGCACTGGCTGACATTCCAAAAGGAAGCCCGGTCATCCGCTACGGCGTGATCCTCGGATACGCCATGAACCCGATCAAACGCGGCGATTGGATCAACGAATTCATGCTCGAACTCCCAACCCCGCCATCCGTAGATGACATGGAGTTCGGCAAAAACATCGTCACAGACCTGCCTGAACCGCCGGTAACTACCTTCGAAGGATATGCAAATCCAGACGGCGGCTACGCAGGAACCAGAAACATCCTCGGGATCAGCACCACCGTACAGTGCGTAACAGGAGTACTGAATGTCGCAGTAAAGAAAATGAAAGAAGAACTTCTTCCAAAATATCCAAACGTAGACGACATCGTCCCGATCAACCACGCATACGGCTGCGGCGTTGCCATCAACGCACCTGAGGCAAAAGTTCCGATCCGTGCACTCAGAAATCTCGCCAAACATCCAAACTTCGGCGGACAGCTCATGGTAGTCGGACTTGGCTGTGAGAAATTCACTGTACAGATGCTCCTCGATGAAGCCGATATTACACCTGAAAATGTCATTATTCTCCAGGAACAGAAAGGCTTCGATGCCATGGTTGACGCCCTCATGAAAATGGCAGACAAAAAACTCGCGATCCTCAATGAAAGAAAACGAGAAACACTTCCATTATCCAAACTCTGCATCGGTATGCAGTGCGGTGGAAGCGATGCATTCTCCGGCGTGACTGCAAACCCATCCGCAGGATATGCGGCAGACATGCTGGTAAAAGGCGGCGCAACCGTTATGTTCTCCGAAGTAACAGAAGTACGTGACGGAGTACATTACCTTGCAGAACGCTGCGTCAGCGCAGAAGTAAGAGACAAACTTGCAGCAGAAATGCGCTGGTACGATCATTACCTTGCAGAAGGAAACGTAGACAGAAGCGCTAACCCGACCCCGGGAAACAAAAAAGGCGGACTCTGCAACATCGTAGAAAAAGCCATGGGCTCCATTGCAAAATCAGGAAGCTCACCGATCGTGGAAGTACTTTCCCCGGCAGAAAAACCAACCAAACACGGTCTTATCTATGCAGCGACACCGGCAAGCGATATCGTCTGCGGTCCATGCCAGCTTGCATCAGGAATCACTCTGCAGGTATTTATGACAGGCCGCGGAACTCCATATGGACTCGCAGCAGCTCCGGTCATCAAAGTCTGTTCAAGAAATGAAATGAAAGCCATGTGGCAGGATCTGATCGATGTCAACGCCGGTCCGATCGCAACAGGCGAAGCAACGATCCAGGAAATCGGAACCCAGCTGTTCAACAAGATCATCGCAGTTGCAAGCGGCAAGGATCAGTCCTTCGCAGAGAAATACAAACTCCACAACGACCTCTGCATCTTCAACCCGGCACCGATCACCTGATATCCAGGTTTCAAAATTTCAACTGCATCTCATGCCTGCATGTGTATGCAGTTGAAATTGTAAATATCAAGCGACCCGCTTTTTTTTTACCCTAAATCGTCAAAAAACATGCATTTTACGCAATGCATGAAATAAAATGCGATTAAAATGAAACATATTATTTCAAAACCTGCAACATTAACGAAACCATAAAAATCACAAGAACCTTCTTGGGTATTCTGCGAATTGAACAAAAAGCCAGAATGTATATAATAAAATACATACAAAACAAACAAAGAAAAACATTGAGGCCGCAATGATTTCGAATATTCTAGGAGGAAGAAAAATGATACCTGTTGTAGAAAAAATGGAAGTTTTCCCGGTAGCCGGACATGACTGTATGGAATTAAACCTTTCCGGCGCACATGCACCTTACTTTACAAGAAACATCGTGATCCTGACAGATTCCAACGGAGTAGAAGGTGTTGGAGAAGTTCCGGGAGGAGAGAAGATCACAAATGCACTTGAGCAGGTAAAAGACCTGGTGATCGGAACAAGCATTGCAGATTACAAACAGACGCTCAACAAGGTTCGTAAATGGCTGGATGAAAATATCAAAGATGACGTGCGTGGCTTACAGACATTCGACCTTCGTACCGGAGTACATGTAGTAACAGCGATCGAAGCACCTCTGCTTGACCTTCTCGGAAAATTCCTTGATGTGCCGGCAGCAGCTCTGATGGGTGATGGAATTCAGAGAGAAAGAGTACAGTTCTTAAGCTACCTCTTCTACATTGGAGACCGCAAAAAAACAGATCTTCCGTACGAAGAAGAACCAGATGCAGAATGCGACTGGTACCGTCTCCGTCACGAAGAAGCCCTTACACCAGAAGCAATCGTAGCACTTGCAAAAGCGACCCATGAAAAATACGGCTTCGTAGATTTCAAGCTTAAAGGCGGCGTACTTGCACCGAAGGAAGAACTCAAAGCAGTTCAGGCGATCAAAAAAGCATTCCCGGATGCAAGAGTTGATCTCGATCCGAACGGCTGCTGGAGCCTCAAAGAAGCACTGGAGATTGCTCCACAGCTCAAAGAATGTCTTGCTTACTGTGAAGACCCATGCGGCGCAGAAAACGGATTCTCCGGACGTGAAGTTATGGCAGAGTTCAGACAGCTCTCCGGAATGCCGACAGCAACCAACATGATCAACACAGACTGGCGCCAGATGCATCACTGCCTGTCCCTGCAGAGCGTAGATATTCCGCTTGCAGACCCGCATTTCTGGACTATGAACGGTTCCGTTCGAGTAGGTCAGATGTGCAACGATTTCGGCATGATGTGGGGATGTCATTCCAATAATCACTTCGATGTCAGCCTTGCAATGGTCGTACAGTGTGCAGCAGCAATCCCAGGAAAGATGAACGGAATCGACACACACTGGATCTGGCAGGAAGGACGCGAGCGTCTCACAAAACAGCCGATGAAAATCGTTGACGGATGCATTGATCTTCCGAAAAAAGGTGGACTTGGAATCGAAGTTGACCGCGAACAGGTTTTCAAAGCACACAAACTTTACATGGACAACTGTCTGGGAGCACGTGACGATGCAAAAGGCATGCAGTATCTGATCCCGGGATGGAAATTCGATAACAAGCGTCCGTGTCTCGTAAGATAAGATTTTATCAGCAAAATAGGTTACCTTAAAAACTTTAGTGAATGAATATATGGAAAGAGTATGAGGAAAAAACATGTCTGAATCAACAAGAATGTTATTAGGACTGGCATTAGGAATCATCGTAATGATCGTCCTGGTAATGAAAACAAAAGTACATTCCTTCATGGCCCTTCTGATCGCAGCCATGATCACAGGAATCATCGGCGGAATGCCGATCTCAGATATTACCCTCGCTGACGGCACAACTCAGACTGGTCTGATCACAGCCATTCAGGAAGGATTTGGAAGCACATTAAAGAGCACCGGTATCATCATCGGTCTTGGCGTTATGATGGGCGGTATCCTGGAGAAATCCGGAGCTGCCGAAAAAATGGCATACAGCTTTATCAAACTGATCGGTCAGAAAAACGAAGAATGGGCACTGGCGATCACAGGATGGTTCATTTCCATTCCGGTATTTGCAGACTCCGCGATCGTAATTTTTGCACCTCTTTGCAAGGCAATGTCCAAAGTAACTGGTAAATCTGTAGTTGGACTTGCACTTTCACTGGCAGTTGGTCTTCAGCTGACACACTGTCTGGTACCTCCGACACCTGGTCCGCTGACCGCAGCCGGAATGTTCAATGTCGATGTAGGCCAGATGATCATCGGTGGTGCACTGATCTCCATTCCGATGCTGATCGTAGTAGTTTTTTACACAAAATGGATCGGAAAGAAAATCTATCAGGTTCCGAACGATGAAGGTGGATTTGACAGAAAAGAATTCAAACAGGAATACATCAAATCCATGGATGAACTCAATGCAATGATGGATGCAAAACAGCTTCCGGGCTTCTGGGTATCTGTGGCACCGATCTTCATCCCGATCATCCTGATCCTTCTCAAAACTGTACTTGGTTTTGTTGGTATCAGCAACAGCGTAGTTGATTTCCTTGGTTCTCCGATCGTAGCACTTGGAATCGGTACACTTCTTGCAATCTACGGACTTGTTCCGAAGGAAGATAACAAAGCTGTTCTCAAGATGATGGATGACGCTATCAAAGATACCGGTATCATCATGCTGATCACAGGTGCCGGCGGATCTCTTGGAAACGTTGTAAAAGTAAGCGGTATCGGTACTGCACTTGGTGAAATGGTTACATCCTGGGCACTTCCGGCAGTTCTGATCCCGTTCATCATTGCAGCACTTATGAGGATCGCTCTCGGATCTGCAACCGTTGCAATCACAACAGCAGCATCCCTGACAGCACCACTTATGAGTGTTTTAAGCATCAGCCCGCTTCTTATGTCCCTTTCCTGCTGCGTAGGTGCGATTTCATTTTCCTACTTCAATGACAGTGGATTCTGGGTATTCAACGGAATGTTCGGACTGACAGAACTGAAAGACCAGGTTCGATGCAAGACGGCCGTATCGATGATCATGTCGGGCGTTGGTGTACTGGAACTGCTTATCGCACAGTTCTTTATCTAAAATCAATGAACAAAAATTAAAACATATAACAAGATCATTCAATCCAAAAAATATAGCAACAACGAGGAGGAAAAAACAATGGGATTTGTACCAAGAGGAATTATTCCACCAATCATCACACCACTTACAGATGACGGAGAAGTAAACTATCCAGTACTGCGTCAGATGGTCAATCATCTGATCGACAACGGCGTGCATGGTCTGTTTCCACTGGGAACGACCGGAGAGTTTTACGCATTCGATGACGATACCTATCGCAAGATCCTTGAAACAGTCAAAGATGAGACAAGAGGTCGTGTTCCGGTTTACGGCGGTGCAAACCATATCACAACAAGAGGCGTTATCCGTCTGGTAAAGATCTGCGAAGAAGTTGGCGTGGATGCAGTTTCCGTACTGACACCAATGTTTGTATCCCAGACACAGGACGAACTGTACGCTTACTATAAGGAAATCGCAGAAAGCACTTCACTTCCGATCATCCTTTACAACAACAAACCAAAAACAAATGTAACCATTACACCGGCAACTGTTGCTAAACTTGCTGAGATCGACAATATCGTTGCAGTCAAAGACAGCACCGGTGATATGACAAATGCAGCAGAGTACATCCGTCTGACAAGAGATAACGACAATTTCCATGTACTGATGGGAAGAGACACTCTGATCCATGCAGCTCTCTGCTATGGAGCAACAGGCGCGATCGCATCCTGTGCAAACGTAGCTCCACGTATCGCAGCTGATATCTACGACAAATTTATGGAAGGTGATCTCAAGGGATCTTTGGATGCACAGTTTGAACTGGCACCGCTCCGTATCGCATGCGGTATGGGTACTTTCCCGGCTGTTATTAAGGAAGGGCTTGTACAGCAGGGCATCCCGGTTGGCAAGTGCCTGGCACCGATCGGCGAGCTGACACCAGAAGAGAAGGAGAAACTTCATCAGGTTCTGGTTGACATGAAGCTTGTTTGATGATATAAAATCTCCAGATAAATAAAAAGGCAGGAATGTAAAATGCGAGTTTTCTACGAAGAAATGAAAGAAAAATTACAGAGCATTCTTGTGAAATATGGTTTCGATGAGAAACGTGCAGAGGAATCGGCGAAGAATTTCGCCGATTCTTCTTTAGATGGAGTGTATTCTCATGGTTACCAGCGTTTTCCAAGAGTGATCGATTATATTCAGAAAGGCTACATTGACGTAAATGCAGTGCCGGAAAAAATCACCGGCTTTGGTGCCGTGGAACGATGGGACGGCCATCTGGGAATGGGAAATCTCAATGCAAAAATGGCAATGCAGCGTGCGGTAGAACTGGCGGCACAGCTTGGGATCGGTATGGTGGCGATGTCCAATACCAATCACTGGATGCGCGGCGGTGCCTACGGATGGCAGGCAGCGGAAGCAGGATGTATCGGAATCTGCTGGACAAATACCTGTCCAAACATGCCGGCATGGGGAGCCATTGATGGAAGGATCGGAAATAATCCATTCGTTCTGGCTGTTCCGGATCAGAATGGAGAGCATGTTGTTGTTGATACTGCGATGGCACAGTATTCTTACGGCAAGCTTTCTGTATGCAGGCAGAATGGAGAAAAACTTCCTTATCCGGGTGGTTACGATGAGAAAGGTAGCCTGACCTGCGACCCGGCAGCCATCGAAAAAACAAGAAGAGTTGTCCCGATCGGCTACTGGAAAGGTTCTGGCCTCTCGATCGTACTGGATCTGATCGGCGGGATACTCACACTCGGAAGAACTGTGACAAAAGTAGGACAGGAATGCGAATCGGAATACGGCCTGACGCAGGTATTCATCGCGATCCGCCCGGAAGTCCTGAATCAGGATCCAGACAAAGCACAGGAAATCTTAAACGAGACACTGAAAGATATCCAGGCTTCCATTCCGGAAAAAGAAGGACATACCGTCCGATATCCAGGACAGGGAACACTCATCCGACGCAGGGAAAATCTGAAGAACGGAATCCCGGTCAACGAGGAAATATGGAAAAAGATATGTGAATTATAAATAGCACAATAAAACTCCGGTCATGAAGAAATTTGTGACCGGAGTTTTGAACATATCAGGGTGTTTTTACAGGAAGCGTTGTTTCGCGATGAATCAATACCGGTGGAATGATCTGGTGGACTGGTTCGGAAGAAAGTGCAGGTTTCCTTTTGTGGCTTTCTTTGATCTGAACGTTCAGGATTTCCATAGCGGCAGCGGCAATCTTGTCGATCTGCTGTCCAACCGTACTGATCGGAACGATGGCCTCTCTTGAGACAGGAGAGTCATCAAAACCGATGAGCTTATAATCATCAGGAAGCTTTCCGTATCGCCGGATCAGATGATGAAGTACGATATTGGCAAAAGTATCGTTTGGAAGAAAGATTCCCTTGGTTTTGCCGGTATATCTGATATCAATATCCTCAATCAGGTTCTTGAGAATCTGGGACGTTTCTTCATAACTGTGTCCTGTATCGGTAAGGATCAGTTCATGTGGGATTTTGTATTCTTTACAGATATCAGTAAATCCTTTGATACGTCCGTAGGATGGAATCTGCGAAGAAAACTCTGCGTTAATATGAATGAGTACATCAGCTCCGATTTTTGCCAAAAGACTGGTTGCCTGCACCCCGCCCATGTAGTTGTCTGTATTGACACTGCTGACATACTGATCTTCTCTTTCGATTGTTACGATAGGAATATTATAGGAGGCGAGTTCACGGGATGGTATCGTATGACTGAGAATGATCATTCCTTCAATCTTGTAGGAAAGGAGCTCCTGGATATATTTTCGCTCATTTGTCTCCTGGTCATCTCCTGTGAATACAAGAAACTTGTAGCCAAAAGTTTCGTAAGTTTTTAATATCTGGTTCAGAACTTCAGAATAGTAGTGCATATAGAGGTTTGGGATGATAACCCCGATAAATTCTGTTTTTCCGTTTGCGAGGATCCTCGCAACTTTATTTTCTTTATAGTTTAATTTCTCAAGAGCATCCGCAATGATCTGCTGGTTTTCCAGGGTAAGAGAGTCCGGATTATTGAAATATCTGGAAATCGTTGTTTTGGAAAAACCGGTATATTTTGCAATATCGCTGAAAGTTATATTTTTTTTCCCCATAATAACAGAAGAGTCCTTTCAATAAAAAAACTGAATAGTATTATACTGCTTAAGAGTATAACAGAAATTGTGGTTTATAACAAGGACAAGCAATACAGAAGTGGTTAAGTAACCGGTTTTGTAAAAAATCAACAAAGGAAAAATACAGAATTTGTATATATCAATGAAAAAATAAGAGAATACTTGACGAAATCGTATTCTGATGATATTATCAATTTATAAAGTAACCGGTTACTTTACCGGTTACACAAACAGCAGAAAGGAAAAGGAGGAGAACATGAAAAAAACAAAACTGATTCTTCTTGCCGGTCTGGCAATGGCAGTCAGTATGACGGGATGCCAGAAAAAGGAAGTAAAGCCTGGCGATGTGGCAGGATACGATGAGGGCGAACAGTATCTTTCTATATGGGTACACAGTATTGAGGATACTCCGGAAGGACAGGTTTACAGGGAATCTGTAGACAGCTTTAACGAGAAATATGATGGTAAATATTTTGCAGATATTGAATTTATTCCGCGAAATGACAGCGGCGGCGGATATTCTGACAAAGTAAATTCTTCTGTACTGTCAGGAGGACTTCCGGATGTTCTTACACTGGACGGACCGAATGTTGCTGCATATGCAGAGAACGGTATCATCCAACCTCTGGCAGACCTGACAGAGGAGGAGAGGGGCGAGTATCTGGAATCCATTCTGGAGCAGGGAACTTATGATGACAAGCTCTATGCACTTGGAGTCATGGAATCCAGTGTAGGCCTTTATTACAATAAAGATATTCTTGAGGAGGCCGGGATTGAAGTGCCGGATGCCGACCATCCATGGACAAGAACGGAATTTATGGATATTCTGGCAAAACTGAAGCCAATAATGGATGAGAAGAAGGGATATCCGATTGATATGACTTTCCCGGTAGGTGAAGCAAGTATTTATTATTATGCACCGTTTATCTGGGCAAATGGAGGAAATCTGGTAAGTGAAGACGGACTGACTGTGGATGGATATTTTAACTCAGAGAAAAATGTGGAAGTCATGAACTATTTCCATCAGATCGTAGAGAATAAATACATGTCCGAAGCTCCGATCGAGAATCTGTTTGAGAGTGGAAGAGCAGCCTTCAAATTTGACGGCGCATGGGAGGTTAATACCATATATGAAAACTACCCGGATGTGAACCTCGGTGTGGCACCTTATGTAGTAGGAGATGACTGGGATGGAGAGAGATATACACCGACAGGATCCTGGGCATTTGCGGCTTCTTCTGCGACAGATAATATTGAGGGAGCAACAGAGCTGGTCAAATGGATGAGTGGTGTGGAAAGTGGTGTCAGAATCTGGAATGAAGCAAAATCACTCCCATCAACATATAAGGCATTTGATCAGATCGATATATTCCAGACAGACGAAAATTACAAAGCACTGTACGAGCAGTTGAGTAAATACGGACACCCAAGACCAAAAACTCCTGTATATCCACAGGTAAGTACATCCTTCCAGCAGGCACTTGAAAGTGTCGGACTTGGCGGCAAGGATGCACAGACAGAACTGGATAAATCTGTAGAAAGGATTAACGCGAAACTGGAACGTTATACGAGAGAATAATGAAGAAAAAAGAATCAATCTTAGGAATGGCTTTCTTTGGCCCGGCGCTGGTACTTCTTACGCTGTTTTTATTTCTGCCGATGGTGTTGACACTGGTGTTCAGTTTTACCGATTACTTTGCACTGAATCCGGATATGACACATTTTGTAGGCCTGGAAAACTACATCAATATTTTTAAAGATGAGCTGTTTGTAAAATCATTCTTTAATACAGTGAAATTCGTGCTCATCATTGTTCCGTGTCAGTGTATCGGAGCATTGCTTCTTGCACTGGCAATCAACAAAGTCACACACTGCAAGAAATACTTCAAAGTAGCGTTTTTTATTCCGGTCGTAATGTCTCTGGCAGTTGTATCCACACTCTGGATGGACATCTACAGCCCGGAGGGAATCTTAAACACACTGCTTGCACACTTCGGAATCAGTGCACAGCCATTTATCCACAGTGCGAAACAGGCACTTCCGTCCATCGCGATCATGAGTGTATGGCAGGGCGTAGGATATCAGATGATCATCTTCCTTGGAGGACTCCAGAATATCAATCCTGCACTTTATGAAGCAGCAGAAATGGATCACGCAAGTGCATGGCAGAAATTCAGGGATATCACACTTCCGGAACTGAAGCCACTCTGTATATTCGTATTTATCACAGTTACAATTGGCGCGTTCCGTATGTTAGTACAGCCGATGGTAATGACCGGCGGTGGTCCGGACCATTCAACCTACACTTTGGTATATGATATTTATGAAACTGGTACAATGAACTGGGAGATGGGACTTGCATCTACCATGGCAATTGTCTTTACAGTCTTTGTTGTTGTACTGACTATCATACAGAATGTACTGACTAAGGGAAAGGAGGAGAAAAAACATGTTAACAAAAAAGCAAAAAACATTTAACTGGGTTCTGGCAGTTTTTCTTCTGCTGCTCTCCATATTCTTCCTGTTTCCGGTAATCTGGATGCTTGCAAACTCTTTTAAACCGGATGCAGCGATCACAGCGGATATGAATTCTGTGGCAGCATTTATTCCGCCTGCTTTAAACGGAAATTATTTTGAAAACTATATTACGATTCTTACGGACACCAATTTCCTCCGTTATATGCTTAATACTTTAGGATATGCGGCACTTTTGATCGTACTCGGCGTGATCGTCAACGGGCTTGCCGGTTATGCACTGGCAAAGATTAATTTTCCATTTCGTGACCAGTGGCTTCTGATCATTATGATGCTTCTGATCGTACCAACAGAAACAGTTATCACGATTCACTTTCTGATCATTGCAAAAGCAGGTCTTCTGAATACAGTTATCGGATATGTACTTCCAATGATCGTGAATCCATTTAATATTTTCCTTTTCCGTCAGGTGTTTGTAAGCCTTCCGGATGACGTTTACGAGGCAGCTCAGCTTGATTTCTGCAGCCCGGTAAAATACTTCTTCACAATGGTGCTGCCGATGTCAAAGACAGTTGTTGCAACAGTAAGTGTTTTTACATTCCTCGGAGTATGGAATGATTATCTCTGGCCGTCACTTGTATTCACATCCAGTGATCTTCTGACCGCACAGATCGGTCTGAACTCAATCACATCCAATGACAATACAACAATGGGTCAGACACTTGCAGTGATCACCCTGATCACAATTCCTGTTATTATCATTTATGCACTGTTCTCAAAACAGATTGTAGAAGGTGTAACTTCAACCGGTTCCAAGGAGGGTTAATGAATTATGAGTTTTATAGAATTTAAACATATCGGAAAAAAATATGCAGGAGCAGATAAGAACTCCGTAAGTGATTTCAACCTGGAAATCAATGAAAAAGAATTTATTGCATTTGTCGGACCATCTGGATGTGGAAAATCAACAACACTTCGCATGGTAGCCGGATTTGAGGAGATTACAGAAGGTGATCTGTATATTGATGGAAAAAAAGTAAACGAAACTGCTCCGAGAGACCGAGGTATTGCAATGGTATTCCAGAACTACGCACTGTACCCGCATATGACAGTAGAGAAAAATATCGGATATGGTCTGAAGAATATGAAAATGCCGGCAGATCAGATCAAGAAAAAAGTAGACTGGGCGATTGATATTCTGGGACTGCAGGAATTTCGTTACAGAAAACCGAAGAATCTTTCCGGTGGACAGAGACAGAGGGTTGCACTTGGTCGTGCCATCGTAAAAAATCAGAAAGTATTCCTGATGGATGAGCCTCTTTCCAACCTGGATGCGAAACTCCGTGTCAGTATGAGAACAGAGATCAGCAGACTTCATCGTGAGATGGGAGCAACTACAATTTATGTTACACATGATCAGGTTGAGGCAATGACAATGGCAGATCGTATCGTCATCATGAAAGAGGGCGTGATCCAGCAGGTTGGAAAACCAATGGAGCTTTATGATCATCCGGTAAATAAATTTGTAGCTGGATTTATCGGATCTCCGCAGATGAACTTCTTTGACGTGACAGTAAAAGGAAAGGAAGTTACATTTAAGGACGGAAATAAACTTACACTTCCGGAAGCTATCATCAATAAACTGAACGGCAGAGAAGGTGAAATGACACTTGGAATCCGTGGTGAGGATCTCAAGATGGATGCACAGAATCTGGAATTATATAAAGAAAATAAAATGAGAGCTGTGATCACAGATACGGAAGTTATGGGAAATGAAAATAACCTGTATTTCCAGTTTGGAGGCTGCCAGGCAGTTGCGAGAGTTTCAAAGTATGAGATCAGCCAGGTCGGAGATGAAATTGAGTTTGTATTCATGCCGTCCAAAATTCATTTCTTTGATAAGGAAACTGAGGTAAATTATTTATAGGAGTGACAGTAATGGAAGAAATCAGGATATTTTTGGGTACGATTGAGAGAGTCAAAAATTTTGTGAATGAAGTGAGTCATCTGGAATGCGACGTGGATATTGTTTCCGGAAGATACGTGATCGATGCAAAATCTATCATGGGAATTTTCAGTACAGATCTGTCCAAACCGGTCAATGTAAGAATTCATGCACAGGGAGCCGAAGCAGAAAAAGCCCTGCAGGTAGTCCGAAAATATGCAGAAGAATGAGAAAGTGAGTACAGAAAATGCAGAAAATATATGTAAAACCAAAAGACTGCTGGATGAATGACCCGAATGGTTTTATTTATTTCAAAGGTCTGTATCATTTGTTCTATCAGTGCTTTCCTTATGCACCGCAGTGGGGAAGAATGCACTGGGGTCATGTTGTCAGCAAAGATCTTGTAAGCTGGGAAAATCAGGGAATAGCGTTGTATCCAAGTAAAACAGATGACAGAAGTGGGTGTTTTTCTGGAACAGCTGTTGAAAATGATGGGAAGATGCAGCTGTATTTTACCGGAGTAAATTATCTGGTTGAAAATCCTGAGAATATCAATCACTGTGTAGATGAGCAGTTTGTATCCGCACAGCTGATGATCACTTCTGAGAATGGATTTGATTTTGATAACATTGGGGATAAGAAAACAGTTCTTCCGGTCATCCATGATGCAAAAACCGGTGATGCGAGACATACCCGAGATCCGAAGGTCTGGAAAAATGGCGACAGATGGTATATGATGCTTGGAAGCACAATTGAAGATAAGCAGGGAAGACTTCTGTTCTTTACTTCAAAAGATGGCGAATCCTGGAAATATAAAAACTCTGTTACCAAAGAGAAATTTGGCTGGATGTGGGAATGCCCGGATTACTTTGAAGTGGACGGAAAACAGATAGTAATCTTTTCACCAATGGGATTTCTGAAAGACGGAAAAGCAGATGATGCACAGGCGGTCTGTATGCAGGTGAAATTTGATGAGAAAACATGTCAGATGGAACTTCCGGATGAGTACCAGCTTATGGACTATGGAATGGATCTTTATGCACCACAGAGCACCCTCGATGAGGAGGGAAGAAGAATCCTGACTGCGTGGCTTCGCATGCCGGAGCCGGTGGATGGGAAATGGCAGGGAATGATGTGTATTCCAAGAGTTGTAGAAGCGAAAGAGAATCACATTTATTTTCGTGTCCATCCGAATATTCAGGCAGCATATACAAGAGAAATCTCCGCACCGTATGAAGCAGATGAAAGCGGATATCGTGTAAGATTTTCTCTGAAAGATGGTGAAAAGGTAAACATTGGCGGATACATTATTTACAGAGAAGGCAGCAGGATTTGTACTGACAGAAGCAGCCTCTACAGAAAATTTACGAATCACAGAGTACAGTTTACAACACCTGAATTAAAAGAAGGATTTGAGCTTGAAGTATATGTAAACCCGAACCTGATTGAAGTCTTTGTAAATGACGGTGAAGCGGTAATTTCCAATACCGTGTATGATCTGGGCAAAGAAATAGAGACAGATGTAAAAATGAGAATAGAAACTCTGGAAAAATAAAGAACTCCGGTCATGAAGAAATTCTTGAGTATTATCATCTGAAAAAGGAATATATGCTTATTTTCAATTTCAACAAAAACGGGAAAGCAGGCATCAGAGAAGTTACTCATGATAATAAAAATCTGACAGAAGCTATGGCTTGAAACTGATGGGGATGGAGAAAAGAACATTTTTCTCCATCCCCATTTTATGTCACGAATCTGATATTTTCAGCTTGTATTTTGTATATTCAAAATATGATATAGGGTATAGTGTAAGAAAAATCAGGCGAAGAATAGCTGGAACAGGAGATGAGAGATATGAGATATGGATATTTTGATGAAGCAAAAAAGGAATATGTGATCACACGTCCGGATACACCGGCACCGTGGGTAAACTATCTTGGCTCACCAGAGTATGGGGCAATCGTTTCAAATAATGCAGGAGGATACAGTTTTGCAAAATCTGGAGCAAATGGAAGAATCCTGAGATATATTTTCAATCAGTTTGATCAGCCGGGACGGTATATTTACCTTCGCGATAATGAAAGTAAAGATTACTGGTCTGCATCCTGGCAGCCGGTAGGCAAAGATCTGGAGACGTACAAAAGTGAATGTCATCATGGGACAGCATACACAAAAATGATGGCAGATTACAGTGAAATTCACTCAGAAGTAAGATATTATGTGCCGTTGGAGCGGTCTTATGAAGTATGGAGTCTGGCAGTAACAAACTATTCTGAGAAAAAACGTGAACTTACAGTAACAGGATATGCGGAATTTACCAACAACAGTAACTATGAACAGGATCAGGTAAATCTTCAGTATTCTCAGTATATCACACAGACGGTTTTCAGAGGGAACCGTGTACGTCAGATGATCCACGCAAACCTGGATCGTCTGGAAGAAGGTGAAAACATTGATAACAAAAATGTATTTAACAGATTCTTCGGACTGGCAGGAGCTGACGTGAATTCCTGGTGCGGAGACAAAGAAAGCTTTCTCGGAAGATATCACGGATATAACAATCCAGAGGGCGTGATCACGGGAAAACTCAGCAATAAGGGAAATTATAATGAGAATAGCTGTGGAGCACTTTCAACAGTTTTAAGCCTTGCTCCGGGGGAAACAAAAGAAATCACTTTTCTTGTTGGAATGAAAGGTGATGCAGAAGCGGGCGAGATCGTGGAGCATTACAAAAACTGCCAGGATGTATGTAAAAGAGAACTGGAAGAACTGATCGAATACTGGCATGGTCAGCTTTCTCACTTCCAGATCAGAACCCCAAGTCCGGAATTTAATACCATGATCAATACATGGAATGCATACAACTGTTTTATGACCTTTATCTGGTCACGGGCAGCTTCTTTTACCTACTGTGGACTCCGCAATGGATATGGATATCGCGATACAGTTCAGGATATTCAGGGAGTGATTCATCTGGCACCGGAGATGGCGGTGGAAAAAATTCGATTCATGCTTTCAGCACAGGTGGATAACGGCGGTGGACTTCCGCTTGTAAAATTTACACATAACCCGGGACATGAAGATACTCCGGACGATGCTTCCTATGTACAGGAAACAGGACATCCGGCTTATCGTGCAGATGATGCGCTGTGGCTTTTCCCTACAGTCTATAAATATGTTTCAGAAACAGGCAATGTGGCATTCATGGATGAAGTGATTCCGTTTGCAAACAAAGGTGAGGCAACCGTATATGAACATCTGAAACGTGCAATTGCATTTTCTGAAAATCATCTTGGAAAACATGGAATGCCGGCAGGTCTTTATGCAGACTGGAATGACTGTCTCAGACTTGGAAAAGATGGAGAATCAACTTTTGTAGCACTGCAGTATTATTACGCAATGACGATTCTCAGAGAATTTGCAGAATACAAAGAGGATAAAGAATATATTGAATATCTTAACGAAAGTCAGAAGAAACTTGGAAAACTGATCCAGGATCTCTGCTGGAATGAAGACCGCTTTATCCGTGGATTTACAGAAGATGGAGCTGTGATTGGAAAGCGCACAGATCCGGAAGCGAATATGTGGCTGAATCCGCAGAGCTGGGCGGTGATCAGCGGTCTTGCAGACGATGCACAGGCAGATCTTGCACTGGATATGGTTTATAAGAGACTGAATACAGAATATGGAGCAATCCTGATGGATCCTCCATATCATGCTCATGCATTCGAGGGTGCACTGGCTGTGATCTATAATGCAGGAACCAAGGAAAATGCAGGGATTTTCTCACAGTCACAGGGATGGATCATTCTTGCAGAAGCTCTGAGAGGACATGGAGAGAGAGCTTTTGGCTACTTTATGGAAAATGCGCCTGCGGCACAGAATGACAGGGCAGAGATCCGAAGGCTGGAACCATACTGCTATGGACAGTTTACAGAGGGAAAAGCAAGCCCGAATTTCGGACGCTCTCATGTACACTGGCTGACAGGAACAGCATCTACCGTTATGGTAGGGTGTGTAGAAGGTATCCTTGGTATGCGTCCTGACTTTGGCGGACTGCGAATTGCACCATCTGTTCCGAAAGAATGGGATAAATTTGAAATTGATAAAGATTTCCGCGGATGTAAACTTCATATTACAGTCCATAATCCGGGACACGTGGAATCTGGTTTCAAGAAGATGATCGTCAATGGAGAAGAACTGGGAGAAAATTATATTCCTCAGGAAAAGCTTACAGAGATTACAGAAGTAGAACTGTTCATGTCATAAAAAGGAGACAGCATGAAATATATAAAATTTCAGGATAAAAAAGGAACGTTTACCATTCAGAGTCCGGAAAACTACAGTGGTCTGTATTTTCCGCTGGCGGGTGATGGGGGACTGAAATCCAGTATCACTCCGAACCTTGGAGGAGACAGCAAGACAGATCAGAACCATTTTCTTTTGGAACCGGTAAGTATTGAAAATCTTCACAATAATCGCAGTACCAGAAATTTCTGGTGTCGTATAGAAGGTAAGGGATGCTGGTCTGCAACGGGAATTTCAGCAGAGCAGGAATTACAGAAATTTACAGAAGCTCAGGATAAAAGCATTCTGGAAGCCGGTTTTATGTGGCAGAAAGTGACCAGAACTTCTGCAAAATATGGTCTTCAGTCAGAAATCACTTCTTTTGTTGATGTGGACGGAGCAGCAGAGATTGAACTGGTCAGAATAAAAAATATATCTGAAGAAGTGACAAAAATAACTCCGATCGCTGCAATACCACTTTATGGAAGAAGCGCGGACAATATTCGAGATCATCGTCATGTGACATCGCTTCTTCACAGAATCAATACAACAGAATATGGTGTGGAAGTCACACCGGTTCTGTCTTTTGATGAAAGAGGTCATCAGAAGAATCATACCACCTATTTTGTATATGGATATTCAGAAAAAGGCGATGCGCCGGAGGCGTTTTATCCTACTGTGCAGGAGTTTATAGGAGAGGGCGGTACCTATCTGAATCCAGAAGCAGTAAGAGAGAACAAGCTAGGCAGAAAGGCAGGAAGCAGAGCTGAGGGAAAAGAGGCAATGGGAGGCATCCGCTTTGCGGATGTTGAGCTAAAGCCGCAGGAAACAGCAGGTTTTATCATACTGGCAGGACTGACAGAGAAGAAAGAGAGTATTGCCAAAACTGTCGCAAAATACAGGACAGAAGAACAGGTGGAGAACGTTCTTGAAGAGGTGAAATCCTACTGGCAGAAAAAAGTAAATGTATCTTATGAAACCGGTGATGCAGATGCTGATAACTATATGAAATGGATCAGCTTTCAGCCGCTACTGCGAAGAATCTATGGCTGTTCTTTTCTCCCATACCACGACTATGGAAAAGGCGGACGGGGATGGAGAGATCTCTGGCAGGACTGTCTTGCACTCCTGATCATGAATCCGGCTGTAGTGCGTCAGATGATTGTTGCCAACTATGGCGGTGTCCGCATTGACGGAACAAATGCCACGATTATTGGAAATAAACAGGGAGAATTTATCGCGGACAGAAATAATATTGCCCGTGTCTGGATGGATCATGCATTCTGGCCGTTTGGAACGACGAAGCTGTATATCGACCAGACCGGTGATATGAATATTCTGTTTGAAAAAGTTCCATATTTCAAAGATCTTCAGTCAGGAAGAGGAACAACACACGATGAAGAATGGAATACAGCTTACGGAAAACAGCAGAAAGTAGAGAGCGGAGATATTTATTTCGGAACAATTCTGGAGCATATTCTTCTGCAGAATTTAACTGCTTTTTATGATGTGGGTGAGCATAATGAAATGAAACTCCATGGAGCCGACTGGAACGATGCCATGGATATGGCGTGGGACAATGGTGAGAGTGTGGCGTTTACCTGTGCCTATGCAGGAAATATGAATAACATTGCAGACTGCCTGGAAAACCTGGAACGCATAAGCGGAATTAACCGGGTTGAGATTGCCAGTGAAATGGAATGTCTGTTTTCCTGTGGAAGAGATCTATATGAGAATGCAGACAAAAAAAGAGAACTGCTGGGTTCTTACACCAAAAAGTGTGCACACAACATCAGCGGCGACACAGTGATTGTCAGAATTGATGAGATAGTCAGAAATCTGCGTGAAAAAGCAGAATGGATGATGGAAAATATCCGAAAGAATGAATGGATCACAGATGGTGGAGACGGATGGTTCAATGGTTATTATGATGACCACAAGAATCCGGTAGAGTGCTGCGAAAAAGATCGTGTACGCATGATGCTGACCAGCCAGGTATTCGCGATCATGAGCGGAACTGCAACAAAAGAGCAGACTGCCGCGATCAGCAGAAGTGCAGATAAATATCTGTTCGATGAGAAAGCAGGCGGTTATCGACTGAATACAAATTTCAGAGAAGAGAAATTTGATCTCGGCAGGATGTTCGGCTTTGCCTATGGTGAAAAAGAAAACGGAGCTGTTTTCTCTCACATGGCAGTCATGTATGCAAATGCTCTGTACAGTCAGGGATTTGTAAAAGAAGGATATAAAGTGCTCAATACACTTCTTCATGCGGCAATGAACTTTGAAAGCAGCTATATGTATCCAGGTCTTCCTGAATATTTTGACAGTGATGGAAGAGGGCTGTATGCATATCTTACCGGTGCAGCAAGCTGGTATATGCTGACCATGATCACAGAAGCTTTTGGAGTAAGAGGAGAGATTGGCAATCTTGTGATCGCACCAGCACTTATGGCAGAACAGTTTGATAAAGAAGGAAATGCATCACTCTATCTGGAATTTGCAGGAAAGAAATTTGAGGTTCACATTTCCAATCCAGACAAAAAGGAGTATGGAGAATATCAGATTGTTCAGGCGTACTGTGACGAAAAAGAAATAGAAAAAAGAGCAGGCGGAAGTGCCTGCATGAAAAAAGAGACGATTGAACAGTTGTCTTCAGATGAGACACATAATATTACTATAGTATTACAATAAAAACAACCCGACATTATGTAGCAAAATGACATAATGCCGGGTTGTTTTCTGTTTTTCTCAATGCCGGAGAGAGACAGAGGCATGTCTGCTGGTCTACCACATGGATTTGTAGTATTTGTCGCGGTATTTCTTTGGTGTCAGTCCTGTATAGCCTTCAAAAATCTGTATAAAGTGACTCTGTGAGGAAAAGGAAAGATACGCCGCAATATCCACGATAGACTGATCAGAATATCTGAGAAGATGAGTGGCTTTTTCTATTTTCTGTTCACGGATGTAGTCACTGATCGATACACCAAGATTCTGCTTGAATATACGGGAAAGATAATTGCAGGACAGCCCTGTATGTTCAGCCAGATCCTGAATGGTGATTCTTTCTTTTATGTGACTGTAGATATAGTTGATGCATTCAATGACAGGTTTGGACAGAACAGAACTTTTTTTCTGAAGAAGCATTTTTCCGGTAAAATCTTTTGCCATAATATGGTGGAGGTCTGCAACTTCACGGACTGAAGTGCAGGAATCCATTTTTAAGATATAGAAGTCGCTGAGGCGATAGGCCTGCTCCGGTTCCAGTCCTCCGTCAATGCAATAACGGGTCAGCATGGCGGTAGTTACCACAAAATGATATTTGATATTGGTCAGAGGATTTCTTGAAAGGACACCAGTTCCTTCGAGATGAAGAAAGGAATCGTTTTTGCAGTTTGCAGTGACAGTCTCCATGTCTCCGCTTCGGACTGCATTATAAAAAGAGTATTCTACGGAGGGAGAACGGTGCAGGATCTCCATATCATCGTTTTTCATTTCAGTGTGGTACCAGTCTTTTGAAATTGCCATAAATATCACTCCTTAATGTGTTGATTTTTTATATTATGACATGAATCTGACATTTTGTTAAGATTAATAATATATTTTGAATGTCAAAAATGATATAGTATCATCATCAAAGAGAAAACAGTGAAAAATGCTTTGAACAAGGAGGAATTTTTAATGAAAAGAAAATTTGTATCTGTAATCCTGACAGCAGCAGTTGTTGCAGGAACACTCTCAGCAGCAACTGTAGTAAGTGCGGATTCCGGAGAAGGAAAAGTGATCAATATTTATTCCTGGAATGATGAATTTCGTCAGAGATTGGAAGCTGTATATCCGGAAGTAGAATCTACATCAAAGGATGGAACAGTTACAACACTGAAAGATGGAACAGAGATCCACTGGGTCATTAACCCGAATCAGGATGGCGTTTACCAGCAAAAACTGGATGAAGCATTGATGAACCAGGCGGATGCGGCAGACGATGACAAAGTAGATATTTTCCTGTCAGAGACAGACTATGTAAATAAATATACAGACAAAGATGCAGATGTGGCAATTCCGCTTAAAGACCTCGGAATTGATCCTGACAAAGATCTTGCAGATCAGTATGATTTTACAAAAACAACAGCATCTGACACTGATGGAGTACAGAGAGGTTCTACATGGCAGTGTTGCCCGGGAACTCTGGTATATCGTCGTGACATCGCAAAAGATGTATTTGGAACAGATGATCCGAAAGCAGTAGGCGAGAAATTAAAGGACTGGGATACAACAAAAGCAACAGCAGAAGAACTGAAAGCAAAAGGATACTACACATTTGCTTCTTATGCAGATACATTCCGTCTGTATGGAAACAGCATCGAAAATTCATGGGTAGAGCCGGGAAGCACAACGATCAAAGTTGACCAGAAGATCATGGATTGGATAAGTGATTCAAAAGAATGGCTGGATGCAGGATATCTGAACAAAACTGTAAAAGGTCAGTGGAACGATGACTGGAACAAAGCTATGAGCTCTGACTCCAAAGTATTCGCATTCCTGTTCCCGGCATGGGGAATTGACTTTACCCTGAAACCAAACTGGGATGGCGAAGACGGTGCCTGGGCTGTTACAAACCCACCGCAGGAATACAACTGGGGCGGATCTTATATCCATGTAGCAACAGGAACAGACAACACGGAACATGCAAAAGATATTATCCTTGCTCTGACTGGAAACAAAGACAACCTGTTAAAGATTTCCCAGGACTATGCTGACTTTACAAATACAAAATCCGGTATGCAGGAGGCTGCTTCTGACGATGCATTCGCTTCTGATTTCCTCGGTGGACAGAATCCATTTGAATATTTTGCACCGGTTGCAGAAAACATCAAAATTGCCCCGCTTTCCCCTTATGATCAGGGCTGTGTAGAACTGCTCCAGAATGCTTTCAGCGATTATTTCCAGGGAAATGTTGAGTTTGACAAAGCAAAATCAAACTTTGAAACAGCAATCATGGAACGTTATCCGGAAATCACAGAAGTACAGTGGCCGGAATAAATGATCAGATCAGCAGGGTACAGAGTGCCCTGCTGTTTATTGGAAAGGAAAGGCATTTATGAAAAAAAAGAAAAAAAATATTGATTACGGAAAATGGGGCTTGTTATTTATTCTTCCATTTTTTATCGCGTATCTGATATTTTCTCTTATTCCTTTGATCGATACTGTAAGATACAGCTTTTTCGAATATTATCGTTCGGGTATCAAGGTAGTAGGTCCGAATTTTGTCGGCATGAAAAACTACATCAGTCTTTTGAAATCAGATATGTTCCTGTATGGAAAAAACACATTGATCCTGTGGCTGATCGGTTTTGTTCCGCAGATCGTGGTTGCACTTGTACTTGCCTGCTGGTTTACAGATCTTCGAATGAAGATCCACGGCAAACAGTTCTTTAAAGTAGTTATTTATCTGCCGAACCTGATCATGGCGTCTGCATTTGCCTTATTATTCTTTACGATGTTCTCTACCAATGGTCCGGTCAACTCTATTCTGCTGTCTCTGGGTGTTCTGAAAGCACCGATTGATTTCCTGGGTTCTGTTCTGGGAACAAGAGGACTGATCGGATTTATGAACTTTATGATGTGGTTTGGAAATACAACGATCATGCTGATGGCGGCAGTTATGGGTGTAAGTGTGGAGGTCTATGAGGCTGCTGATCTGGATGGATGCAATGGAATTCAGAGATTTTTCTATATTACACTGCCAATGATCCGTCCGATCCTTGCATACACACTGATCACATCTATCATCGGTGGTCTTCAGATGTTTGATGTTCCTCAGATCCTGACAAACGGACAGGGTAACCCGGACAGAACATCCATGACACTGATCATGTTCCTGAACAGTCATCTGAAGAGCAAGAATTATGGAATGGCAGGTGCATTATCTGTTTACCTGTTCATCATCAGTGGTATCCTCTGCTTCTTTGTTTACAGAATGACCAATGACAACGATCCAGATGGTTCAAAAAAGGCAGCTAAGAAACGTGCAAAAGAAGAAAGGAGAAGAGCAAGATCATGAAAACAAATTCAGGAAAACGTGTGATGAGCATTTTCGCACATATTGTACTCATTCTCTTATCTTTTATGTGTCTGTTTTTCTTTGCGATTCTGCTTATCAATGCAACGCATTCACATGCAGAACTGCAGAAAGGCTTTTCTATCATTCCGGGTAAACATTTTCTGGATAACCTGAGAAGTGTGGCAAATGATGGAAGCTTTCCAATGTTCAGAGGAATCATTAACAGTGTGATCGTGTCCGGATGCTCTGCAGCATTATGTACATACTTTTCTTCCCTGACTGCATATGGCATTTATGCTTATGATTTCAAGGGAAAGAAAGTTGCTTTTACTTTCATCATGGCAATCCTTGTTATGCCGACACAGGTAACTGCAATGGGATTCCTGAGATTGATCACAAAGATGGGAATGTATGATTCACTTCTTCCGCTGATTATTCCGTCCATTGCTTCACCGGCAGTATTTTACTTTATGTACAGTTATTTACAATCTTCTCTTCCGCTGTCACTGGTGGAAGCTGCCAGAATTGACGGATCTGGAGAGTTCCATACATTCAACCGTATTGTACTTCCAATCATGAAACCGGCGATCGCAGTTCAGGCAATCTTTACCTTTGTTGGATCATGGAACAACTACTTCGTACCGGCATTGGTTATCCAGTCCAAGAACAAGATGACGGTTCCGATCCTGATTGCAACATTACGAGGTGCTGATTACATGAACTTTGATATGGGTAAGATTTACATGATGATCACTGTTGCTATCGTACCGATCATTATTGTTTATCTGCTTCTGTCAAAATATATCATCGCAGGTGTTACGCTGGGTGGCGTAAAAGAGTAAAAAATAAAAGTTATCATCAGTCAGAAGAACGCAGCAGGATATTCTTGTATAAAGGATAAAGAATGCTGTCGTTCTTTTGTTGTATAAAATAAATTCAAACGTTAGCAGGAGGATTATATATGAAAGATGTATGGGGACACAGTGGAAGTATGGATCAGAGTCTGTCTGAACTTGAAATCAGACACCGGACTCTGGCAAGAGAAGCGGCGGTGGAAGGTATTGTACTTCTGAAAAACGAAGGAGTACTTCCTCTTTCCACAGCTTCAGCTATTGCACTGCTTGGAAGTGGGGCAGAAAAGACTATTAAAGGCGGAATTGGTTCCGGTGATGTAAATAACAGAGAAAATATTTCCATTTATCAGGGAATGAAAGAAGCAGGTGTGACTATTACCAGCGAGGACTGGCTGGAGGATTATGAAGAACGTTATAAAAACGCACGAAATGTCTGGAAAGAAAAAATCCTTGAGGATGCAAAGCACGTAGATAATCCATTTGATGCATACGCAAGCAACCCTTTTATTCTTCCGGAAGGACGGGCTGTTGAAGCAAAGGATATCGCAGATGCAAAAGCAGCTGTGTATGTGCTCAGCCGTATTTCCGGAGAGGGTAAAGACCGCCGCAGGGTAAAAGGAGACTATTATCTGAGTGAAAGAGAAGCAGCAGATCTTTTTTTCCTGAATGAAAAAAAGATTCCGGTCATCCTGCTTCTGAATGCGGGTGGTCCGATCGAACTGACTGACATTCTGGAAAATACAGAGAACATAAAGGCAATCCTTAATATTTCCCAGCCGGGGCAGGAGAGTGGATATGCGGTTGCAGACATCCTGCTGGGAAACTGTGTACCAAGTGCGAAACTGACGACAACCTGGGCGAGAAGATATGAAGACTGCCCTTTTGCAGAGGATTACAGTTATCTGAATGGAAATCTGGATACCGAAGAGTACAAAGAAGGGATTTTTGTCGGATACCGTTATTTTGACAGCTTTGGCAAAAAGCCACTGTTTCCGTTTGGATTCGGACTGTCCTATACAGAGTTTAAAATAGAATTCAAAGGGATTGAGACTTCGGAGAAAGAACTTACAGTTGAAATGAAAGTTACTAATATCGGAGATACTTATGCAGGAAAAGAAGTTGTGCAGATTTATGCATCTCTTCCTCAGACAGAGGTAAAGAAAGAATATCGCCGTCTCGTTGGGTATGCAAAAACAAAGCTTTTGCAGCCGGGAGAAGCTGAAACATTGAAGATCACAGTTGGACAGAAAGAACTGGCATATTTTTCTGAGGAAAAACATCAGTGGATCGTAGAAAAAGGAAACTATGGTATCTGGACCGGAAACAGTTCTGTATCTCTCGAATACAGCAGCACTGTGAAAGTAGAGCAAAGTGTATCGTTGGAGGATACCTGTGTCCTGGAAAACACAGCAGAGATAGAAGAAGAACTGTGGAAAACGTACGAATGCAGAAAAACAACGGCAGATAACAGTCATTGTATTGTTTTTACACCGCATCCAGAAGAGAAAAAAATATACAGATCAGCTTATGCCACGGAACAGATGGCAGAAGATCTGATTCCTCTTCTCTACGGAAATATTGCAGAAACAACAAGTACTCTGGGGGCAGCAGGAATCCGCGTTCCGGGAACCGCAGGTGAGACAACAGAAGGACTTCTTGACAAGTATGGTGTTCCATCGCTGATCATGGCAGACGGACCGGCAGGTATTCGATTGCAGCAGCACTATGAAGTGGACAGGGCAACAGATACCGTTTATGGAATCGGTGTACTGGGGGCACTGGAGAATGGCTTCCTGGTAGACAGAGAAGAGCATGAGGGTGCTGACCAGTATTATCAGTACTGCACTGCATTCCCGGTAGGAACTGTAATGGCTCAGACCTGGAACAGAGATCTGATGCAGAGATTTGGAGAAGCGGTTGCACTTGAGATGGAAGCATTTCACGTCAATCTGTGGCTGGCACCGGGTCTGAATATCCACAGAAATCCTCTTTGTGGACGAAATTTTGAGTATTATTCAGAAGATCCGTTCCTCTCAGGAACGCTGGCAGCATCTGTAACAAAAGGTGTGCAGTGCCATAAGGGATGCGGCGTTACAATTAAGCATTTTGCATGCAATAATCAGGAAGATAACCGTATGGGGGTGGATGTAAAGATTTCAGAGAGGACGCTCAGAGAAATTTATCTTCGTGGATTTGAAATTGCAGTGAAAGAGGGACAGCCGGCAGCAATCATGTCTTCTTACAATCTTGTCAATGGAGTGCATGCGGCGAACAGCAAAGATCTGTGTACCAGAATTGCCCGGAAAGAGTGGGGATTTGATGGAGTTATCATGTCCGACTGGAATACAACCGTACCGGAAGATGGAAGTGTTGCATGGAAATGTGCTGCGGCAGGAAATGACATTATCATGCCTGGAAATGCAGAAGATGCCGAGAGTATTCGCGAAGCATACAGAAACGGAGATCTTACAGAAGAAGAAATCCGTTCCTCTGCAGGCAGGATTCTTAAACTGATCAGTCAGCTGGCATAGAATTGTTACATCTTCAGTGCCAGATACAGCCGCACAGCATCCTGAAACTCCCGCGGGTTGTATCCGCATTTCTTATGGATATGATTGAGCCGATACTGGATCGTATTCTTATGCAGATACGTTTCCTCGCAGGTCTTTTTGAGGGACATGTCACAGGAAAAGTAAATACGAAGTAATTCAAGGTCTTCCGGAGAAAGCTTATCGAGGGTTTTCTCCAGGAAGGCTTTTTTGTTACGGGAATTTATGGAGGCGAGGATCAGTTCCAGATCCAGAGAGGAAGCCTCTGCATAGTTAGATCCGGCAGGCATGGATTTCAGTGCAATCTCGGCAGAAAAAGCAGAATCTGCGATTTCATGGATTGAGGACGGGTTTCCCACAGCTATGCACAGAGTGCCTGCATATTTCTGTGCGAAATCCAGCAGAATTTGTCTTTGCCGGTGGAAAACCTTGTCTTCGATGACAGCAAGATACTCATCCGGGTACACAAAAGTAAAAAGCTGATTGTCAAGCTTCTGAAAAAGCCGGGAGATGGCAGTGTCCAGAGAAGCGGAGAGTGCAGGTCCATTGTCAGAATGGATTTTCAGGCGAAGAAGCTGCCAGGACTTTTTTTCACTGATGTTCCACCGGGTTAGATTTTCTCTGAGATAATCCGGGTGGATATCCTCATGGTCGATCAGCCCGCGCAGGATATAGCTTTTTTTGTCAGATTCTGTGCGGTTAAAAGCGTCCAGTTCCTTCTCACGGATCAAAAGCCGGGTGATCCGTTCAGCCAGTTTGGCATATTTGCGTACTTCATCGGGATTTCCGGTGATACCGATGACGGCGATCATCTTGTGATTATGGTAGACAGGAAGATTGACACCCTGCTGTGTGCCGGTAAAGCGGTCATTTTCCCGAACTTCGATCACAGTACCGCGCTCGGCCGTCTGCTGTCCGATTTCATGAAAGGTCCCGATGCGTGTCGCATCTGTGCTGGCAAAAATCGTCCCGGAACAGTCAATGAAATTCACGTTCTGTCCGCACAGATCCCGGACGGTATCTACGATCTGCTGTGCGAGTGCTCTGGTGATGTAAGGTGTCATGGTGTTGCTCCTCGTGCTGCTTTGTGGGCTTTTTTAGTCTGGTACATTTTCTGGTCGGCGAGATTGATATAGTCATTGAGAGAGAATACAGGATCGTCAGCGATGACACTGCCAATGCTTGCTTCAATTGGAAACGAGAAATGACTGGCAGAAGAAAATTCAGCCAGAGCGTGCTGGATATTTTGTTCCAGTTGATGAAGCTTTCTTATGTCAAGATCAGGAACGACACATACAAACTCGTCGCCACCATAGCGCATACATATGGAACCGACAGGACAGTTCTGCCGGAGAACGGAAGCAAAGCGGCGGTATCCCTCTACCCAGGCATAGGTAACGTAACGTTTCCAGCCGTCTGTGATAAGTGCTATTTTTTTCATGATAAAATACCCCATTATTTTATATAGTAAAAAACCCGTTCTTCATATTATAACGAATCAGCCGCCAAAATACCAGTTTTATACGCAAAAAAGCCCGCTGGCATACGGGAGAGGGACCAGCGGGCAAAGGGAGAAAAGGGACAAAGTTAAAGCAGACGGAATACCTGTTCCACCGCTGCAGCCATATTGGCTTTGGCAGTAGCCGGATCCATGGCTTCACTGAGGGTGGAGATTCCACGGATGATCGGGAAAAATGCATCAATACCGGCTTCGTTGCAGGCAACGGCTTCTTTTGTGACGCTTCCTGCAAAAGCGACGGTTTTTGCACCATATTTTTTGCCGAGTTTTGCGACGCCTACAGGAGCTTTTCCCATGGCGGTCTGATGATCCAGACGACCCTCACCGGTTACGACAACATCGGCGTTTTTCATTTCGTCCTCAAGATGGACAGCATTCAGGATAAGCTGGATGCCAGGAGTCAGTTCTCCGTTTAAGTAGCTTAAGAATGCAAAACCAAGTCCGCCTGCGGCACCTGCACCGGATGCGTTCATGTTGTCTTTTCCGATGGTCTGTGAGGTGACTTTTGCATAGTTTTCCATTCCGGCATCGAGGACCGGAAGCATTTCGGAAGTAACGCCTTTCTGCGGACCATAGATGTAAGTGGCACCCTGGAAGCCGCAGAGCGGGTTTGTGACATCACATGCGATCTTGAAATTACACTGGGAGAGAAGCTCAGCATTGTCGGAAAGTCTGACGGAAGCCACTTTGGCAAGAGCCTGTCCGCCTTCGCCGGTGTCCTGACCGTCTTTGTCAAGGAAAGTAAATCCAAGAGCCTTAAGCATTCCGATCCCACCGTCATTGGTAGCACTGCCGCCGATTCCGATGATGAAATTGCGGATTCCCTTGTTGATGGCGTGAAGGATCATTTCACCGACACCGTAAGTGGTAGCGATCATAGGATCTTTCTGCTCGGAGATCGTGATCCCGGCGGCAGAAGCCATCTCCATGACAGCAGTGTTGGTGTCCTTGAGATAACCATAATATGCGTTGACCGGTTCATGATAAGGTCCGGTAACTGTGACATCGACACGTTCTCCATTCAGCCCTTCGATCAGGGCATCCGTAGTTCCCTCGCCGCCGTCAGCCAGTGGTTTGACGATCACTTCTGCATCTTTATGTGCGGCAAGAACGCCGGCTTTGACAGCCATGCCGGCTTCCATGGAAGTCATGCTTCCTTTAAATGAATCAACAGCAACTACAACTTTCATAACAAAACCCCCTGTTGGTAATGTGAATGTTTTTTTGAAAAAGCTGCTCAGGCAGTAAACGCAAATGTGTAAGGTGATTGGAGGAACTGAACAGCTTTGATGATGTTACTATAGCATGTGCGGGATGAAAAAGATATGTCTTTGATACTGAAAAATAAAGATAAATTTACGAAATATATATACTATATAACAAAATATTTGAAATGAAGCGGATAAAAGAATTGTAAAGTGCAGATCTGCATGATGAGTATAATGCGATAGTCTGAACGTGGTGCCTGCTTGTAAAAACAGATACCACGTTTGTCTATTCTTTATTTGGGTTCTTTTCCAGCAGCAAATACCATCATCATCTCGTTAGTAAGACTGCTGTTGTTGTCCTGACCGATAATTTGATCACGCTCAAACCACTGTGCTATGGAAAGCTCTTCGTGATCCACCGTGAGAGTATCCTCTCCGTCTACATCACAGAAAAATCCGAAAAGTAAAGTGCCGGAGAAGGACCATGGCTGGCTCTTGTAATAACGAAGATTTTTGACTTTAAGGCCGACCTCTTCCATGACCTCACGCTGGACGGTCTCTTCAATGGTTTCCCCAATTTCTGCAAATCCGGCGATCAGAGCATATTGTTTAAAACTCCGGCCTTCATATTTGGAACAAATGATCTTGTCACCGTTTGTGATGCCGACGATGACAGCCGGCATAAGTACCGGGTATTCCCGACGGCCGCAGGAAGGGCAGTACATCATACGCTCTTTTGTGTCATGCTTCATTGGTTTTCCACAGCATCCGCAGAAACGCCGATTTTTGTACCAGAACCAGAGCTGATATCCAGTGACTGTGGCGAAAGCAAGATACTGTGGCTGGACATAACGAAGCTCTCTTGTTTCATGGAATTCATAGCCCGGCAGCAGGGATGTATCAAGTCCCGGGATCAGATAAAAACGTTCCTGATCAATGGAAAAAAGATAGATATAATTTTCGTACAGATCGCTTACATTTCCTTCCAGTTCGCGAAAACGTGGAAGAGAGATGGAAACGTCATCTTCTTTTTTATGGAAGAAACACTTTCCATTTTCGTAAGCGAGAATGATGCTGTTGCCATCCGGTGTGACTGGTTTATATTCATTGTGATAAGTATGCGGTGCGATATCCTGAATCATAAAAAATCCTCCTTTTGGTGATAACTACGTAGTGGTCATGCAGGACCGGAAAATATAATTCAGTATAGGACACACGCAGAAAAAATGCAACACAGAGAAAAAACGGGTGTGAAAAGAGATTATAACTTTTTACTTATGAATTTGTGAAAAAAGTATCAGATACTATTGACAATGACCAAAGGGTATGCTATTATAATGTCAGTATAATTCCATATTGAACATATGAAGTGCTGGCTGTGTCCGCGTAGCAGTCAGAAGAGGGAATCAGGTGAGAGTCCTGAGCGATCCGGTCACTGTAACAGAGGAGCGAACCTTCATTATCCCATTGTACATAGTATGAGAAGGGGAAGGCAAGCGATGATCCTGAAGTCAGGAAACCTGCTTTGTATGGCGAGGTTAAACTTCCGTGTAAAGTGTAACAACCAACTTAGGGATATCCGCAGTCCCAGAGTGTTGTCTGCTTATTGGAAGCAGGCATTTTTTTATGGAATTCGCCTGTTCGTATGAATTATACCTCATGCTTGTAATTGCGGTGGCCGCCGCAGAGCATGGTAACCCATTAAGGGTATGATTAAATGGCAGGCGATACTGCTTCGGATGCATTCGTTCCCTCCGCATATTTGAACGGATTCATTGTCTACCCCGGAGCAGCATCGCAAATCCTCTATAAGAATGTTTGAATGACAGCATGACATTGGTCATAGCTGCTTTTTTTATATTTTCTTATAGGATATAATAGGATGAAAAGGGGATGGAGGTGAATATTATGGAGAAACCGTATTGGGAAGGGAAACATTATTCCTATTTCAGCAATAAGGAGTGTGAATATTTTCCATGCCATAAAGGGGCAGACCCGGAGAACTTTAATTGTCTGTTTTGTTATTGCCCGTTGTATGCACTGGGTGATAAATGTGGCGGGAATTTTAAGTTTACGGATAAGGGATTTAAGGACTGCACGGATTGTCAGCTGCCGCATAAGAGGAAGAATTATGGGTATGTGACTGGGAAGTATGCGGAGTTGGTGGAGTTGATGAAGAAGATGGGGTAGATGAGGAATGGGGACGCCTACGGAGAAACACCTCCTGTACGGATGACATTCGCTCACCGGGGTGTGGTCCCTGAACGCCGCCCGTAGGGCGGCAGATTAGGGACCGGTGTGTGGGAGACTCATTATCTCTCTTCTAATATCATTTTCAACCTTGGAATCTGATTATTCAAGATCAGTTCCTCCGGGAACATTTCTTCATGCACGAATTCGGCGGCGCAGGTGAAGTCTCCGATGTGTTCTGTGCCGTGGCTGTCGCTGGAGAGGACGATCGGGATGTTGTACTTGCGGCAGCAGCGCAGGATCTCGCGGTTGTTGGTTCGGGTGTCTCCTCGGTAGCCGTAGGGGGCGAGGGAGGCTTCGTTGATTTCAAAGATCACTCCGAATTCTTTTGCTGCGACTGCAAGTGTCTCATAATCTGCTGGAAAATGCGGATTATCGCAATGTCCGAGGATTTTGACGCAGGGATGCTTCATAGCGTTCAGGTAAGCACTTGTATTTTCTTTTACAGAACCACTCTTATAATTTTGCGCGTGCATGCTCGCAATCGCGTAATCCAGTTTGTCAAGAAGTTTATCACTTAAATCTACATGTCCATCAACATCAAGGATATTCAGTTCAACTCCAAACAATAATTCAATCTCAAAGCGTTTCTTGGGAGAATAAGAAAGACTTCTGAAATAAGAAGAAGTTCCCGCGGCAAGTGTGCCAGGTCCATGGTCTGTGATCCCGAGCAGTTTAAGCCCCTTCTTTGAAGCCGCTTTTGCCATATCAGAAACGGTACAGGTCGTTCCGTGCCCGCTTGCGATGGAATGTGTATGTACATCAGAAAGATACATGTTTGTTCCTCCTCCGATCGGAAAAAATCGTTACTGTCAGATCCAATTACAGTAACAGAAACTATACTGATCTCAGTATGGCAGTCTAAAATCCAAAAGTCAACTCAAAAATCAAATTCCAAATAAAAACCAACACAAAACAAACAAAAACCACAACAAAACCCGCACAAAAAACCGATAAATACTGTTGGATTTCGTTGACATGCAGGAGCGTGTAGAGTATAATGGTTCTATATGAATCGTGGCGTCATAGCGCCTTAAGAGGTGCCAGTGGCATGTCCGCTGATACATATGAGATATGGCGTTTGAGACACCATAAGAAAGGAGACGTGGAGATGTTTAATACCACAGATATTCCAAAGTCATCCAGAATTCCGAAACTGGTTGAGGCACTTTATGCCCACATGCCGGTTATCGAATCTGCAAGGGCGAAGCTTATCACAGAATCGTACAAGGCCACAGAGGGACAGCCTACGATCACCAGACGTGCAGAAGCTTTTGCCCACATTCTCCGTAATATCCCGATCATCATCCGTGACAACGAACTGATTGTTGGAAGCAGCACGATCGCACCGCGAGGATGTCAGACTTTCCCGGAATTTTCCTACCAGTGGCTGGAGGATGAACTGGATACGGTTGAAACGAGGAGCGCAGACCCGTTTTACATTGCTGAGGAGACCAAGCAGGAGTTAAGAGAAGTACATAAATACTGGAAGGGCAAAACCTCCAGCGAACTTGCAACCTCCTACATGGCGCCGGAAGCAATCAGAGCAATCGAACACAATATTTTTACACCAGGCAACTATTTTTACAACGGTGTCGGACATGTAACTGTTAAATATGAAGAAGTTCTTGCAATCGGTTACAAGGGAATCATCGACAAAGCACAGGCAGAACTCGACAGATGTCAGGTTGGAGACGGCAATTACGTCAAGAAATCACATTTTCTTAAGGCAGTCATCCTTTCCTGCCAGGCAGTCATCGAATACGCAGAGCGTTATGCAGAGCTTGCGTCCCAGATGGCAGCAGAGTGTACCGATCCTGTACGTAAACAGGAACTTCTGCAGATCTCACAGAACTGCAGCCGTGTTCCGGCAAATGGAGCAACAAGCTTCTATGAAGCATGCCAGTCCTTCTGGTTTGTACAGCAGCTCCTTCAGGTTGAATCCAGCGGACATTCCATTTCCCCTGGACGTTTTGACCAGTATATGTATCCTTATTATAAGGCAGATCTTGACAAGGGCATCATCACCAGAGAATCCGCACAGGAACTTCTTGACTGTATCTGGGTCAAACTGAATGACCTCAACAAAGTCCGTGATGCAGCTTCTGCAGAGGGATTTGCAGGATACAGCCTTTTCCAGAACCTGATCGTCGGTGGTCAGGACAAGGACGGAAATGATGTTACCAATGACCTTTCTGTTATGTGTATCCTTGCATCTATGCATGTACACCTGCCGATGCCTTCCCTTTCCATTCGTGTATGGAATGGCTCCCCGCACGAACTGCTGATCAAGGCAGCCGAGCTTACAAGAACAGGTATCGGACTTCCGGCCTACTATAATGATGAAGTTATCATCCCGGCACTTCTGAACAGAGGACTGACTCTTGCAGATGCCAGAGAATACAACATCATCGGATGTGTAGAACCGCAGAAAGCCGGCAAGACAGATGGATGGCATGACGCAGCATTCTTCAATATGTGCCGCCCGCTGGAACTCGTATTCTCCAATGGTATGGACAAGGGCGAGCTTGTTGGTATCCAGACAGGCGATGTCACCAAGATGACAACCTTCGAGGAATTTTATGACGCATACAAGAAACAGATGGAATACTGTATTTCCCTTCTTGTAAATGCAGATAATGCGATCGACGTTGCACACGCAGAACGTGTACCGCTTCCATTTGAATCCTGTATGGTAGATGACTGCATCAGCAGAGGACTTTCCGTTCAGGAAGGCGGCGCGATCTACAACTTCACAGGACCGCAGGGCTTCGGTATCGCAAATATGGCAGATTCCCTGTATGCGATCCGCAAACTTGTATACGAAGACAAGAAAGTTTCCATGGAAGAATACAAAGAAGCTCTTGCATGGAACTATGACAAAGGACTTGATGAGCAGTCAGTCAAAGATATCTCCGAGATGATCCTCAAGGGAATGCAGGACGGCGGCATGAATGTCACAGAAGACACAGCCAAAGCAGTCCTTACAACAGTCATGAGACTGAAACCTACAGAGGAGCAGCTTCGCAGATTCACAGAGATCCATCACATGATCGACGAAGTTCCGAAATACGGAAATGCGATCGACGATGTTGACTATTTTGCAAGAGACGTAGCTTATACATACACACGCCCGATGCAGAAATACCACAATCCACGTGGAGGACAGTATCAGGCAGGTCTTTATCCGGTATCAGCAAACGTACCGCTTGGTGGACAGACAGGTGCAACACCGGATGGCCGTTATGCACATACACCGGTTGCAGATGGCGTTTCTCCATCCGCAGGCAAGGATGTCAAGGGACCGACAGCGGCAGCAACTTCCGTTTCCAGACTGGATCACTTCATCGTATCCAACGGAACACTGTTCAACCAGAAATTCCATCCGTCAGCACTGGCAGGAAGGGAAGGACTGGAGAAGTTTGTTTCCCTGATCCAGACCTTCTTTGATCAGAAGGGAATGCATATGCAGTTCAACGTTGTTGACCGTGAGACTCTTCTCGACGCGCAGAAACATCCGGAGAAATATTCTCATCTGGTTGTACGTGTTGCAGGCTACAGTGCACTGTTTACAACACTTTCCCGTTCTCTTCAGGATGATATAATCAGAAGAACAGAGCAGGGCTTCTAAAAGGAAGATATTATGGATTATTTACAGACAAAAGGTCGTATTTTTGATATCCAGAGATATTCGATCCACGATGGCCCGGGGATCCGTACGATCGTCTTTCTGAAGGGCTGCGTGCTCCGCTGCCGCTGGTGCTGTAATCCGGAATCACAGGAATACAAGATCCAGACCATGAAAGTCCTCGGTGAGGACAAGGTGATCGGCAGAGATGTTACAGTAGAAGAGATGATCCAGGTGGTTGAACAGGATCGCCCGTACTACCGGCGTTCCGGCGGCGGCCTGACCCTCTCCGGAGGTGAGAGCCTCTGCCAGCCGGAGTTCGCGAGAGACCTTCTCAGAGCTGCCAAGGAGCGGGGAATCAACACCGCCCTGGAGAGCATGGCATGTGCACCGTTTGAGGTGATCGAGGAAATCCTTCCATATCTTGATCTGTATCTGATGGATATGAAGCATACCAATCCGGCAAAACATAAGGAATTCACTGGTCGCCCGAATGATCTGATGATGGAAAATGCCCGTAAGGTTGCACTTTCCGGCAAATGCAAGCTGATCATCCGAGTTCCGGTTATTCCGACGTTCAATGCGACGGTAGAGGAGATCCAGGGAATCGCATCCTTTGCGAATACCCTGCCCGGAGTAGAGCAGCTTCACCTGCTTCCGTATCACCGTCTCGGACAGGATAAGTACACCGGACTTGGCAGAGAATATCTGATGGATGGCATCCTTCCACCGACCGCAGAGGAGATGAATACCCTCAAGAGAGCGGCAGAGGCAGTAAGCTCCCTGCACGTTCAGATCGGCGGCTGAGGACAATAAAGTTATGTTGCGAAAAACAACAAAAACAACATTCAAGAAACAATAAAAACAACATAAAACAACGATAATTTCTTGACAATCCAGGTTATGAGGAGTAAAATCTTCTTAGAAATAAAACAAAACCCAAGCTATGCCCTGAGGGTTATCCTAATCGCCTCCAGGGTACGGCAAACCACACTGCTTTAGGAGGAAAATAAGCATGGTAAACGAATTTGAAATCAAAAAACAAATCTGTGACATCGGAAGACGTATCTACAACCGTAACATGGTTGCAGCAAACGACGGAAACATTTCCGTAAAACTGAACGACAACGAATTCCTCTGCACACCAACAGGTGTATCCAAAGGATTCATGACACCAGAGTTCATCTGTAAAGTAGATGCTCAGGGTAACGTAATCCAGGCTAACCCGGGATTCAAACCATCTTCTGAGATTAAAATGCACATGAGAGTATATCAGAAGAGACCAGACGTAGGATCTGTTGTACATGCTCATCCGATCTATGCAACATCCTTCGCTATCGCTGGTATCCCGCTTACACAGCCGATCATGCCAGAAGCTGTTATCGCTCTTGGATGCGTTCCGATCGCTGAGTACGGTACACCTTCCACAATGGAGATTCCGGACAACCTTGAGAAATATCTGCCATACTTCGACGCAGTTCTTCTTGAGAACCACGGAGCTCTTACATGGAGCACAGACCTGAACGCTGCATACATGAAGATGGAATCCGTAGAATTCTACGCACAGCTTCTGTATCAGAGCAAACTCCTTGGCGGACCGAAGGAATTCGACAAAGAAAACATCAAGAAACTGTATGAGATCCGTCGTAAATTCGGTATGCCTGGTAAACATCCTGCAAACCTCTGCCAGAACAAAGATGGCGTAAACTGCCACAACTGCGGTGGAGCATGCCACAACGAAGAATACAAACAGTTCCCGGGATATCAGTATGATTTCGTTGGTGGAGCAGCACCGGCAGCAGAAGCACCGGCAGCAGCACCGGCTAACGCAGATGCAGAACTGGTTGCAAACATCACAAAACAGGTTATGGCACAGCTTGGCCTGAAATAATTTACGGTCAGATAACCGGTAGACATTAAGGAGGAACAATCTCATGCCAATTAGTGAGAGCATGGTACAGGATATTGTACAGGAAGTAATGGCAAAAATGCAGATTGCAGATGCTCCGACAGGAAAACATGGCGTTTTCAAAGAAATGAACGATGCGATCGAAGCTGCCAAGAAAGCAGAACTGATCGTTAAGAAAATGTCCATGGATCAGAGAGAAAAAATCATCACCTGCATCCGTAAAAAAATCAAAGAAAATGCAGAAGTTATGGCTCGTATGGGCGTTGACGAAACCGGAATGGGTAATGTGGGAGACAAAATCCTCAAACATCATCTGGTAGCAGACAAGACACCTGGTACAGAGGACATCACAACAACTGCATGGTCAGGAGACAGAGGACTGACACTGATCGAAATGGGACCATTCGGTGTAATCGGTGCGATCACACCATGTACCAACCCAAGTGAAACAGTACTCTGCAATACAATCGGTATGCTGGCTGGCGGAAATACAGTAGTATTCAACCCGCATCCGGCTGCTATCAAGACTTCTATCTTTGCAATCAACCTGGTAAACGAAGCTTCTCTTGAAGCAGGCGGACCGGACAACATTGCAGTAACAGTTGAGAAGCCTACCCTTGAAACAAGCAATATCATGATGAAACATAAAGATATCCCGCTGATCGCAGCAACAGGCGGCCCTGGCGTTGTAACCGCAGTTCTTTCTTCCGGTAAGAGAGGAATCGGAGCCGGAGCAGGAAACCCGCCGGCAGTTGTTGATGAAACAGCTGATATCCGTAAGGCGGCACAGGACATCGTAAACGGATGTACATTTGATAACAACCTTCCATGTATCGCAGAGAAGGAAGTTGTTGCAGTATCTTCTGTAGTAGATGAACTGATGCACTACATGCTGACAGAAAACGACTGCTACCTGGCTTCCAAAGAAGAACAGGACAAATTAACAGAAGTTGTTCTGGCAGGCGGTAAACTGAACCGTAAATGTGTAGGTCGTGATGCAAAGACCCTTCTTTCCATGATCGGAGTAAACGCACCGGCAAATATCCGCTGCATCATCTTCGAAGGACCGAAGGAACATCCGCTTATCACAACAGAGCTTATGATGCCAATCCTTGGTATTGTAAGAGCCAAAGATTTTGATGATGCTGTAGAACAGGCTGTATGGCTTGAACATGGCAACCGTCACTCAGCACACATCCATTCCAAGAATGTTGATAACATTACCAAATATGCGAAAGCAATCGACACAGCAATCCTTGTTAAGAACGGCCCGTCCTATTCTGCACTTGGATTCGGTGGAGAAGGTTACTGTACATTCACAATCGCAAGCCGTACAGGAGAAGGTCTTACAAGTGCAAGCACCTTTACCAAGAGAAGACGCTGCGTAATGTCAGACAGCCTTTGCATTCGCTGATCAGGAGGAAATATTAAAATGGATATGAATAACGTAAATATTGAAGAAATCGTAAAACAGGTTCTTTCCGGAATGACCGGAAATGCACCGGCTCAGACAGCAGCACCGGCAGCTCAGGCTCCGGCAGCACCGACAGCTGATCCGGTAATCCCGAAAACAGCTCATGTTGCAATGCTGACAGCTCTGGAACACTATGAAATCAAAGAATTCCCGATGCCGGAAGTTGGAGATGACGATATCCTTGTTAAAGTAGAAGGATGTGGTATCTGCGGAACTGACGCACACGAATTCAAGAGAGACCCATTCGGTCTGATCCCTGTAGCTCTTGGACATGAGGGAACTGGTGAGATCGTAAAAATGGGTAAAAACGTTAAAGTTGATACAGCTGGAAAACCAGTTAAAGTCGGCGATAAAGTTGTTACATGTATGATCTTCAAGGATGATCCGGAAATCACAATGTTCGACCTCAACAAGAAAAATGTTGGTGGAGCAGATGTATACGGACTTCTTCCGGATGATGATGTACATCTTAACGGATGGTTCTCTGATTACATCCTGATCAGAGGAGGATCTTTTGGATCTACATTCTTCAACGTAAGTGATCTGGATCTGGATTCCCGTATCCTGATCGAGCCATGTGCAGTACTTATCCATGCAGTAGAAAGAGCAAAAACAACAGGAATCCTTAAATTCAACTCAAGAGTTGTTGTTCAGGGATGTGGACCGATCGGTCTTATCTGTATCGCTATCCTTCGTACCATGGGTATCGAAAACATCTGTGCAGTAGACGGAAATGCAAAACGTCTTGATTTCGCTAAGAAGATGGGTGCTGAAGTATCCGTTGACTTTACACAGTACAAAGGCATTGAAGCTCTTACAGAAGCTGTTAAAGAAGCTCAGGGCGGACATCTTGCAGATTTTGCATTCCAGTGTACAGGAAACCCGCACGCTCATGCAAACATCTACAAATTCATCCGCAACGGCGGTGGACTTTGCGAGCTTGGTTTCTTCATCAATGGTGGAGATGCAACAATCAACCCGCACTTCGATCTGTGTTCCAAAGAAATCAACCTGGTTGGTTCCTGGGTATACACACTGAGAGATTATGCAACAACATTTGATTTCCTCAAGAGAGCAAAAGCAATCGGACTTCCGATGTCTGATCTTATCACAGACAGATTCCCGCTTGAGCAGATCAATGAGGCACATCAGACAAACCTTGCAATGACAGGTCTTAAGATCGCGATCATTAATAAATAATCCGGAAATAAAGGAGAAGCAAAATGGCAGAAGCTGTAGGAATTTTGGAAGTATTTGGGCTGGCAACAGCCTTTGTAGCGGCAGATGCAGGTTGCAAGGCAGCCAATGTCCGCCTGGAGGTGTTCGACAAGAACAAACCTGCAAATGCTGACAGCCTGCCAGTACCGCTTCTGGTATGCATCAAATTCCGTGGAAGCGTTGAGGATGTTACCGCAGCTGTGGAAGCAGGAATGGCAGAAGCAAACCGGAGAACTGGTGTAGTGCAGCACTACGTAATACCGAATCCGACAGAGGATACGGTCAAGATGCTGAAAATCAGCGCCCTGGATAAAAGCTGACGCAGCTTAGATCCTGGTACAGTAATTAATTAAACAGATGATTCAGGAGGAAGAAATCATGGCACAGGAAGCTTTAGGAATGGTAGAGACCAGAGGACTGACAGCTGCAATCGAGGCAGCCGATGCAATGACAAAGGCAGCAGAAGTTGCACTGGTAGGAACTGAGAAGATCGGATCCGGACTGGTAACAGTTATGGTACGTGGTGATGTAGGAGCTGTCAAAGCAGCAGTAGAGAGCGGAAGCGCAGCAGCATCCAGACTTGGAGAGCTGGTAGCTACTCACGTAATCCCGAGACCACACACAGACGTAGAAAAAATTCTTCCAAAGATCTGATCTTAGCAGAATACATACAGATCAGTCAAAAGGAGTTCGCTCATGAATAAAGCATATGGTTTTATTGAGATCACAGGTGTTGTTGCCGCAATCAACGCGCTCGACATTATGTGCAAAACTGCAGACGTTGAGCTGGCGTCATGGGAACGTAAGCTGGGCGGACGACTGGTAACTCTTATCATACAGGGCGATGTATCAGCGGTGAACGAAGCAGTTGAAGCCGCTGTTGCAGGCGCGATTAAGAAACCGGCAAGTTATGCAGTGATCGCACGGCCGCACGAGGAGATCGTCAAACTCGTAGAGCTGAGTGCGAGCCGATGGAAGAAGAAAACACAGGAAGTAGCAGACAATTAGTTACTGTTTATAGGGAATATCCCGCGAGGTGTTTTGCCATGAATATGGCAAAATCCCGAGACATGCAGGGCAAAATGCTATCACCGTAGGTGATTTGGAATGCATTTTGACCAAGTTGCTGTGAACGAAGTGAACAGTAACCAGAATTAATTTTTATTTATCCATAAGGAGGATATGATCATGACACAGGAAGCATTAGGAATGGTAGAAACCAGAGGACTTACAGCAGCTATCGAAGCAGCAGACCAGATGTGCAAAGCAGCTAACGTTGCACTTGTAGGAACAGAGAAGATCGGATCCGGACTGGTAACAGTTATGGTACGTGGAGACGTAGGAGCTGTTAAATCTGCAGTAGAGAGCGGAAGCGCAGCAGCATCCAGACTTGGAGAACTCGTTGCTACACACGTAATCCCGAGACCACACACAGACGTAGAAAAAATCCTTCCGTCAATCAAATAACCAAAGATCCTGAAAACGGAAGAAAGCAGGTGTAATCTTGGAATCAAAGAATATCGAACTGATCACAAAGATGGTCATTGATGCCATCAATCAGTCAGAAGAAAAAAGCAATGGCTTCATGGTTCCGATCGGAGTTTCCGCAAGACACGTTCACCTGACACAAGAGCACGTAGAGACATTATTCGGACCTGGATATCAGCTCACCAAGAAGAAAGATCTGATGGGCGGACAGTTCGCATCAAACGAAACTGTTACGATTATTGGTCTGAAACTCCGTGCGATCGAGAACGTCCGTGTACTCGGACCGGTCCGCAGTGCAACACAGGTTGAGGTATCAGCAACAGATGCCATCAAACTTGGAATGAATGTTCCGGTACGTATGTCCGGTGACATTGCAGGAAGCGCACCGATCGCGATCGTTGGACCGAAGGGCGCCATCTATCTCAAAGAGGGATGTATCGTGGCTATGCGTCACATCCATATGTCTCCTAAGGATGCACAGGCAGCCGGTGTCAAGAACGGTGATATCGTTTCTGTCAAGGCAGATAACGAGCGCGGAACTATTTTCAATCATGTTGCGATCCGTGTAGACGACAGCTTTACACTGGAAATGCACATTGATACAGATGAAGCGAATGCAGCAAAGATTGCCACAGGCAATACAGTTACCATCATAAAGTAAATACGAATCTCCTGGATCAGCCGGTGGCGTATGCCACCGGCATTAGGGGATTATATAATAATGCGGAGGCACACACATGATAGTAGGTAAAGTAGTTGGAAGCGTGGTTTCCACGCGGAAGAGTGACAAGTTAATAGGACAGAAATTCATGATTGTGGAGCCGGTGCATCATATGAAAACTGACTTATCCCAGATCGTTGCGATCGATATCATCGGCGCAGGAATCGGGGAATATGTATTGGTGGCACAAGGAAGCGCAGCAAGGATTGGCTGCGGTGAAGAAACAGCACCGATCGATGCCGCAATCGTCGGAATCATCGATGATGGTGCAGGATTGGAGTAACGCCATGGAAATCAAAGATTTACAGAAAATTATACAGGACAGTGGCGTCGTAGGCGCTGGTGGAGCCGGTTTCCCGACATACGCCAAGCTTACTGACAAGGCGGACACAATTCTTATGAACTGTGCAGAATGTGAACCATTGCTGAAACTTCACAGACAGTTACTTGAAAAACATGCATATGAGATCATGAAAACTTTCCATATGGTTATGGAAACCGTTGGTGCTTCACAGGCAATCATCGGAATCAAGAAATCCTATGTTCAGACGATCAAGGCACTGCAGCAGCACATTGAGGAATTCCCTGGCCTGAAGATCCATCTTCTTGATGAAGTGTATCCGATGGGCGATGAAGTTGTGCTGATCTATGAAGCTACAGGACGTGTTTGCAGACCTGGCGGACTGCCGATTGAGCAGGGCGTCATTGTATTCAACGTAGAGACGATCTACAATGTATATCAGGCAGTGACATCACAGAAGCCTGTAACAGAGAAATACGTGTCTGTAGTAGCAGAAGTCGGTCATCCTGTAACAGTCAAGGTTCCGCTGGGCTGTACACTGGATGAAGTAGTAGCACAGGCTGGTGACATTACCACAAAAGATCCTGTTTATTTTGTAGGCGGACCGATGATGGGACGCATTGGCAACGGATCAGATCCGGTGACCAAAACAACAAACGCAGTTCTCGTTCTTCCACACGATCATCAGATCGTCATGAAGAAAAGAAGAACTTCAGCAATCGACTTAAAACGTGCAGCATCTATTTGCTGCCAGTGTAATACCTGTACAGACCTTTGCCCGAGACATAACCTCGGACACCCGATCGACCCGGCACGCTTTATGAGAGCAGCATCTGCCGGAGATTTCAGAGATGTAAATCCATACATCAATTCCGCATTCTGCAGTTCCTGCGGTGTATGCGAAATGTATGCCTGCCCGCAGAGTCTTGCACCAAGATCACTTCTTGCAGACATGAAGGGCGGACTTCGTAAAGCAGGTATCAGACCTCCTCAGGGAGTTCAGCCGGTACCGGTTAAACCTTCAAGAGAATATCGCAAGGTTCCGGAAGAACGTCTGATGGCCCGTTTAGGACTGACAAAATACGACAAGGACGCACCGATGGACGAGAACGTAGTTCCGGTATCCAAGGTTAAGATCCTTCTGAGCCAGCATATCGGAGCACCGGCACAGGCAATTGTGAAAACAGGCGACACAGTAACAAAGGGACAGATGATCGCGCAGCATGCTGACGGATTAAGCGTAAGCATCCATGCAAGTATCTCAGGAAGAGTAACTGAAGTAACAGATCGCCATATCATAATCGCAGCAAAGTAGAAAGGACGTGCAGAACATGAGTAAAGCAATCGGAATGATTGAATTTAAAACGACTGCCACAGGTATCACAGCAGCAGATACCATGGTAAAGACCTCTGATGTAGAGATCGTCGAGGCACAGACCGTATGTCCGGGAAAATATATTGCAATTATCACAGGCGATTTAAGTGCAGTAAAAGCCGCTGTTGACGCAGCAGTAACCACATATGAGGACAAATGTATCGACAGCTTTGTACTTGGTAACCCGCACGAATCCCTTTTCCCGGCAATGTATGGAACAACACAGGTAGAAGGAATCAGTGCTCTGGGAATTCTGGAGACATATGATGCCGCTTCCATTATCGAAGCAGCAGACCAGGCAGCCAAGACTGCGATCGTAGACGTTATCGAACTTCGTATCGCAAAAGGTATGTGTGGAAAATCCTACATGCTTCTTACAGGAGAAGTTTCAGCAGTAGAAGCTTCCATCGAGAAAGCAAAAGAATTCGTGGCAGAAAAAGGTATGTACCTGGATTCATCTGTCATTGCACATCCGGATAAACGAATGATGGATTCTCTTTTATAAAAAATAAATGTTCTCAAAAGGGGGCAAAGTAAATGCTGGCATTAGAAAGACGGAATTTAATTCTGGAGAAACTTCAGACAGAAAAGAAGGTCGTAGTAAGCGAACTCAGTCAGCTCTACGAAGTTTCAGAAGAAACGATCCGCCGCGATCTTGACAAGCTCGAAAAGGAAGGGCTTGCTATCAAAAGCTATGGCGGTGCAGTCATAAACGAGGATGTAAGTATCGATTTGCCCTTCAATATCCGCAAAAACCAGAACGTAAGCGGAAAACAAAAAATGGCGGAGATTGCCGCCTCTCTGGTGCAGGAGGGAGACCACATTTTTCTTGATGCAAGTACCACAGCTGTCTTTGTAGCAAAAGCACTTAAGGAGAAAGAGCGTCTCACTGTAATCACAAATTCCATGGAGATTCTTCTTGAACTTTCTGACGTATCCGGCTGGAATATTATTTCAACCGGAGGTGTCATGAAAGAAGGATATCTTGCATTCCTGGGCTCCAGAACAGAGGAGTCGATCCGGTCCTATTATGTAGACAAGGTCATTATCTCCTGCAAGGCACTGGATCATGAGTGGGGAATCATGGAATCAAAGGAATCCTTTGGCACAACAAAAAAAGCCATGATCGCATCAGGGCGTGAGAAGATTCTGGTTGTAGACAGCACAAAATTTGATCAGACCGCTTTTTCTGTAGCAGGAAAACTGCGGGATGTAGATGTGGTTGTAACGGACAGGAAACCATCAGACAAATGGATGGGTTATTTCAAAGATGCAGGCGTAAAATGTCTCTATCCTGACATGCAGCCATAGAAAGGGAGCAACAGATATGAAGACCTTTGAAATGAAAACAGCGATTCATTTTGGAGAGAATGCACTGGAACGTCTTGAGAACATTCCATACAAAAGAGTTCTGATCATTACAGACCCATTTGTAGTGCAGAGCAAAATGATTGATCTGATTACCAGACCTCTGGAAAAAGCTGGTAAGGAATATGATATTTTCCATAACGTTGTACCGGATGCACCGGTCGACAAAATCGCAGACGGAGTTAAGAAATTCCTGAGCTATCAGCCGGAAGCAATCATCGCAGTTGGCGGTGGTTCTGCAATTGACTCTTCCAAGGCAATCCGTGAGTTTGCCCTGAAGATCAACCATTACGGCGAGGTTGGACTGATCGCAATTCCGACCACAAGTGGAACAGGATCAGAAGTAACTTCTTTTGCAGTTGTAAATGATACCGAAGCAAAAGTTAAATACCCACTGGTTTCTGACAGCCTGACAGCTGATGAAGCGATTCTGGATGCAGAGCTTGTTAAGAGCGTACCTCCGGCGATTACAGCAGATACAGGAATGGATGTGTTCACACATGCACTGGAATCCTATGTAAGTACCGGACATAACGAATTCTCAGCAGCACTCGCAGAGAAAGCAATGGAAATCTGCGGAGTATTCCTCCTCAGAGCATATCTCGACGGAAGTGATATGCACGCAAGACAGAAGATGCACGTGGCCTCCTGTCTGGCAGGACTTTCCTTTAACACAGCGGGACTTGGTATCACACACAGCATGGCCCATCAGCTTGGTGCGATGTTCCATATTCCTCACGGAAGAGCAAACGCGATGCTCCTTCCTCACATTGTGGAATTCAATGCGAACATCAACAAGAGAAGCAGAAGCCAGAAGACATATCTTCCTGCAGTAGAACGATATGCGTTAGTTGCACACATCCTGGGACTGAGCAATTACAACCAGGTTATGAGTGTACGTTCTCTTGTGAACTGGATCCAGTTCATGCAGAAGGAAATGAATATTCCGATGACTATCCAGGAGCTTGGTACCATCACTCCAGATGCATATTTTGCAGCAGTGGATAAGATGGCTGAGGCGGCACTTGCGGATGCCTGCACACCAACGAACCCACGAACACCGACCAAAGAAGATATCATCAAGATCTACACCAAACTTTGGTCCTTCTAAATCAAAAATGACATGGGAGATGCCGAGATGAGCATTTATACAACAAACGGTGACAAGGGGACTACGAACCTTGTCCGTACAAAAAATGTCTCCAAGTCAGATGACCGTATTCAACTGGTAGGAACGATTGATGAGCTGACCAGTCATCTTGGACTTATCAAGACCATGATGGATAAAGCTGAGGATATCCACTTTCTTGAGGATATCCAGAAGAATCTGAATATGATCGTATCAGGCGTGGCAGATCCTTTTAACAGAGAGTTCAGGACAGAAGATGATCAGACAGGACAGCTTGAAGACGAGATCGATCGTCTGGATGGCCTGTTCAGCTGCCCGAAGGAAGAAAATATCCTTCCGGGCAGCAGCCGTCTGTCAGCAGAACTGGATATCGCAAGGGCAGTTGCAAGGAGAGCGGAGCGTGATCTGGCAGCTGTCAGTGTGAAATTCGGAGCAGACAACGGCGCAAAGAAATACATGAACCGTCTGAGTGATTATCTGTATATCATGGCCAGATATACAGAAACCACAGAGCAGCCGGTACAAAACCAGGAAGAAAGCAGACCTTCCGGTGGAAAAGAGACAGAACCAGTGGCAGCAGTACAGACTCCGGCGACAAGCGAGGCAGTGATCCAGGAAGTTCTCAAACGAATGGGAATCCAGGGACGGATCACTCTGGACAGCGCAAAGCGCCTGATAGACAAAATCGAACAGGAAGCAGCGCGTCGTGGCAAGAAAGCGGTGATCGCGGTCTGCGGTCCGGATGGAAATCCGATCGCAGTCCATGTCATGGATGGAGCATTCCTTGTAAGTTTTGATGTAGCCACCAAGAAAGCCTACACAGCAGTCGCAGTCAAGATGTCTACGAAGGAACTCAGTATCCTGGCACAGCCGGGAGGAACTTTTTACGGCGTAGACAAGATGGATGGCGGCAGGATCGTGATCTTTGGCGGCGGTGTACCACTTAAGGTTGGAGATACGATCATCGGAGGCCTGGGAATCAGCGGAGGAACCGGTGAGGAGGATCACAGCCTGGCAGAGTATGCACTATCTGTTTTGAATGAAGTATTATGAATATCATAAAGTATTTTACATAAGATAAAGAATCTGTTTTCACTTTAAATGAGACAGATTCTTTATTGTGTTTATGAAAAGAAAAGGAGGAGCTATTTATGAAAAAAATTGGGATTGCATTACTGGTGTCTATATTACTGGTGCTGATGGCAGTTCCGGTGCAGGCAGATAACATCAATTATACTACAATTCGCGGCAAAGGCCGCACTTACTATCTTTCCATTGAATTTAACAGGAAATATCAGATGAGGAGCCGCCTCTACCAGAAAACATCATCCGGCAAAAAGGTTGTGGCTGCTACAGGATTTGCCAATGAAAACCGTCTCGAATATGTGGGAACGTATGGCAATAAACTGTACTTCAGTTATAAGTATAATACACGCATCAGAACTTACAGTTATACAATTGGAAAGAGCGGATTTAAACTGGAGAATGGAAGCCTTTATCTGCAGGCAATGCGTGGAAACTATGCATACGGGTACAGACAGATCCCAGATGACAACTCACCCACAAAGCTGTATATTTATAATGTTGCGACCAGAAAATCAACATACATTGGCCTGGGATACTTCTCTGATATCAAATATATTGGAGGTAAGATCTATTACGTGCGATACTCCAATCGCTACAGAACAGCGTATATTATGAGATGCAATCCGAACGGAACAGGAAAGAAGATTCTCAAAACGCTCAAAAATAAATACCCAATGTATGTATTTACAATAGGAAAAAACAGAGCAACTTACTACATTGACAGAAATGACGAATATCGCGAGGCGAGCGTTCGTTATTAAATAAAATATTCAGGAAAGCAGGTTTTGGATGACAGACGAGAAGTACGACATTTTAAAAAGATATTTTGGATATGATACCTTCCGTGAAGGACAGGAACAGGTGATTGACGAACTGCTTTCCGGCAGGGATGTGCTTGGCGTGATGCCGACAGGTGCAGGGAAATCTTTGTGCTATCAGATCCCGGCATTGATCTTTCCGGGGATCACGCTGGTCATTTCCCCGCTGATCTCTCTCATGAAAGATCAGGTGCGGGCGTTGAATGAGGCGGGTGTCCACGCGGCATATCTCAACAGTTCACTGACGCAGGGACAGTATTACAAGGCTTTGTCACTGGCAGTAGAGGGAAGATATCCGATCATCTACGTGGCACCGGAGCGGCTTCTGACAGATTCGTTCCTTTCATTTGCGGTGAATGCAGATATCGCGATGGTTGCTGTGGATGAGGCACACTGCGTTTCACAGTGGGGACAGGATTTCCGGCCAAGTTATCTCAAGATCACAGAATTTATTGAGAAACTTCCGAAGCGCCCGGTCGTGGCAGCATTTACGGCGACTGCAACGAAAGAAGTCAGGGATGATATCCAGAATATCCTTATGCTTAAGACACCTTATGTCGTGACTACTGGATTTGACAGGAGCAATCTCTTTTTTCAGGTAGAATCACCGAAAGATAAATACGCAGAAGTGAAGAATTACATAGAGCAGCACCCGGACGAGAGCGGGATCATCTACTGCCTGACCAGAAAACTGGTGGAAGAAGTCTGTGGGAAACTGATCCGGGACGGATTCCGCGCGACGCGTTATCATGCCGGACTTTCCGATGAAGAACGACGCATCAATCAGGATGATTTTATCTATGACCGCAGTCCGATCATGGTGGCGACAAATGCGTTCGGAATGGGAATCGATAAGCCGGATGTCCGCTACGTCATCCACTACAATATGCCGAAAAACATGGAAAGTTATTACCAGGAGGCAGGAAGGGCAGGACGTGACGGAGAGCCGTCAAAATGCATCCTTCTGTACAGTGGACAGGATGTAATCACAAATCGCTTTTTCATTGAAAATAATCAGGACAATGAGGAACTGGATGATGCTACACAGGAACTGGTCATGCAGCGCGATGAAGAGCGACTGCGGCAGATGACTTTTTACTGCTTCACACATGACTGTCTGCGGTCCTATATTCTGAGATATTTCGGAGAATACGGTGCAGCCTACTGCGGAAACTGTTCCAACTGCCTGACAGAATTCGAAGAAAAAGATGTCACCGAAGAGGCAAAAGCAATCGCGGAGTGCATCAACAGCAGTCATCAGAGATACGGTGTGAATGTGATCCTGGACACCTTGCACGGCGCAAATACTGCCAAGATCCGACAATACCATATGGAAGAAAATCCTTCCTATGGAAAACTCTCCAAAGTCCCGGCCTATCGTCTGCGCCAGATCTTCAACGAACTTCTGGTGCAGGATTACCTGCGGCTCTCAGACGACGGCTATACGATCGTGAAGTTTGGCCCGCGGATCGGTGAACTTTTGGCGCAGGACAGTACGATACAGATGAAACTTCCAAAAGAACAGGAAAAGAAACCAAAAGAAAAGCTATCCCGGAAACGCAAAGCACCGGTCAGCGGACTCACCGAAGAAGACCAGCCGCTTTTCCAGAAACTCCGTGAACTCCGCACCGAGATCGCCCGCCGGGAGAAGATCCCGCCGTATATGGTATTTTCAGACAAGACACTGATCCACATGTGTATCCTGAAGCCAGTAGATAAGGAAAGAATGCTCCAGGTAACGGGAGTTGGAGAACATAAATATGAGAAGTACGGCAAAGAATTCGAAATCAGGATAAAAGAACTCATATAAAATGTAAAACTCAGGGTTATTATGTGCCCTGAGTTTTGTTACATCATGAGATAGAGTTAGGAACGCTTATATTTCCCAGGCGTCATCCCCTTGTACTTCTTGAATGTTCGAATAAAGTAGCTCAGATCATTGAACCCATTCCGATAAGCGATCTCCGTGATCGAATCATCCGTAGTCGACAACTGATAACACGCCTGCTCGATCCTCTGATGGTTCAGATAATCCATCGGCGTCTGATGTGTCATCTCAGAGAAAAATCTGCAGAAATACTTCGGCGACATGGATACGGAAGAGGAAAGCTGCTGAAGAGTAAGGGGGGAGGCATAGTTGTGTTCGATAAAGTCAAGTACCTGTTTCAGCTGCAGGATACGCTTGTAATCACGCCGCGTTCTGGTAACGCTTTCCAGGTAGTAATGATTGCCAAAAACAATACCGAAAAAGTGGTAAAATTGTCCAATAACGGTCATTTCATATCCGGATGGCCGCATCCAGAGAGCATCAAAAATACTGTTCACAGTGGCACAGATTTCTTCAGATGCCGGGGTGAAATGATGATAAATAAGGATTTCCTGATGAATAATTTTCTGCATATAGGTTGAACAGACAGAATTATATTTCAGAAAAGTATTTCCGTCAAAAACAATACACTGATACACACAATCCTCGGGAATCCCGCTGTGCAGGATGCCGCTGTGTATAAAAATGATATCTCCCGCTGTTGCTGTGAAGCTTTTTTCGTCTAAAGTGACAGAGAGAGAACCCTTCAGGATGCGTATGATCTCATATTCGACATGCCAGTGATAGGACATGACATAGCGGGGATGGCTGGGTTCTATATGATGGAATTCAAACGGGAATTCATAAGTTCCCCTCAGGCGGTCTTCGTTACGGTCCAGATCGTGCAAAAAAATCTCCTCCTTATATGTTTTTTTCAAAAAAATCATATTCACAGTCAAAAAAGTGAATATTGTACTACTTTTTGCTATTATAACACAAGTAATTATGCCTTGGCAATTGTATACTATGAAGTATAGAAAACAAGGGAGCTTTTTGTGGACTGTTCACAGTTGTTGTCAGAAACTCCCAATAGACAATTACTTATAATGGAGGTAATTTAGCATGGCAAAGAGCAGATTAGTAGGCAGCTATCCGGTTATCGGTATCAGACCAACAATTGATGGACGTAGAGGAGCCCTGGACGTAAGAGGATCTCTTGAAGAGCAGACAATGAACATGGCTAAGTCCGCTGCAAAGCTTTTTGAAGAAAATTTAAAATATTCCAACGGTGAGCCGGTTAAGGTTGTTATCGCTGATACAACAATCGGACGTGTAGGTGAGAGTGCAGCATGTGCTGATAAATTCCGCAAAGAAGGCGTTGATATCACAGTTACAGTTACACCTTGCTGGTGCTATGGTGCAGAGACAATGGATATGGATCCGCAGACAATCAAAGCTGTATGGGGATTCAACGGAACAGAGAGACCTGGAGCAGTTTATCTTGCATCCGTTCTTGCTACACATGCACAGAAGGGACTTCCGGCATTCGGTATCTATGGACATGATGTTCAGGAAGCTGATGATACATCTATCCCGGAAGACGTTAAAGAAAAATTACTCAGATTTGGACGTGCAGCAGTTGCAGCAGCTTCCATGAGAGGAAAATCCTATCTGCAGATCGGTTCCGTTACAATGGGTATCGGCGGATCTATCATTGATTCCGATTTCATCGAATCCTATCTTGGAATGCGTGTTGAATCCGTTGATGAGGTAGAAATCATCCGTCGTATGACAGAAGGTATCTATGATCATGCAGAATTTGAAAAAGCTCTCAAATGGGCTAAAGAAACATGTAAGATCGGCTGGGACAAGAACCCGGAAGAACTGCAGTTCTCTCCAGAAAAGAAAGAAGAGCAGTTTGAATTCGTAGTTAAGATGGCAGTTATCATCAAAGAGCTGATGAACGGCTGCGATAACCTTGATCCTGCATTCTCTGAAGAAGCAATCGGACACAACGCTCTGGCAGCTGGTTTCCAGGGACAGAGACAGTGGACAGACTTCTATCCGAACGGTGACTTCGCAGAAGCAATGCTGAATACTTCATTTGACTGGAACGGAGCTCGTGAGCCGTATATCCTTGCTACAGAGAACGACGTTCTCAACGGTCTTGGAATGATGTTCATGAAACTCCTTACAAACAGAGCTCAGATCTTTGCTGACGTTCGTACATACTGGAGCCCTGAGGCAGTTAAGAAAGCTACAGGATATGACCTTGAAGGTGTTGCCAAAGAAGCTGGCGGATTCCTTCACCTGATCAACTCCGGTGCTGCCTGCCTTGACGCTAACGGCGAAGCAAAAGACGAAAACGGCAATGCTGTTATGAAACAGTGGTGGGATATCACAGAAGAAGACCAGAAAGCAATCATGGATAACACAGAATGGTGTATGGCTGACAACGGATACTTCCGTGGAGGCGGATACTCCAGCCGTTATGAAACAAAAGCTCAGATGCCTGCAACAATGATCCGTCTGAACCTTGTTAAAGGACTTGGACCGGTTCTGCAGATCGCAGAAGGATGGACAGTAGCCCTTCCGGAAGAAGTATCTGACAAACTTTGGAAACGTACAGACTACACATGGCCATGTACATGGTTCGCACCAAGATGCGATGGCAAAGAAGGACCGTTCAAGACAGCTTATGATGTAATGAATAACTGGGGAGCTAACCACGGTGCTATCTCCTATGGACATATCGGAGCTGACCTGATCACAATGTGCTCAATGCTTCGTATTCCGGTATCCATGCACAACGTTCCGGAAAAAGATATCTATCGTCCGGCAGCATGGAATGCATTCGGAATGGATAAAGAAGGTGCAGACTTCCGTGCTTGCAAGAACTACGGACCTCTGTATAAATAAATTAAACTGTTAAACTGATTTTAATCAAATGCCATGATTAAACGACATCCCCGAGGATTTCTTCGGGGATGTCCCTTTTTATCCACAGAGTTTCCTGTAAAAGTCGAAAAAATTCCCATTTTTTATGATAAAAAGGATTATCATTAGAACTTCACTATGGTATGATAGAAACAGAATTTGTGGATAAAGCCAAACCATACAGGAGAAGATAAAATGAAAAAGATAATAAAGAGTTTTCTGGTCGTTCTGATGGGATTCCTGATGAGCGTAAATGTTATGGCAGATGTACAGCAGGAGAAGCAAAATCCTGATTATACGACAGATTATTACATGATCGTAGAATCTAAAGCGGGAGGGATCGACATATATTCTCTGCCGGATCTGAGTTCTTCGAAGCTGAATGACAGTCAGATCCCGAACGGTACAGCCTTACATATCGAGGGCGAGACAGAGGATAAGGAGAATAACAGAACCTGGGGCTATACAGAATACCATGGCATGCATGGATACGTGCCGCTCGATGACTGTAAGCCGGCACAGTCCCGCAAGGAAGCAATAGATTCCGAACTGTATATCGCAGGAAGTGACAATGTGGATTACAATGCAGATTACGATGTCAAAGCTTACTCTGAGGACGGAAGTCAGAAACTCTATCAGGGTCCGGGAATCAAATACGGTGAAGTTCCAGGAGTTCGTGATATCCAGAATGGAGAGACTTTTCATATCACAGAGGATGCAGAACTTGTCGATGGAAGTCACTGGGGTGTTACAACGATCGACGACCAGGAAGGCTGGGTAGATCTTGAGAAGACAGAAGAATGGGCGAAGGAACATGGTACTTATGAGAACTCTGACGGGACAGAATTGCTGGATATGACACCGGTACCGGAAAATTCCGGCACAGCGGCAGCAATTTCCGAAAATACTGCCACACCATCGACAGCACCTTCAACGACAGAGAATCCACAGGTGACAGCAGTACCGTCCGTAACAGGAGCAGCAGATTCAGTTACACCAACGGAAGCACAGGAAGTGACTGATATACCAGAGGCAACCGACACACCGGTACCGACAGAGACATCAGCACCGACGGAAACTCCGGAGCCAACAAATACACCGGCATCGACAGAGAGCCCAGAGTCAACCGATGCACCAGATCCAGAGACCACCGGACAGCCAGAGAAGGACGATGTTCAGACTTCAGGCCAGACTGTAACCACCAGCAAATCTTCCAAAAGCCAGAATCCCCTCCTCTGGATTGCTGGAATTGCGGTACTTGCAGCAGTCGGAGTTATAATTTATCATTTCATGAAACGAAACTGAAAATTTATCCAGGTATAATGGCAGGCACTCAATCAGAAACTTTCTGGTTGGATACTTTTTATGTAAAAATTTATCGTAAATTTTTACAAATGTGAAAAATCGGGATTGTGAAAGTTGTCGAAAATAAAAAAATCTGTCATTAAATTTACGAAAATAAAAAAATACGATAAAATGATAAAAAGAACATCAGGAGGGGTGAAAATGAAGAAAAAAATAATAGGGATTTTGCTGGCAGTTACATTGACTGTATCACAGGCAGGAATTGTTGTTTATGCAGAAGATGTAACCTGGGAAGATGAATTTACGCAGATGGATGAAGCGGATGAATCAGAAACTCCTGAAGCGGATGTGGCCTGGGATGGAGAATCAGAAATCTCAGAAACCGAAGATGATGAAGAACAGGTGGAAGTGACCGAAGAGGACACAGAAGCGGGCGTGGAGGAAACAAATACAGAAACCGAAGAATCACCTGTCAGTGAAGAAGAAAGCTTATTTTCAGATGGCGTAGGAGAACTTTTTTCTTCCGGGGACACAATCGTATACGATGCAGACGAAATGGAACCGTTCAAAAGCAGAACCTTAAAAGAGGTTGCTGATGAATATGCAAAGGCAAGATATGCCGGAGCAACTTATTCAAATTCAGACAGTTCCACATGGTATCAGGAACCGTGCTCTACTTCCGCGCCATATGCGGCAGGAGTGCTGACCCAGGATACACATACAGCGATGACAGCAATGACAAATTTCTATCGCTGGCTGTCAGGTCTGAATTCACTGAAGAATAGTTCCACACATTCGGATTCTCTTCAGGTGCAGGCTCTCGTTCGTAATTTTGAATTCAGCCATTGGGTGAGTGATTCCAGCAAGCCGGCTGATATGAGTGACGAGATGTGGAATGCAGGCGCTCCGTGCAGACATAACATTCTTGCGAGAGGATATACTCCTCAGGGAGCTATCACAGGCTGGATGAACGAGGGATATTCTCTCAGATCCCAGTCATGGGATACAACAGGACACAGATATGCATTGATCGAAGCTTCTCTGTCAGATGTTCAGTACGGATTCTCCGGAGGCATTGCAATCGGAGCAGATGTAGCATCTGGAAATACTTCAGACCTGCCGTTCAGTGCGTTTCCGGCACCAGGATATATGCCGTCCCGGCTGGTGTCACCGTCTTCAAGTGCCTGGTCCGTACGAATAAATAAAAACACACTGAAAATTGCGGATTCCACGAAAGTAACCGCAGTGATCACAAACCTTAACACCGGAAATTCCTATGAATGCACGAAGGAGAACGGGAAACTGAGAGTATCAGGAGTCGAGATCGACATGGTACAGCCTTCTGATTATTCTGGTTCCAGATATACAGACGGCTATCGGGTGCAGATTACGGGACTTCAGGATGCAGCAACAGGTTCAGAGGCACAGATCAGTTATACAACCAGATTTGCGGACATCACAGAGGAAATGCCATCTTATGTGACGAGTGTGACGGCAGATGCCAGAGAATATGTTATTTATAAGACGATGGATAACATAGAAAGCATCAAAAAAGTTGCAGCAATTCTGCCGAAACAGGTATGGGCAACAGCAGAATCCGGAAAGAAGATCAGAGTATCTGTAAAAGGAGAATGGGAAATAAATGAAGCAGATAAATGCTTTGTAAACTCTGCAGATCCATCCGGACTTCCGGAAAACATAACCGACAAAAATCATCTGCTGGATGAAGTTAAGGTTCCGTACAAAATCTCGGATGATTACTATGATTCCTATAATACGCTGTATATTTCTCCGCAGAAGGTCAAGGAGGGAGAAAACATCGAACTGGGGGTATACAGAACCAATATTTCTACAGACACCAGCCAGATCTATAAACTTACCGCAAAAGAAGACGGAACCTATTCCGCAGTAAAGAAATACGATTCCTCAGAATCACCGGAATTTGACAAGGAAGCATCGGATGCGTCGGTATATTCTGCAACACACATATATAAGAAATCGGGTGTGACGCTGGACGATGCAGGAGAATATATTTCTGTGTACTACAGTTCCTCAAGTCAGAGCAGAATTTACGTCTGCAGAGCCACAAAGACCCTTGAGGTTGAACATACACACACCTGGGATGAAGGAAAGATCACAAAAGAAGCAACCTGCACCCGGAAAGGAGAAAAAACCTACACCTGCAGTGCATGCGGAGCAACAAAAACAGAAGAAATCCCACTGTCAGAGCATAAAGAAGTCAAGGACGCAGCTGTAGAGTCAACCTGTACAAAAGCAGGAAAGACAGAAGGAAGCCATTGCTCCGTATGTGGAAAGATCCTCAAAGAACAGAAAGAGACCCCACTCAAAGACCACACCTGGGATGAAGGAAAGATCACAACAGCAAGCACCTGTACAAAGAAAGGTACAAAAACATTTACCTGTACGGTATGCGGAAAAACCAGGAACCAGGAAGTATCGGTTGTGGCACATAAATTTACAACATGGAAAACGACAACAGCGGCTACTGCCCTGGCACCGGCAAAACAGACCCACAAATGCAGCACCTGTGGCAAAACAGAGACAAGAAATTACGGAAATAAACTGAAACCATCCATAAAAGTAAACATAAGCAGCATCCTCCTGAAAACCAGCCAGAAAACAACACTTCTGAGAGTTTCAGGACTTGCAAAAGGAGATTCCATCGTATCCTGGAAATCCAGCAATACGAATATTGCAAAAGTTTACGGAAGAAGCAACGGAACCTGCACGATCCAGGCAGGAACCAGAAGTGGAAAGGCCATAATAACCATAGCACTGAGAAGCGGACTGAAGAAGAATATCACTGTGACAGTACAGAAAACAACTGTAAAAACCACGAAGATCACAGGCGTTGCCACTTCTCTGAAACTAAAAAGAAATCAAAAAGCAACACTCAAACCGGTCCTTCAGCCACTGACCAGCGGAGAAAAAATCACTTATAAATCCAGTAATACCAAAATAGCCATTGTAAACAGTAAAGGACAGATCACTGCCAGAAGTAAAGGCACAGCAACAATCACCGTTACATCCGGCAGAAAATCTGTCAGATGTAAAGTAATAGTTAATTAATCAAATAAAAAATAAAGAAAGACCTGAGTTCTGTTCAGCAGTGGAACTCAGGTCTTTCTTTCTCTTATACGGGAAAACAAATAAAATTTTCAATTTTGTTGCTACAAATGCGAAAATCTGTAGCCTTGACGCATTGCTGAATGGAAATCAATGTGCTATTATAGTGTATAAATGGGATTATCATGTAGAAAGAAGGGGAGGTGTCCATAATTTCCAATGTTATGGAACAGGTAAATAAATCAGACAAAAAACAGCTCAAAGGCAAATTAAGAACAGGCACAGTTGCGCTGCTTATCGCATTGCTTGCAGCCGCATCAGCAACATATGCCTGGTATATATATAATACCAGCCGCCATACAACAAAAGTCCGTATGGCAGCAGGCGCAGGCGTAAACCTGCAGATCAGCAATTCATATAATGGCACCTATGGTTCAGCCGCAGTCCTGGACAGCTTTTCCGGACAGCTGAATCCGGTTTCTACCAACAGAATCAGCGGCGGTTTCCAGAAAGTACTTGGCTTTACCAATGGAACCGAGAACCAGTCCAATCTGGTGGCAAATCTGTTTGGAAAGGGTGCATATACTGATTATTACAAGACAAGCCTTTTTCTTAAAAGCAACGGGGAGTCAACCGATATTTATATTGCGGATATCGGCTTTGAGGATAGCGATGAGAAGAATCCGATTTCTTCCGCGATCCGTGCAGGTTTTGTAGTACACAAAGCAGGCAGGAACCAGCCGACAGAAGCAGAATATATTTTTGCAATCAGCGATAAGAAAAACCCCGAGGCAGAATACAATACAGCAACAGGTAAGGAAGGAGATGTACTGGACTGCACCAAAACAGACGGAACAACCGTCTCCTTTACGCCATATACCTCAGCGGCTTATTGTACATATGACAAAAATACAGGAACTGTCAGTCTGAAGTCAGGCTCACTGAAATTATGTACAACAACCGGAAAGAATGGTTCCGCAGGAGATCCGGTACAGATCGATCTCTATATCTGGCTGGAAGGCTGTGACGAGGACTGTACCAGAAATCTTTGCAGCCAGACACTTAAGAACCTTTCTGTGTCTTTTGCAGGAGTCGTAAAAGAATCCTGAAAATAAGGAGGCAAGGCTTTGAATACAGAAGTTGATCAGTTAAAAAAATCATTTTCAAAAGCTGTGCTGTGGATTCTGCTTCTTCTGGCAGCAGCAACCGGTACTACATATGCCTGGTTTACACTTACAGGAATCAATTCCACCAATGTTACTCCAATGGCAGGAACTGTGAGTAAGGGTGATACCGTTTTACTGATATCGACAAGTGAGAGCGGTCCTTTTGACAAGACCTGCGATCTGGTTCTGAATGGAAATCCGGATTCACTGAAACCACTTTCAACAGAAAATCTGGAACATTTTTACAGATCGACTGCTCAGAACAAGAATGGAATTGCAGTACTTTACAGCAATGCAGACAGCAGAGTAGATCAGGATGCAGTGCATGGAACGGTTTATCTGCAATGCCAGAATGCACCATGTAAGGTATATTTTGACAGAGAGAAACTGAGCCTTGGAAGCGATGCGCAGGCACTGGCAGCAATGAGACTTGGAATGAAAATCACATCACATGAGGGAACCAGTACCTTTATCTGGAGACTGGATGAAATGGGCAGCACATCAGGTGCACAGTCTGTACTGACTGTTCCACGAAGCTCAACAGTTGTTTCCTCTGTTTCTGATAATGGACAGGCTTCTTATGCAGATGACCCGGCACAGGACATCACAGCCTATATGGCAGAGAATGGCGAGGCCGAAAATGAATACAAAGATGGAAGCCAGATTCTGGTGCAGTTAAATGCAGATGAAGTGGCTTCCGTAGAATACTGGCTGTATCTGGAGGGCTGTGATGAACAGTGTTCCAACCCGGTACAGAACAGAGATTCTGAGATACAGCTTGCTTTTGCAGGTGTTGATCTGGAAGAAAGTGAGAAGGGAGAACAGCCATGAAGCGTAGTTTCAGGACATGGTTCCTGACAGTAACAATCATTTTAATTTTGTTTGTAGTGGTATTTTTCACTTATGCATGGTTTACTTCCAACAGGGCAGTTTCGACCAACACTGTAACAGCAAGAACCGATGAAGAAAATCTGGAACTGCAGCTCAGCAGCACAGGAGGCAGCAGTTTTCGGGATTCACAGCCGGCATCCATTACGCAGGTCAATAAGACTGATGCAGAGTATCTGATTCCGGTTTCGACAAATGACCTTCAGAACTTTGTTTATTCACCGTTTACAGATTCCGGAATGGCATCTTCTTTCGAAAGAGTCCAGAATGAAGAATATTATTACCACGGACGGGTTTATATCCGTGCGGTTGGCGAAGGAATGGACGATGGAAGTACGATGAAGCTGTATCTGGACCAGAGCGATGGCATTCTGGGACAGAAAGTATCCGGTCAGATGCTGAATGCGGCAAGACTTGGGCTTGTATTTGACGAGAATTATTCTTCAGAAGTGATTTTTAAGTTGAGTGAAAGTCAGAATGCATCAGGTCAGCAGACATACAATACAGTCATTAACGGGCAGACACTTGGGAACAATCAGGTACTGTCATACACAAACGGGACAGTACGGGCGGCTTCCGACCCGTCTGTATTGGCAGATGGATATACCATCAGTTTTTCAGACGATTCTGTAGATGTTCCGCAGAATGCGCTTCTGACAATGCAGCTTAACAAAATATATACCGTAGATATTTATTTTTATCTGGAAGGCTGCGACCCGGACTGTTCCAACAGTATACAGTACAGTACGGTAGACCTGCAGCTTGGATTTTATGGCGTGCTTAGCCAGGAAGGGGCATGAGCATGAACAAAAAAGAAAACAACAAAACAGTCCGAAGCAGGCTGTATACATCAGTTTTGCTGGTTCTGCTGGCGCTGGTCGCAGTTACAGCAGCCACGGTAGCCTGGTTTTCCATTGCGGACAGGGCAAAAGTAAAGACCATGAGTTTGGATATCGTGACAGATGCCGATCTGAGAATGGATCTTGATCCGCACAGCACGATCGACCAGTATGTAAAGACTCTTTCGTTTGAGCAGATCGCGGCAAGGATCCAGCAGGAAAAGGGATTTTCCATGGAAACAACCCCGCTGGAACCGGTGACAACAACCGATTATGAGACTTTTACCTATGAGAATGGCACAACAGTCGAAAACACCAGCGGAGCATATCTTGAATTTACGCTTCATTTTATGGCAGCCAAGGATATGGTCGTCCACCTTACAAGTGCCAACAGCAGCTCCGGTGCAGAGGATGGAACGCTGGTCATGTCAGAGAATGCAGCACTGCCGGAATCCATGCGAATTGCTTTTTCCGCAGACGGAACGATATGGAATTACGATCCGGGCATGGGAAGCGCAAGCAGCACAGAAAGTACAGCAAAGACATTCGGGCTTCCGGAAGCTTCCACAATGCACATAAACGAAGACAATGCCATGTTTTCTCTGAAAGAAGGAGTGGACAAAGCAGTAACAGTCCATATCTGGATGGAAGGAACTGATGAGGCGTGTACAGATGAACTGAGAGGATCTGATTATTCAATCCGGCTGAGATTTACCGGGGATAAAACAGATGATCAAAATAAATAAAATAACCAGGGAGAAGAAACTATGAAAGCATTAAAGAAAACGGGAACAATTGTGATCAGCGTATTGCTGTGGCTGGTAATACTGGTAGCCGCGCTGTATGCCTTCACAACAATAGCAACAAGAGACAATCAGAATGTATCAAGCCTTCTGGGGTATACCCCGCTTGTCGTAAAATCAGATTCCATGGCACCGACATTCAGTGCAGGAGACCTGATCTTTATCAAAAAATGTGACACATCCACCCTCAAAGAAGGCGATATCATCTGTTTCCATACGATCATTGATAACGAATATGCACTGAATACCCACCGTATCCAGAAAATCGATACAGTTGGAGACGCAAGAAGCTATACAACACTCGGTGATAACAACAATGGTATAGCAGATACACATATCATTTCCGATGGTGATATTGTAGGTAAATATGTCGGAGATCTGCCAAAGGCAGGAAAAGTCATGGATTTCCTTTCCAGCAGCATGGGATTTTTGATCGTGATCGTACTTCCGATGCTTTTGTTCTTTATCTATCAGGTTTACAATCTGATCATGATCGCTATCCGCCTCAAAAAAGCAGTTGCAGTAGAGACTGCCAGAGAAACAGCAATCGCACAGGAAGAGGCCGCACAGAAAGCAGCAGCACAGAGACCGGAACCTTCTGAAGCTCAGAATGAGGCAGAAGCAGCCAAAGCAGCACTGGAAGAAGCAAGAAAAATGCGTGAAGAAGCAGAAGCGATCCGTGCCAAAGCAGAAAAAGAACTTGCAGATGCCAGAAAACAGCAGGGTCAGAGCGATTCCGGCGATGACCAGACCAAAGAGGAGGGTACAGAGTCTTGAGCGAATTCCTGAAGTTTGCATTTGAGGTTCTTTCACAGGTCGTTTACAACATCGTAACCTGGCTGGTGGCTTTTGCCAAAGTGTTCGTTACCGGCTGGTTTGAATATTTTGTGATTTTCAAAACTTACTTCCCGACGCTGAGCATTGTAGGCAAAGTTCTTTCGGTTCTGCTAATGATCCTTCTTGCGGCAATTCCGATCGTGATCATTCTGCTTCTGATCCGCAGGGCGATTCTGAATTACCAGTTAAAGGCTGACAAATCAGACAATGCGGCATTGTACAGAGAAATCGGAAGACTGAACAAGCAGGTGCTGGATCTGATGGAAGAGAAGAACAGCATCCTTGCCCTCAAGGTAAATGCCATGGGAGGCACAGAGAGAATTCCATATATGGGAGCTTCTGCACTGACTGATGATGTGATTCCAAGTGTTGGAAACGTTACTGATCCAGGCAAGGCTGTACAGGGAGCGGCAGCAAAAGCAGGAGCTGCTGCGATCATCTCGGGAACTGACGATCCGAAGAAAGCACCTGTTGTACGTGCAGTAGTTTCTTCTGACCCGGGAGAAACCGTAGAACACCGTTTCCCGAAACTTACACTTGTCGATCAGAAATATGCAGCTTTCCAGTATCCGCAGTATAACAATGATATCACACTGGAAGAATTCGTAGAGGGCTACAGACTTTTTGCCGCAAGCCAGATGAAACTGTATTATACACCTGAGATCATCCGGCGATTTGTTGCAGGTATGGCAGCAAGTAAGCTTCTGATCCTCGAAGGTATTTCCGGTACCGGTAAAACAAGTCTTCCATATTCCTTCAGCCGATATATGGAAAACCCGGCAACGATCGTATCTGTACAGCCGTCCTATCGTGACCGTACAGAGATCCTTGGTTATTTTAACGAATTTTCAAAGAGATTTAATGAGACAGAATTTCTCCGTGCACTGTATGAGGCAAATTATCGTCCGGACCCGACTCTGATCGTACTCGACGAGATGAACCTTGCACGTATCGAGTATTATTTTGCAGAGATGCTTTCCGTACTGGAAATGCCGAACGAGGATGAGTGGGTACTTGACCTTGTGCCGACGGCATGGGAGGGAGATCCTGTCAAAATGGAAGGCGGCAAGATCCATGTAAGCACCGCTACCTGGTTTGTCGGAACCGCGAACAACGATGACTCCACCTTTACGATCACGGATAAGGTTTATGACCGTGCTATGCCGATTGAGCTGAATGAAAGAGCAGATGCTTTTGAATGTGAACTTCAGCCTCGCTGCGATATCACAGCAGAGCATCTTCAGTACCTGTTCCAGAAAGCAAAAACAGAACATCCGATCAGCGAGGAATCCCTGGAGAAGCTGCAGAAGATGGACAATTACCTGGTTACCAGGTTCAAGCTTTCTTTCGGAAACCGTATTATGAAGCAGATGTACGACTTTATCCCGGTCTATGTTGCCTGCGGTGGCACAGAACTTGGCGGTATGGACTACATCATTGCACGTAAAGTACTCAAGAAATTTGAAAGTATGAACGTTACCTTTGTAAGAGATGAGATCACAGGTCTGATCAACTACATTGACAAAACATTTGGAAAAGCAGAGATGGAAGACAGCAAGTCATATCTGAGAAGAATCCAGAATTTGTATTAATCGCAGTAAGGGGATAAAACGATGGCAGAAACAACAATCAGTGATTTATATGAGAAATATACGAATCAGGTTGGCGAGGCTCTTGAGGATGACCGGTACTTCCAATATCTGTTTGAGATGGTTCAGGCAGGTGACAATACCCTCGAGCAGAAAAAAAGGATTCTCCACAAAGTGATCGATGAGCAATGGCTCACCGTAGTAGAGGAAGGAATCGAAGCTATTTTTAACATTGTGGATAAACCACGTCGTTTTATTGCCACCTCAGAAGAAGTAGTACCGGTGGCACTTGCCAAGAAGATTACGGCTGACAGTGTGCGGCACTTAAGCCAGCATACGCAGTTCATCACAGAAAATGCAGCAGGAGAGATCCAGCCGACCAGGATCCTCAATGTCACGACCGAAGAAAGCTATGATCTGTATGAAAACCGTTTCGTATACCATCTGATTCAGCGGCTTTTTGCATTCGTTGACAAACGAACGGATGTAATCTTCTGGTCAACAGGAGACGAAACCTGCAACGTCATGAGCATGGAGAGTAAGATCGATGATGCTTACGAAGAAATTTCCTATAGGGTAGAAATGACGATCAAAAACCGCCAGAGCTATGTCGAAAACGACACCGACCATATGGACCTCTTCAAAAGGATCGACCGTGTACGAAGACTGTCAAGGACTTTGCGGACAAGTTCTTTCTGCGATATCATGAACGGCTGTGCCAAGGTGCGAAGCCCGATCCAGAGAACCAACCTTATGATGAAAGATCCGGATTACCGCACCTGTTACAGACTCTGGCAGTTCATTGAAAGCTATGACGAAGTAGGATATACCATTGAGGAGCAGGATTCTGCGTTACAGTTCGATGAAGAATATCTCCTGCAGATGTACATCAACTTTATCACAAATTACACCGTATTCAAGAGTCTTCTGGAATCTGACCAGAGAAATGTGACAGAGCTTGCCAAAGAGAAGCGGGAACCTGTTAAGCCGAAATTTGTCAAAGAGATCAAGGAACAGATCGTAGAGGACAGAAACATTCCGGATGTTGAGATCCGACAGGTGTTTGTAGAGGAAGTCACACAGGCGCAGCTGGATGCAGAGGCGAAACTGGAAGAAGAAACGAATCGAAGAGAAGAACTGGAACGTTCCCTCTCAGAACTGGAATTTCAGATGGACTCCCTGAACCAGCAGATGGAATTCCTGGAGCAGACCAGAATGCAGATGGAGCAGGAGCGGGCAGAACTGGAAGAACAACTCCACAACGAACAGAAAGTCCGCCAGGAAACAGAAGCTGCGATGGCAGCAGTAGATATTGAGGCGAAAAATTCAATAGAGATTGCGCAGGCAGAGGCAAAGCGTTCTGTCGAGAATCTCCAGACGATACTTGACACTGTGCGAAAAGAGAAAGAACGGGAGCTGACAGCAGCACTGGATCGTGCAGAAAAAGCAGAAAAGGATGCAAAAAACTCCCGCAAAGAAAAAGAAAAGAAACAGAAAGCTGCATCAGAAGAAATCGACAGGATCCGAAAAGAAGCAGCAGACGCGGCAGCGAGATCAAAGAAAGAATCACGGGCAGCCGTTGCCGCAGCACAGCGCGAGGCAGCCAAAGCGATCGAAGAAGCCAGACGCAAGCAGGAAGAAGCCGAGGCAGCGATGCAGAAAGCCCTGCAAAAAGCAAAGTCTGCCAGCCTTTCCCATTATATTGTAAAGCGTTTACAGGAACGCCGTGACCGCAAAAACACAGACGAGGATGACAGCAACTCATGATAAAGAAATTTTTCCTGACATTGATAAATATTATTTCCGTAATGATCATTGCGGCGGCAGTCGTGGTTCTGTGCCTGGTAGTCTTTACAAAACAGGGGGAGGCTCCGAATCTTGGAGGGTATACGGTCTTTCGTATCACGACAGGAAGTATGCGGCCTTCTTATGATACAGACACCCTGATCCTTGTAAAGAAAACCGATCCGTCACAGATCCAGGTCGGAGATGTTATTTCCTTTTATTCCGCAGACCCGGCGCTGGATGGTGCTGTAAATACGCACAGAGTCATAGCAATAGAGGAGGATGGAACGGAATGGAAATACACAACACAGGGAGATGCGAACAATATCCCTGACCAGTACGGAACCGATTCCGAGGCTCTGATCGGAAAGGTAGTCGCGTCGTCCCTGGCACTTGGAAAACTCGCACGTCTGGTAGCGAATCCGCTTGTTTTCATACCAGTGATCCTCATACCACTCGCAGTGATCCTCATCAGTAATCTGGTTCGGACTATCAGACTGGCAGGTAAGATTGCCAAAGATGAGGAAGAGGCAGCGGTCAGAGAAGCAATCCGTGAGATCCAGGAAAAAAGACAGAAAGAAAAAGAAAATTCTTCAGATAAAGAACAATAAAACAGGATTTATTAGGAGGAAAATAACATGGCAGGAAGTATACAACTGAAGAAAGGTACCAAAATGCAGCTTGCATTTGACGTACCGGTAGGGCAGGAGCCTCAGTTCAATATGCTCTGCACATTTAACAAAGCATTAGATGAATCAGCATTTCTGGTGTCTGCACCTATGGTGGACGGCAAGAGGCTTGTGCCGGATGAAAGCCAGAAATTATTGTTTAAATATACCGAAGGAGAGGAAAGCAACATTCTTGCCGGATACGTGGATGATGTTGTAAAAGAAGGAATCCGACATTATCTCAAAGTCAGACGTGTGGCAGAACAGAGACAGTTCATCAAACGTATGGATGTCCGTATGAAAGTTGAGCTTCCGATTACCTATATGCAGGATACCTGGGAACTGAATTCCGAGGGAGAAGTGGATAAGGAAAAAGGACAGACCATGGATATCTCCAACAACGGTCTTGCGGTATACATGAACCGTTGGTTTGAAGTAGGAGAGTCCTGTATCTTCACCCTTCCAAGACTTGGAACGGCAGCCGAAGGACAGCCTGCCAGAGAAGTCGTGGGAGTCATCTGCTGGACGAGGGAAATGCCGAAAGGCAGCCCGTTCCGCTTCGTAGCAGGTATCCAGTTAAGATTTGCAGACCGGCAGGAATGTCAGGATATGCAGGATTACGTGGCATATGTAAAGAAAAGGTATAAACTGTGAAAAAGAAAACCGAAAAAAAGATAAAAAAGCTCGAAAACAAGGCAGAAAAAAAGAACAAACGACATTTTTTCAAAAAGAAAAAATCAAAGACGGACCAGATCATCCGAATTGAGGAACTGGAAGCCCTGATGGAGCAGGAGGGCGGAGATGTCGATCCGGAAAAGATCGTCAGTATGTACCGGCCTCACAGGAAACGGCGCCAGATCGGTGCGGCTCTGCTCCGACTGGATAAACTGAGCCTTGCGCTGCTTGCAATGCTTGTTACAGTCGGCGTTTTGTTTGCTGCCGCATTTATGCAGGAAAAAATGGGTAACTTCACGATTAACCTTGACCGTCTGGAAATGTACAGAAGAGGTATCAGCATTGCTGACAATGGTGATTTCAAGGGTGCAACTGCGAGACTTACCGCAGCCATGGTCAAAGATGCCACGAATATTTCGATCGAAGATCTTCCAGATGACCTGGACGATCATGAAGGTGCACACAATGGTAAAAACTATATGGCATATACATATTTTGTCAGAAATGCAGGAAAGATCGACCTGAGTTATAAGGCCAGGATCACTCTGGATTCCTGTTCCAAGGGAGCCGAGAACGCTGTCCGTATCGCAGTATGGCGAAACGGAGACAAAATGATCTATGCAGAACCGGCAAAAGATGGAAAACCTGAGAAAGACTGCACAAATTTCTTGTCAGACGATGTCGTATGCGAGTATAAGGAAGATAGCTTCCTTGTAGGAAATGTTGATAAATATACCATTGTCATCTGGATGGAGGGTGATGATTCGGAATGTGTAGACTCTATTATCGGAGGCAGTGTGGAGATGAGCATGCACATCGACACAGACTTCGACGATGACACCAGTCTTCTGTCGAAGTTTATACAGGATATCAAAGATACCCTTAACGGAGACAAGCCGATCAATGCAGCCGGTAATGAAGCTCCAAATGACAGCTATTACACAGATAAGGAAGTTACCTGGAAGACCAGAAGAAATAAATAAAAACGTTATAACCGGCGCCACAACCACCGATTATATATATTACAGAGGGAATTCCCGTGGCAGGGAAGCGATTTTGTAGTTAGCTGAAAGCCTCACCGGAAACGGTAGAGGGAAACTCTCCTAACCGGGCCCGGTGGGAGTTTGATCTAAATACAAAAAAGAATTCTAACTGCAGGAAATTCCCAAAACTGTACGAAGGAGAGAATGACATGAACGAAACAAAAAACAACAGCGTAAAAGCGCTGAAAAAACAGATGGCAGCAGCTGTTGCCATGGTATGCGTTGCCGCTGTAGCGCTCGGATCAAGTACATATGCTTGGTTTGTAAGTAACAATACGGTTAAAGGTACAACCACAAATATCAGTGCACAGTCAAATGCACCATTCCTGAAAATTGACAGTGTCACTGTAACAGCTGCTTCAGGAACAACAAAAACATTAACTGAGCCTGCCGGAGAAACTAAATTATATCCGTCACAGGTTGTTGGTACAATAACTGGTGGAACAGAGGCAAAATTTGAATCTGCATATGCTTCTGCTAAAAATGCATCCACTGAATTAGCTAGCTCACGTTTTACAGTCGGAACAGACGGAAAAGCTTCAGAAGCTGTTAGTGGTAAATACGCAATTCAGCAGACTTTCTACATCGGAACAAGTGATGATAAGGCTGGTTCCTTCAAAGATTTAAAAGTTTCTGCTGTTCAGATTAATGCAACTCAGGGTTCTAAATTGGAGGATGCTATGCGTGTTCTGGTTGTAGGCGAAGATGGTTGGGTTGTATGGCAGAAAGGTAACAATGAAACAGCAGGTTGGGTTAAAACATATACTAGCACTGATGTTGATCCACAGACCATAAGCGGACAGGGTGTTGCCAAGAATAACTCTGATAGTGTAATTGATTCAGCAATTGCAGCAAAAACATCCGGAAAAGTTGATGTTTTTGTATATTATGATGGTGCTGACGATGATGTTTACACAGATCAGCTTGCTGACTTAACAGGTTGTGGCGTAACAATCACATTTACAGCTACTCCGGTTAATACAGATAATAAAGATGTCAATACCAACAACGATGTAACAGGCGCATAATACATAATTTGCGTTAATTATTAGATATGTCCCCACGGTTGTGGCGTGGGGGACATTTCAAAAAACAGAATCTTCTGGCTTCTGTTTTTTGAAATGTTTTATCTGTCAGGAGTGAGAATATGAAGAATATACAACAATTAAAAAGGGAATTGGCAGCAGCAGGTCTGTCTGTAGTAGTTACCGCGGTTGCATTATCATCAGCGACTTATGCCTGGTTTGTGACAAACAACAAAGTAGAGGGAACGACATCTACCATCAGTGCTACAACCAATGGATTTATTCTTCAGATTGGTGAATTGTCAAAAGGTGCACAGCATGGTGGAGAACAGAAATCTCTGGAAGCAACTTCCAAAGGAGCAACTTTAAGTCCGGCCTCTACGGATGATCTGAAAAATTGGTATGTGTGTCAGAGCTTCAATAATCAAGGTCTTGTCACCGACTATTCTGAGCCAGCTTTTGCAACAGGAGCAAATGCCATACCGGGCAATTATGATAAGGATTATTTTGCATTTATAAAAAGTGATTATATCGTTTATACGATTACAGAGACTGGTACGGCGGATGTATATCTGGATGCTAGCGATGGTGCTCCTGTCACAATTACAGCAAAGGGTGGGGACGGTTCCAAGACGGTTACAGATTCCATGCGTGTTGCGATCACTACGCAGGCAGTCGCGACAGACGGAAAAACTCCTGTTGGAGAAGAAACGCTCCGTATCGTGTACGCAAAAGATAATGAAACAGGCGAAGGTAATGACAGCACTGCCAAGGCCGGATGGACAAGTATTCAGAAGGTAAACGGAAAGCCGAAACTTGATACAGTTACATATCCATATGTTTACACCGGATATTATACCGATCAAAGGATAACTGGTGCAAAAAACTGGGCTGCAACAAAGGATGGCGAGAACTTTACGATTCCGACCAATTCAGAAGCAATTGCAACAAATGTAGGATATGATGGAATTGCCGTTCATGTGTATATCTGGATGGAAGGAACAGACGCTGATTGTGTCAACGGAAAATCTGTTGAAGATGATCCGTCTACTTATGATGTGACAGTAAAATTTGCCGGAGTTGCAAGCGGAAATTAAATATGTTCTTTTAGAAAGGCCATGGCACAAGCCATGACCTTTCTTTTACCCCAACATCCCCATATTGTCTACTATCCCCAATCTCCTCCACGCATTTTCGGTACATCTGATGAATTGCTATTTCCCCGACTTCTGGTATAGTCATGTAACTGAAAAGAGAACTTCAGAAGGGAGAAATGCAATATGCGAAAGAAGCAGGATATCATGTGGGAGCAAAGTACACTATGGGAATCGGCGGAGAAATGGGTGACTAAGTATCTGAAAAAGAATCACCCAGAATATCGTGAACTCCAGGTGAAAGCAATGAAAATTGTGGACGAAAATCCAGCACTGCGGACACTGATAAATTGTATGGAAAGTATAGCGCTAATGCCGGAAGATCACAAAGCCTTACATAAATTAAAAAATGCCCATAGATTGTTCCTTTTTTTTGCACATAAACCGGACGTGCATCCAAATAAGACTTTGTAATGCGGAAGGATTCTTCAATCTTCCATAAACAATGGTAGGTTTGGTAGACTTGAAGTGGTTCCATATCCAGTTCAGAGGTGACCATGAGGCTGTATCCGGCATAATTCAGGTCCTCGTTGATTTTTTCTTTATCAATCTCTACCACAGGTTTTATCTTTTCCCCGTCCTTATCTTTGCTGATGATCTTCACGCATTTCGTGGAATCCCCTAATTCCTCTCTTGTCATGGCTTTGTGAGTAGCATAGTTGGAGGCTTTGTCTGCCATTTTCCGAATCTCGTTTTTGGCTTTCTTGCCAACGCAGGATTTATGGGGGAGGGGAAGTGCGCTTTCTTTGCGCATGATTTCAGTCATTTATACACAACAGGTACAAAAAGGGAGATGCGAAAAAACTCAATCGAGTTTTTTTACATCCCCTTTTTTTGAAAAAAATAAACTCAAAATGAGAGCCTATGGTATAATAAGAAATGATTCGGCAGTTATCGCATTTTTGATCAATGCAGCCTGTATCGTAATGTATGAGCAGGTTCAGGAGAATGCCAATGTCGAGATCTATGCAAGAATGGCCTATATGGATACGATGACCGGTCTTGGAAACAGAACGGTCAGTGTTACAGAATCGGCGGTGATGAGTTCGTGATTATTCTGAAAAACAAGACAGCCGAAGAAACGGAAGAAATCATAAGGCAAGTCAGAGCGGAGATTGAATTTGCCGATGAACAAAGTGACATTCCTATCTCTGTTGCAATGGGATACGCCTGGACAGATGCAGAGAAAAAGAATCTGCCGGAGCTGATCCATTGTGCTGACGAGAAGATGTATAAAGACAAAAAGAGGATAAAAGAAAATACATCTTCGGCATAAATGATAGGTTGGAAATGATAGAAATGTGCAATATATGATTACGAGGTGACGTATGAAATTACTGGTGACCGGAAATATCGGATATATTACAACAGAATTTATCGAGGAGGCTTTCCCTGAGTGTCAGATCCTTCTTCTTGGAGAGATTGAACAAAAGTCAAATCGCAATAAGAGCTTATCGGTATACCCGATGCCGAAGACGGAGGAAGAATTCAAAGACATTTTCAAGACGTATGAATTTGAGGGAGTGATTTATTTTTCTAATTATCTTACATTTCATGGGACGATGGAGGGTGAGATTGAGACTTTACGCAAGCTATTACATTACTATAAGGGGAATCTGAATTCCAGGCTTCTGTATATTACAGGACCGGATAGTTTATATAAAGATACAACAGGAAAGACGCTGATGGTCCGCTCGGCAGAAGAGTTCTGCAGGCAATACGGCGATCTGCATCAGATCGCTGTCAAGATCCTGCGTGTGCCGTATCTTTATTCCGGTACTTATGAGGAGGATTATTTTTTCAAGCTGTTCTCAACTGTGATCAATAAGAAGCAGATTACATTTGAAGAAGCACCGGCACAGGAGATGCATTTTCTTGCTTTGAGTGATCTTGGGGATTTATTATACAAGATTTTTGATAACTGGGGAGAGGGGAGCGCCTGTCTTCAGGTTCCGCAGGTATTTCATTTTACTTTTCAACAGTTCGGGGAGAGACTGGCACAGATGTTTCCGGCTGCAAACATTACCTATTTGTCAGATGTGCTGATCCAGGATGGGATATCTGATGACCACGTTCTGAGAAATGAATACGGCTGGTTTCCGAAGATTTCCCTTTTGGAGGATCTCACAGAAATTTATGAGGATTATTGTGAGAAAACGAACCATAAGACACGGAAGATCGATGTAGTAAAAACTTTTTTGAAAGCACATGATAAAATCGTGAGAATCGCGGAATTGCTGCTCACATTTTTTGTTTTTGAAGCACTGAACCGGGTGGCGGGAAATCAGGTGCAGTTTCAGATGATCGATCTGAGACTTGTTTACATCGTGCTGTTCAGCAGTCTGTACGGCATTAATTACGGGCTTGCTGCAGCGGGGCTGGAAACACTTTCATTGCTGGCAGCATATACGAAAACCGGGATCGGCTGGACGACACTTTTCTACGAACCTTCGAACTGGATTCCGTTTATCTTCTATTTTGCAGTCGGCGCGATCTGTGGTTACATCCGACTGAAAAACAGAGATAATATTCAATTCATGAAAGAGGAGAATAAACTGATCCTGGATAAATTCCTGTTTATGAGAGAAATGTATCAGGAGACGCTTTCTGATAAACGGCAGTACAAGAAGCAGATTCTGGGAAGCCGTGACAGCTTTGGTAAGATTTTTGATATTACGAAAAAACTGGATATCATTCTTCCGCAGGAGCTTTTTATTGAAACTCTGCATGTGATGGAATCAGTTCTTGAGAATCATACATTTGCGATTTATTCAGTTGGAAAGAATCAGAGCTATGGACGTCTTGAGATCGCATCCCAGGGAATGACAGATGTGTTGAAAAAATCCATTTGTCTGGATGATTATCTGGAAGCGAAAGAGACGATTGTATCCGGAAAGGTGTGGGTAAACCGGAATTTCCTGGACGGCTATCCGATGTATATGAACGGGATTCACAAGGATGGAGAGCTTGTGATGCTGATTTTCATTCAGGAAGTGGGAAATGAACAGCTTTCCCTCTATTATCTGAATCTGTTCCAGATTCTCTGCGGTCTGGTAGAAACAGCACTTTTGCGCGCACTGGAATATCAGGAGGCAATCAAGAACAGGCAGTACGTGCAGGGTACACGTATATTGAAGCAGGAGTATTTTGAAGAACGGCTGTATTCCTTCCATTCTATGAGGGAGGAGAATCGGGCATCCTATGTGCTTTTGAAGCTGGAGTATCCGAAGATGACACTGGAAGAGGCAGACACAGCGCTACAGGCTTCGGTCCGTGAAAATGATGTCAGGGGGATTTCTGAAAAAGGAGAGCTCTTCCTCATTCTTTCACAGACGGACAGAAGTTCCTTGCCGATCATTCTTGCAAGACTGGAAAATGACGGCTTCGTCTGTCATGAGATCAATACCGTGGAGAATGCAAATACAGGAGAAAAATTATGATTCAGACAGTGCTTGGAGTATTCCTGATCCTGTTACATATTGTCTGCTGTGTGCTGGTCTGGCTGGGGATAAAGACACATCTGCTGAAGGTGAAAAAATATCTGATGGCACTTGTGATCTTCGTTCCTTTCTGGGGAACAGTGTGCGTGCTGCTTTTGCATTTGCAAATGCTGACCAGAAGAGACAATAGGATAGAACCGGGAGTGGAAAAGCTTCGTGTAAATGAAGAGATTTATAAAAATATTTTTCAGGCAGTTTCGGATACGGACAAAAAGATCGTTCCGTTAGAGGAAGCACTTTTGATTAACGAACCGAGAGTGCGCCGTGAACTGATCATGGATGTGTTAAATGATGATCCGGAAGAATATATGGATCTTCTGAAACAGGCCCGCATGAATGAAGATGTAGAGGTTGTCCATTATGCGATCACAGCCATGGTTGAACTTTCCAAGGAATATGATTTTCGTTTGCAGAAGATGGAGAAGCTGTATGCGGCATCACCGGACGATCCGGAGATCCTGGAGCAGTACTGTGATTTTATGGAAGAGTATCTGAATCAGGGGATTCTGGAAGCCCAGATGGAGAGAGAACAGAGGGAACGTTATATCCGTCTTTTAAGACAAAAGCTGAAGGTGAAAACGACGCTCTCCACATGTGTGCGTCTGTTCCAAAATCTGATGAAAACAGGAGATTATGTTCAGGCGAAAGAGATTCTAGGGCTGATGGATCAGAAATGGCATCGGAAAGAGGAGTTCTGGATTTTGAAGATCCGGTATCTGGCAGAACGAAAAAAGGGAGCGGAGTTGCAGCAGTGTTTAAGACAGATGAAAGAGGAGCAGATCTATCTGTCGTCTAAGAGTAAGGAGGTATTGGCTTTTTGGCTGGATTAAAATCATTGAAAACATTTCCGTTTAAAAGTATGTTGGTGATCCTGGGTGTATTTCTGATGATCGCGGTCGTCCTTTTTGCTGAACGAAGTGGAATTCAATATACTGAAAAAGACAGAAAAGTCGCATATCTCAGTCAGGAAGAAGTGGTTACGGAACAGATGGCTGCGAAATCACTGCCGAAGACCTGTCTGGTACTTCGTAACAGTGAAGATGAGGCGAGTGTGGCTGCATGGGAGCAGTTTCAACAAATTTTTAAAGATATGAAGGTGGGAACAGATGTGGTAGACCTGCAGAGTGCATCCTCTATTCCAGATTATCATGCTTATGAAACGGTTGTTGTATTACTGAGTGATGTAAGTCCGTTGAAAGAGAATCTTATGGAACTGTGTGATTGGGTGTCAGAGGGTGGGAATGTACTTTTTGCCCTGACACTTCAGAAAACAGCGTATTCATCAGTGATTGAGCAGAAGCTTGGAATCATTTCTTCCGGATATGACAATACACTTGTAGACAGTATTTATTTTGAACCGGAATTTATGCTTGGCGGGGGACAGGCTTATACGATCACAGATCCGTATGATGCTGCCTGGGCGGTCGAGTTGAGCGAAAAAGCACAGGTATATGCGAGAATCAGAGATGAAAAGGGAGCGCCGCTGATCTGGGAAAACCAATATGGAAAAGGGAAGTTTGTAGTAGACAACTTTGGACTGTATGAGAAAGCGGTGCGTGGATTCTATGCGGCTTCCTACAGTCTCCTTACTGATGTGGGGGTTTATCCGGTGATCAATGGATCAGCATTTTATCTGGATGACTTTCCATCACCGGTTCCGGAGGGAGATGCTACTTATGTGAAGCGGGACTATGGAATGAGCATTAGTGATTTCTATATGGATGTGTGGTGGCCGGATATGCAGGAGCTTGCATCCGATCACAACATTCGCTATACCGGTGTGATTATTGAAAATTATGAGGATGCGACGGATGGAACGATTAAGAAACAGAAGGATACCAGACGTTTTCAGTATTTTGGAAATATGCTGCTTCATCAAGGTGGAGAACTCGGGTATCATGGATACAATCATCAGCCGTTGAGTCTTTCAAATGTGGATTATGGTGACGTGCTTCCGTATGATACATGGAAAAATGAGGCGGCCATGAAAAAGGCTGTAAAAGAATTGATCCATTTTGGAGAGGATACATTTCCCAGTGTATCAATGTCAGTCTATGTACCGCCGTCCAATGTATTGTCAGCAGAAGGAAGAGAGATGCTCGCGAAAGATTTCCCGGAGATCCGGACGATCGCCAGTAATTATTTCACCGGTGAGTTTGCGTATGTGCAGGAATTTGAAGTTGCAAAGGATGGGATTGTAGAACAGCCGCGTATCATCTCCGGTGCAATTATCGATGATTATATGAAGATGGCGGCACTGTCGGAATTAAATATGCATTTTGTGAACAGTCATTTTATTCATCCGGATGATCTTCTGGACGAAGACCGCGGTGCAGCGCTTGGCTGGGAAAAGATGAAGAGCAACCTCGCTGAATATATGGACTGGCTGGTGGATTCGGCACCGTCCTTGAGACAACTCACCGGTTCGGAACTATCCGGTGCGATTCAGCGTTATGGAGCGGTTACATTTACAAAGACAGTGACAGAGCAGTCTATAGAATTGAAGCTTAAAAACTTCTATGATGAAGCATATTTTATGGTGAGGATCAATGAAGGAACACCGGGTGAAGTTTCGGGAGGAAAACTTACACATCTGACAGGAAATCTCTATCTGCTTCAGGCAAAGGAACCAACAGTAACTATCGAGAAATTAGAAGATTGAAATACAAAGCGGTAACACGCGACAGATAAGGAGTTAATTGTGAGAATCTGTCTCATATTGGAGGGGTGTTATCCCTACATATTTGGAGGTGTATCCACCTGGATGCACCAGTATATCAATGAAATGAAAGAGCATGAGTTTGTTCTGTGGGTGATTGGGGCAAATGCGAAGGATAAAGGGAAATTTGTCTACGAGCTTCCGAAAAATGTTGTAGAAGTTCACGAGGTCTTTCTGGATGACGCCTTGCGGCTGAAGGATTCAGGAAAAATGCTTCATGCCTTTACAGAGGAAGAGACGAACAGCCTGAAAGAGCTGATGCTGTGTAGACGCCCGAATTGGGAAATCTTGTTTCGGCTCTATCATGACCAGAAGCTGAATCCTATGTCTTTTTTAAGAAGTGAGGAATTCCTGAATATATTGACGGAGTGCTGTATAAAAGATTATCCATATACTCCGTTTGCGGATGCATTTCACACAATGCGTTCTATGCTGCTTCCGGTCTTTTATCTAATGGGAAGTGAAGTGCCCAAGGCAGATGTCTATCATGCAATCTGTACAGGATATGGCGGACTTCTTGCATGCCTGGGCGGGTATGTCTATAAGAAGAAAGTGCTGCTGACAGAGCATGGAATATACACAAGAGAGCGTGAAGAAGAGATCATTCGTGCAAAATGGGTACAGCCGGCATTTAAAAAGCAGTGGATTTCTTTCTTCTATATGCTGTCGGATATTATTTATACGAGAGCGTTTCTAGTCTCAGCATTATTTACCAATGCCATGCATGCACAGATCCAGATGGGATGTGACAAGGAGAAATGTCGTGTCGTTGAGAACGGAATCAACTATGAAAGGCTTTCCCCTATTCCATTGAAAGAGGAAGACGGATGGGTTGACATCGGTGCGATCGTGCGTCTGGCACCGATCAAGGATATCAAGACGATGATCTATGCGTTTTATGAGCTTTGCACGACAAGAGAACATGTGCGTCTCCACATTATGGGAGGCGTCGATGATGAGGAGTATGCGCAGGAGTGTTATGCGCTGGTCGATCAGCTTCATCTGGAAAATGTGATCTTTACAGGACGAGTGGATATCATCTCTTATATGGAGAAGCTGGATTTTACAATTTTGACGAGTATATCGGAAGGACAGCCGCTGTCTGTTTTAGAATCATTTGCTGCAAGGCGGCCTTGTGTGACTACAGATGTAGGATGCTGCAGGGAGCTTCTGAATGGTAACGAGGAGGATCGATACGGAACAGCAGGATATTGTGTTCCACCGATGTATCGAGAGGGGCTCGCGCAGGCAATGGATCAGATGTGCGCTTCCAGAACTCGGAGACTCCGCATGGGGGAGAATGCACAGAAACGAGTGAAAGCATATTATCGAAAAGAAGAAATGATTGAAAAGTACCGGAAGATGTATCAGGAGGTGGAAGAGGCAGATGGCCGGAATCGGATTTGAGTTAAAAAAATTATTCCAGAAGCGCGGACTTGCAGCGACGGCAAAAGCGTATGGGTATGCAGGAGTGATCTGTACAGGTCCGATGTTGCTCGGTATCGTGCTGTTGGTAGGAATCGCTTTTATCTGCGATTATACCGGTGCGACGAGACATAACCGGGAACTTCTGAACTGTATGATTACTTATACACTTCTCGCTTCGTTGACCGTGACCAGTTTCTTCTCTATGGTCGTGACGAGATATATTGCGGATATGCTGTATGAAGAACGCCACGAGGCGGTGCTTTCTTCTTTCTGGGGTTCAACAGCGATCCTGCTTTTAGTCGGCGGAATCATGTATGGGATTTTTCTTCTGTTTTCAGGAATCAATCTGATCGATCAGTTTTTGTGCCTGGAGTTTTTCGGAGAATTGATCGTCACCTGGAATGCGATGAGTTATCTGACAGCGATCAAGGATTACAAAGGGATTCTTATTTCATTTATTACAGCGGTAGCGGTATCATTGTTGGTCGGATTCCTATTGATCCTGATTGGGATTCCACATGTAGAGGCGTTGATGATCGCAGTTACGATCGGTTATGGAATTATGCTGCTTTGGGATGTGACGCTGTTGTACCGTTATTTTCCGCAGAGAGAGATCAGTGCATTTTTCTTTTTACGCTGGGTGGATCAGTTCCTTCCGCTTGCGTTTACAGGCTTGTTCACGAACATCGGACTATTTGCACATCTTGTTATCATGTGGTGCGGACCGATCCGTGTACATGTTCAGGGATTATTTTATGGTGCACCGTATCATGATGTACCTGCGATGATCGCCTATTTGACGATTCTTATTACAACCGTTAATTTCGTTGTATCTGTGGAAGTGAATTTCTATCCGAAATATCGGAATTATTATAGTTTGTTTAATGACAAGGGAGAAATCAAGGATATCCTGCAGGCGGGAAATGAGATGAGAAAGGTTTTAAACATGGAGCTGAAATATACGGCGTTAAAGCAGCTACTTACAACGGCACTGGCGATTTCGATCGGACAGCTGCTTCTGACATATCTTCCGCTTGGATTTAATGATCTTATGGAAGGATATTTCCGTACACTCTGTGTCGGCTATGGACTCTATGCAATTGCTAACACAATGATGTTGATCTTACTTTATTTTACAGATTACAAGGGAGCATTATTTGCAACAGGAATGTTCGCCGCGTGTACGACGACATTTACCTGTGTGTCTTTATTCTTCCCACAGGTGTATTATGGGTTTGGATTTTTACTGGGAAGTGCAGTGTTCTTTTTGATCTGTACACTGCGTCTTGGATATTTTATAAAAAAACTACCGTATTATATTTTGAGTGTACAGCCGATCGTAGCAGAGGATAAAACAGGTTTCTTCACACGGCTTGGATGCTTTTTGGAAGAGAAAATAGAGAGGGGAGATAAGCTTGAAAAAATATAAATTACTTGCGTTGGGATGTGCCCTTTTATTAGGAATGTCCTGTTGCCTGACGGGATGTACCACCCCGGAGAACACAGGGGATACTTCAAAGAAACAGACAGAACAACAGGAAGAGATAAAAAAGGCAGAGACACAGGATATCAACGACGTTCACCTCAGGGATAAGGATAGTCTCTATGAAAATGATGACGAGACGAGTGTTGTGACGATGTATCTCACCGTTTCCCGCGGAAATTCTTCAGAGGGAACGGATCACACCTGGAAGGAGATCAACAGTTATTCGGCCTATGATTATGACAAGATGGGAGTAGACCGTTACCAGACAGCGGCGCTTCTTCAGGTTGGTGATGAGTCAGGTCCGCAGAGAGGGGAGGTTGGATATGGTGAAAATGTGCCGAATGCTACTGTGCAGATCAGAGGACAGACATCAAGCCGTAATGCACAGAAAAACTACAAGATTGAGCTGAAGAAGAACAAAGGAACCTGGCGTGGACAGCGCACAATCAATCTGAATAAACATCAGACAGAGGGAATGCGTTTCCGTAATAAGCTGTCCTACGATCTTCTGAAAGGGATACCGCAGCTGATGTCTCTTAGAACTCAGTTCGTACATTTATATGTAAGAGATCTTACCGAGGGGGACAGCTCAGAATTCCAGGACTATGGATTGTACACACAGGTGGAACAGCTGAACAAGACAGGAATGAAGAACCATGGAATGGATTCGAAAGGACAGTTGTACAAAATTAATTCGTTTGAGTTTTTCCGCTATGAAGATGTAATAAAAAAAGAAGACGATCCGACCTATGACCAGAAAGCCTTTGAAAAGCTCCTGGAGATCAAAGGAAATTCAGATCATACGAAACTGATTCAAATGCTGACAGATCTGAATGATATTTCTCAACCGATTGCGGATATCCTGGATCAATATTTTGACAGAGAAAATCTGACGTACTGGATGGCGTATCAGATACTGACCGGAAATGTAGATACACAGAATCGTAATACATATTTATATAGTCCACAGAATTCGGACACATGGTATCTGATTGCGTGGGATAATGACGGCTCTTTCATGAGAACCGAATACAACATTCAGAATCGTTTCGATCAGGAAAGTTGGGAATGTGGAGTCAGCAATTACTGGGGAAATGTTCTTTTTCAAAGATGTCTGCAGTCCGAGGATTTCCGTGAGGAACTTGACGCGGCGATCCAGGATCTGAGATCCTATCTCAGTGTGGATCGGATCAGTAGTATGATAGAGGAATATCGTACAGTTACTCAGAAGTATTTAAATCAGATGCCGGACCAGATGTATGCACCGTTGACTGAAGCGAAGTATGAAACAATTGCATCGGCAATCCCTTCAGAGGTAGAACAAAATTATAAACTTTATAAGGAGAGCCTGGAAAAGCCAATGCCGTTTTATATCGGAAAACCGGTGATCGAGGGAAATATTTTGAAGTTCAACTGGGACGCATCGTATGACTTTGATGCAGAGACGATCACTTACACAGTTGAACTGGCAAAAGATTATAAGTTTAATGAGATTGTATTTCGTCAGGATAATATTCAAATTCCGGAAGCGGAGACTACAGTTCCGGCAGATGGTCAGTATTTTGTGCGTATCCGTGCGACAAATACATCTGGACAGACGCAGGATGCTTTTGATTATTATGTAACAGACGCTGGAAAGAATTATGGTATGAAATGTTTCTACATTACAGGCGGACAAAACGTTGAGGAAGATATTTATGAGGAATGATTTATCAAAAGAACGCTTCCGTAATGAATGGAAATATCTGATCAGTACCAGTGAGAAAGAATTGCTGGAGCTGAGGATGAAGCATTTGCTGAAAAAGGATCCAAATGCAAAGGGAAATGGTTATATGATCCGCAGCCTCTATTTTGAAGATTATTTCAACAGCGCTTATGCGGAAAAGGAATCTGGTGTCCTGATGCGAAAAAAATACAGGATCCGTATTTATGATTGTAGTGACCGTTCGATCAAGCTGGAGCGGAAGAAGAAATTCGGAAGTTATATTTATAAAGAAAGTGCTCCGCTGACAAAGGAAGAATTCTATAAGATCCTTGATGGAGATTATAAATTTTTGTTAAGCAGTCCGTATTCATTGTGCAGAGAATTTTATGTGGAATGTGTCAGCAATCTCATGCGTCCACGCACGATCGTTGACTATGACCGTGTACCGTGGATCATGGATGAGGGGACAGTCAGGATTACATTTGACAGTGATGTGAGGGCTGCGGTCGGAAGTTATGACATCTTTGATCCGTCCCTTCCGACACTTCCGGTGCTTGAACCGGGGAAACTGGTTATGGAAGTGAAATTCACAGAGATGCTTCCACAGATCGTGCGTGACTTGCTTCCACCAAATGCACAAGAATTCACAGCAGTATCAAAATATGTACTCTGTTATGAAAAATCGCAGTATTTGCATGGGTTTGAATATTGGAATGAAACACAGGAGAGAAAACTATTATGAGTATACAAGATATGATTAAGAAGTCGGTGCTGGAATCCGGCGTATTTGACAGCTTTAATGCACCGAAGATGGCAATTTCGCTGATCATTGCATTGCTTCTTGGAGCGGTGATCTATATGGTTTACAGCAAATTTTATGTAGGGGTAATCTTTTCCAGAAGCTTTGCGGTTACTTTGGTCGGAATGACGCTTCTTACCTGTATGGTTACTCTGGCGATCAGTACGAACATTGTGATCTCACTTGGTATGGTCGGAGCGTTGTCTATCGTTCGTTTCCGTACAGCGGTGAAAGATCCGATGGATCTGCTATATCTTTTCTGGGCGATCACTACAGGAATCACAACCGGAGCAGGAATGTATGTGCTGGCTCTGATCGCGGCAGTTGTAATGATCGCAATGATCTTTTTGTTCTATCATAAGCAGCAGAAGGGCAGGATCTATATCGCAGTGATTCATTATCAGGGAGATGAGGCAGGTGATGAAATTATCCGCAACTTTGGAAAAATGAAATATTTCATAAAGTCAAAGACGATGCGTGGGGAGAAAACAGAGATGGCAGTTGAGGTATTCTGTCGGCAGAATGATCTCGATTTCACAGAGAGGATCCGGAAGATCACAAATGTAGAAGATATTACATTGATCCAGTATAATGGAGAGTATCACGGATAAAATGAAAAGATTATAACTGGTTGATTTATGCGGTAATCACAAGCCGAATAGATTCTTTGAATCGAAGAAAAACGCTTAGTAAGAGCCTTGCTTCGGCAAGGCTCTTATTTTGTGGAAAAGGAGATGGTGTAAAGGTTCCACATCTTGCAGCCAGTGAAATTGTAATAAATAATTTTATGGTGAGTGGTTTGGCGAGCCGATCGATAACTGACAATGCAGGCTGGCATACGCAAAATACACAGATTTTCTATCCAGCAATATTGACGTATGAAAAACTTTATGGTATTTTGTTTTTGATAAAAATAGAAATTATTTAAAGGCAAACCTGCTGAAAGGCAGGGACGCAAAACCAGAAGGGGCTAAAGTCAAAAAGTTTGACCAGGTCAGCCGGTTGCCACTGTTTCCATATCATATATAGAAAAGATGTGAAAACGGAAGAGATTTCGATAACTTTTATACTATACGGATGTGTGATTTTGAAGAAATGTAGTAGGGACACTGGCATATTTTGGCATGTGTTCTTTTTTGTATGCCCAAATGGGTAAGAAAACTGGCAGGGACAGGTTCTCTGTATACAGATAAAAGCAGGATGAAGAAGGCATAAGACGGAGAGAGGATTTTTATAAAATGAAAAATTATGAAGACAAAATATATTCATTAGGTGAGAATGTAACGGGGCAGACACAGGCCATGTTACAGGCCGTACAGAAAACACTGGAAAATAATGGCGGGGTAGGTATAATGACAGGATCTTATGACCAAAACCTGTCTATTTTGTCTGTGAATAATCTGCTGTTGCATAGTACAGGATATACATTCGATACTTTCATGAAACAGACAAAAGGCTCATTGAAAAACTTCTTTTATAATGGGGAAGATATAATGAATCGAGACCGTTTTTCGCAGCTTCACGGAGCAGGGGAAGCACAGATCCTTACTGCGGACGGTACCGTGAATAATGTACGGCTTTATAAAGAGGATGCGACAGATGAAGCAGGCAGACAGATCTGGGTTATGTCCGTACAGGTCAACTGGGATCATGTAAATTTGGCACTGCTCAATGAGGCTATCTATTCCGGCTTCTGGTATTTTGACTGTGACGAAAACAGTGAGATTGTGAATGCAAACTGGAGTCATGAATTCCGAAAAATGCTTGGCTATCATGACACTCTGGACTTTCCGAATAAACTGGAATCCTGGTCAGACCTTCTGCATCCACAGGATAAAGAAAGAGTAATGGTGCAGCTTCAGGCGGCAATTAAGGATAAGACGAACCAGATAAAATACCAGGTAGAGTATCGTATGAGAATGAAGGATAATCAATACCAGTGGTTTCGGGCATCGGCAGAAGTGATACGCCGGCTGGATGGTTCTGCCAGCAGGATTGCCGGGATTTTTATTAATATTGATGCAGAGAAAAAAGAGGCCATGCAGGCACAAAAATCTGCTGCTTTCCACAGGGCTTTTACGAAAGCAGACCTGTGCGAGTATTATGTGAATCTGGAAGCGAATACTTTTGATACCTTTAAGGTTGAACCGTCCCTGATGACAGTCTTTGAACAGAGTCATACATGGGATGAACTGATCCGTCATTTTGTGGATTCCTATGTTGTGGAGACAGATAAGAAGGCGGTATCCGCTTTTTATGACCGTGGTTATGTTGCAGAAAAGCTGAAGGGTCTGGAAACAGAACTGGCTTTGGAGTGCCGCATCACTCTGAATGGTGAAGAACGATGGGTCCGTAATGTGATCATACGTGGAGAGATAGAGGATTCAGAATATGCCATGATTTTCCTGCGGGATATTACAGAGGCAAAGGTGGAGAGCGCACGGCATCTGCAGATGGCAGCGGACAATGCTTCCATGGAGCAGCTGATCCAGAGCATTGTGCGTCTGGTTGACCGTTTTGTTGTCTGTGATCTGGAAAATGACAGATATGAATTCTACAACCTGAATGGACAGATGATATATAAACCTTTGGGATTCTATCATGATTTTCAGATACAGGTTCTTGAAAAATATAAGACACTGGAACCATTGGAAACTATTGATGTTCTGACAGCCCCGGAAAATATCCGGAAAAATCTGAAAAGTGAAAATGATATTTATAAGTTTGAGTACTGCAGCCTGGATGAAAAGACTTATAAAATCGCTTCTTATATTCCTATGGAATGGGAGAATGGAAAACTGATAAAAGTATTGATGGCATCCATGGACGTGACACAGGAGAAGAAAGCAGAGATTGAATCCCGTCAAGCACTGAAAGAGGCTTACCGATCCGCAGAAAATGCAAATCGTGCGAAAACAGAATTCCTTTCCAATATGTCCCATGATATCCGGACGCCGATGAATGCCATTGTGGGTCTGACGGCAATCGCAGGAGCAAATATTGAGAGTCAGGACAGAGTCATTGAGTGTCTCAGCAAAATTACAAAATCAAGCCGTCATTTGCTGGGGCTGATTAATGAAGTGCTGGATATGGCACGTATTGAAAGTGGAAAAATGACGCTGGCACAGGAGGATTTCAATCTGCCAGATCTGGTGGATAATCTTATAACACTCACAAAACCGGTGATTGATGAACATAAACACAATTTAGATATACACATTAATCACATTGAACATGAGAGTGTCTGTGGTGATAGCCTGAGAATCCAGCAGGTATTTGTGAATCTGATGAGTAATGCGATCAAGTATACACCGGATGGTGGGAATATTACTTTTTCCATAGAGGAAAAGCCAAATGGATTTTCGGAACTTGGATGCTATGAATTTACGATTGAGGATAATGGAATCGGTATGTCACCGGAATTCCAGAAAATCATGTTTGATCCTTTCAGCCGCGCAGATGACCATCGGACAACCAGAGTTCAGGGAACAGGTCTTGGAATGGCAATCAGCAGAAATATTGTGAACCTGATGAATGGTAATATTAAAGTGGAAAGCACCTTACATAAGGGAACTAAAATTACAGTAACAATTTATCTGGAACTTCAGGAAAAAGAAAAAGAACAGGACAGAAATCTGATGAATCTGCCTGTTCTGGTTGTGGATGATGATAAGACATGTTGTGAAAGTACAGTTGCCACACTGAAAGAAATCGGTATTACAGGTGAATGGGTTCTTTCTGGCAGGAAAGCTGTTGAACGTTGTTATGCACGTCATGAGCTAAAAAATGATTATTTTGCTGTTATCCTGGACTGGAAGATGCCGGAAATGGATGGCATAGAGACAGCCAGACAGATCCGGAAACGGATAGGTAAAGAAATCACCATTATTGTACTGACATCTTATGAATTCAGCGAGATTGAAGAAGAAGCAAAGGCGGCGGGCATAGATGCTTTTATTGCAAAACCGCTGTTCCGTTCCCGGCTGACGGCTACACTGCGGCAGTTTACTTCAGGAAGAAAAGAAAAAACAGCGAGAAATTATTTGGAGAAGCTGTCAGAATCAGACTACACGGGAAAAAGGATTCTGCTGGTTGAGGATAATGAGTTGAACAGAGAAATTGCTGGTGAAATTTTGCAGATGACAGGGGCAGAAGTGGAAACAGCAGAAAATGGAAAAATCGCAGTTGAAAAAGTGGAAGCTTCTCCGGAAGGATTGTATGATCTTGTTTTTATGGATATCCAAATGCCTGTCATGAATGGTTATGAGGCAACTGCAGCAATCAGGAGCCTTCCGGGTGAAAAGGGAAAACTGCCTATTGTTGCCATGACTGCCAATGCTTTTGCAGAAGATGTACAGCTGGCCAAGAACACAGGCATGAATGGACATATCGCGAAACCATTGGATATGAATAAGCTGAATGATGTTCTGGAAAACTGGCTGTAATTCATTTCCAGGTGTATATAGGAAAGAAAAGAGGCAGACGTACAGTCTGCCTCGTAGTTAATTAATTTCAGCCATAATCTCTACTGAATGAATAGCATGTTTGATTATGGACAATACATTGTGGCAATTGTCATTATCAGCGAGTGAATTCCGGAGTAAATCTTTTGTTTCTACATACGGGTTGGATTTCAGACAGAATAACACAATCGACCGCGGATTAAAGTATGTCGGGATCAATGCCGGAAATATGGATGTGACTGTCGTGTATTCCACAGACGGGCTGAATAAGCGGTTTGGACTGGTGACTCTGGAGGATGATCTGCACTTCTTCCCGGAATACAATGGTGTATATCTGCTCCGTGCAGACCTTTATGAAGATTTTCCGAAACTGGAAGAACATATATATGCGTTAAATTTTTATCCAAAGTCGTGGCGGGTATATGAGATGCGAAGATACCTGCCGCGACTTTATAACTAAGAGCATTCCTGATCAAATTCTATAACAAATGATATCATATGCTTCAGTTGTGCTAAACATCTGGTTATTAGTAATAAATTTTTATATTTCCCACAACAAATAAACAGATTTCCAATTGCTTCAAAAAATGATATACTCTTATTGATAATACTGTTTATGCAGTTCGATGTATTAAACAGTTAGGTAACTATTCAGAAAGCAGTATCCCGCGAGGCATTTTGACTCGTGACTGTGAGGGTGCTGAACAGTTACGAAATAGAATGGAACAGGAAAGGGAAGGTTATGGGGACACATTCATCAGGATATTACAGTATTGACGGGGATTACAATATTATTGGGTTTAACGAGACAGCGAAGGAAATCTATCCGAGCCTTCAGATGGGAATGAAATGTTACAAAGCACTGATGGGACTGGATGCACCATGTCCGCCGTGTCCGGTGGTCAATGGAATCTGTGGTCCAAAGACGTATCTGGATCCCATTCGTCATATTTACGAGACTGTGGATGCGGTGGATACCATCCTTCCGGACGGCAGCAGAGGGCATGCACTGGTTTTCAGTACCGTTGCAGAGGGAGAGAGACTGTCAAGTGCGATTCCTACAGGAGAGAAATCTCTACGTCTTCTGGGGGCAGTCAATCGGCTTGCTTCGGACTATGTGGCAGTTTATTCTGTCAACCGTCAGCAGAAAACAATTTCTGTTTACCGCTCTGAATTTACAAATGATCCGGACAACAGTATTGTGAAAGATAATGCGGATTATGATACAGTGAGGGAATATCTTACCCGCTATATCCATCCGGATGACCGCAGCTACGTCCTGAAAAAAATGGAACTGGATTATCTGGAACAGAAACTTACAAATTCATCGAGCTTCAGGGTGCATTTCAGGAGTGCAGGAGAAGAGACGCATTATTATTATCTTCTGGTTACCAGAAACGGTGAAACGGAGGATGAGCAGGATTTTGTAATCGCTGCCGCATGCGAGGATAATGATGTAAATGCACGCAAAATATATGAAAATCAACTGAATTCCCTGATTGGTTCCATTTCTCATGCTGCGGGATATTTTCATCTGGATATCACGGATGATAAGATACTCAAAACCGGTGGAACATCTGCGATCGTGGATACACTGAAGTCGGATTGTACGATTGATGCGTTTGTCCGGGATACGGCACAGTATATTCCGAAGGAGCAGGACAGACAGGATTTCATTGATGCTTTCTGTCGAAACTCCATGCTTGAGAACTACAATGCGGGACAGGTGGAGATAACGAGAATTTCGAGATGCTATTATGATGACAATATTGCACGTATTTCAAAGTACGTGGTACGGCTTTTGATAAATCCGTCGAATAATCATCTGGAGGGACTTTTGTATGGAGTGGATATTACCCGGTCACAGGAGCAATATGAGACGCAGGTCAGTATTGTCCGTACACTCAGCAGTAATTACAGGGATGTATATCTTCTGAATCTCCGAGAAAAAACGCTCTCGATCATCAAAGAGGAAGAGGGAAATGAAGATGGACTGAAGAAGAAAGAGGACGGCAGCTATTCTTATAAGAAGTTTCTTGCAAAATACATTGAAGAGCGGGTGCATCCGGATGACCGCGATATGCTGCATGAAGTACTGAGGCTTCGCAATGTGCGTAAGAGGATCAGGAAAAAAGAAGAGTACAAGGGCAACTACCGGGTAAAAAACGGAGATGAGATTCATTATTATCAGTTCCGCGTTATCAGAAACGAGGATTCAGGGATCATTGTGCTGGGATTCCTGAATGTAGATGATGTTGTGGAGGCTGAAATCCGACAGCAGAAGCTTCTGAAAGAAGCACTGGATACTGCAGAGCGTGCCAGTGAAGCCAAGACAAATTTCCTCAGGAGAATGAGTCATGATATCCGCACACCGATCAATGGAATCTGCGGGATGCTCGAGGTCGCGGATTATTACCATAATGATATAAATAAACTGGCAGAATGCAGAGAAAAGATCAGGGATGCCTCTCACCTTCTGCTGGAGCTGATCAATGAGGTTCTTGATATGGGAAAACTGGAATCCGGTGAGATTATGCTGGAGGAGGTTCCATTTAACCTTCATGATATAGCACAAAGCGTTCTTGAAGTAATCGAAAAAATGGCGGAGGAACGAAAAATAGAAATCACCCAGGACAACATTGGAGTTGCCCACTGGAATCTGATCGGCAGTCCGGTTTATGTAAAACGTATCATGATGAATTTTATAAGTAACGCAGTCAAGTATAATAAGGAGCATGGCAAGATTATGCTGAGATGCAGAGAGATTTCTACAGAGGGTGATACTGCAGTGTTCGAATTTACCTGCAGAGATACGGGAATTGGCATGAGCCGGGAATTCCAGGAACATCTTTTTGAACCGTTCACGCAGGAGAGGGTCGGCGGTTACAGCAAATATGGCAGTACGGGACTTGGAATGTCGATTACGATGGCGCTTGTAAAAAGAATGGGCGGAGATATTACTTTTGAGAGTGAGAAGGACAAGGGGACTACATTTGTGATCACGATACCGTTCAAAATTGATGCGGAAAAAAGAGAGGCAGAACAGAAAGCAAAGAAATCTGTATGTTCCATTGCCGGGATGAATATCCTTCTGGTTGAGGACAATGAACTGAATATGGAAATCGTGGAATTTATCACACAGAATGCGGGGGCGGTTGTGACAAAGGCATGGAATGGCCGGGAAGCCCTTGAAATTTTTGAAAAATCTGCGGAAGGCTGCTTCGATGCGATCCTGATGGATGTCATGATGCCGGAGATGGATGGTTATGAAGCAACCGAAAGAATCCGCAGATTGAACAGAAAAGATGCCAGAACAATTCCCATCATTGCAATGACTGCAAATGCTTTTACGGAAGATAAAATAAGGTCAAAAGAAGCTGGGATGAACGAACACATTGCGAAGCCGCTGAATACGGAACTTGTACTTCGGGCAGTGGCAAAACTGGTTCAGCCACAGATGGTGGACTGATCAGAATCGTTTCACAAGGACTGTTCTGGAGTGTTTTCGCAGCAGGCGGTTATAGGCTGAATATTTTGCTTTTGGAACGCGGACGGTCATCTTTTTTACACCCTGATCGATTTTAGAGGAAACGGTGGTAAGGCGGGTGCTTTTGATTGTGATGACGCATTTTGCTTTTACATTCCGGAATGCCTGGGAACCGATGCGTGTCAGTCCGGTACCGATCGTGACGGCTTTCAGATTTTTGCAGTTATAGAAAGCCTGGCTTCCGATCGTTGTGACATTATTTCCGATCACGACACTGGTAAGGTTTTTCTTTCCGGTAAAAGCTTTGGTCCATACAGAAATTACTTTGTAGGTAACGCCTGTGCATTTGATGGTAAGAGGAATGACTACTCTGTTCAGGCGGCTGTTGGAAGTTCCGTAACAGGTGACGGTCTGCCTGCCGGTTACACGGTAGATCAGAGAAGAAGCTGTATAACTCAGGCTCCATTGTGCGTACAAAGTGATGTTCTGTTTGATCTTAAAGGTCTGTCCCGGTAAGTAACGTGTACCTTTTCCATCGGCTCTGGTATTCCAGCCGGTGAAGAAACGGGAAGTGCAGTAAGGTGCTTTCTGAACTTTGACATTTCGTCCGGAAGTGTATTTGGTCTTATCATAAGGAAGACTTCCTACACTGAGCCGGGTATTTTTGACATATTTTACCTGGTAGGTACGCGGTTTCGGAGTGGCGGTCGGTTTCGGAGTGGCGGTCGGTTTTGGAGTAGCAGTCGGAGTTACAGTAACGGTTGGTGTCGGAGAAACAGTCGGAACTGGAGTTGCAGTAACAGTAGGCATCGGAGAAACAGTCGGAGTCACCGTAACGGTCAGCGTTGGCGTAACCGTAGGAACCTTTGTTACGCTAATCTGAAAACCTGCGCTGTCAATAATTTCTTGAACTCGCATAGAAAGAATGATAATATAAAATCAAAGCATATTTCTTAAACTTTCAGGGCATTTTGCCGTCTATTTATTTTTTCTAAAAACATTTCAGAAATCCATGCTTTTAAATTCCGATCAAAATAAAAGCAGGAGTTTGAAGTGATAAGAAACAGTACATTTTTTGACTCCTGCAAAAAACAGGAGGTATATCTATGACAAGAAGAAAGAATCGAAAAATTGCTGTAAAGAAGAATTGTAATGTAAGAAAAAATCTGACAGCAAACAGAAAGTATAAGGATACTGTATTTCGAATGCTGTTTTCTGACAGAAAGAATTTATTGTCACTTTATAATGCTGTAAATGGAAGTGCGTATGAAGATGAAGCGGCGCTGGAAATTGTAACATTGGAAAACGCTATCTACATGGGAATGAAAAATGACTTGGCATTTATTGTAGATACAGGACTGTTTTTGTATGAACATCAGTCAACCTATACTCCTAATATGCCGTTGAGAGATTTGTTTTACATATCAGCAGAATACCAAAAGTTTGTAAACCACAGATCATTGTATTCTTCAGTGATTCAGAAAATTCCTGCACCGAATTTTATTGTATTTTATAATGGGACAGAAAAGAAGGAAGACAGTTGGATAAATTATCTTTCAGAAGCATATCAAAACCTGTCGGGTGAGCCGAACCTGGAATTGAAAGTACTCACACTGAATATTAATGAAGGTCACAATGGTGAGCTTATGGAGCAGTGCCAGATTTTGAGAGAATATGCACAATATGTGGCAAAGGTGAGGGAGTACGCTCGAGAGACTGAATTAGATGTTGCAGTGGAACAGGCAGTGAATGACTGTATTCAGAATAATATTCTTACAGAATTTCTTCGGAAAAACAAGTCGGAGGTAATAGCAATGAGTATATTCGAATATGACAAGGAAGAGGAAGAAAAGAAACTTCGCAAAGCAGAATTTGAGGCCGGCAGGGAAGCTGGAAAAAAAGAAATTATACAGTATATGTACAGTACGGGTAAATATACGCTTGATGAGATTGCGGAAATTCTGGGATTATCAATTGGTGAAGTTAGAAGAAACCACTAGGGACGGAGTTTTCCGACTCGTTTGGTGTTACAGTGTTTTTTGAATCAATGTGAGTTATAATGCACTTCCCACGGTGGTAATATGGAAAAATATTTTAAAATACCTTGAATCAGAAGAGAAAGAATGCTACCATAAACCCAAAGTATATTTCTTTTTATTCCAGGCATCTATGCCGTCTATTTGTTTTTTTCTAAAATCATTTCAGAAATTCATGCTTTTAAACCCAACAAAAATCAAAAGCAGGAGTTTGACCTGGTGGCAGAAACAACATACTACATTTTTGGACTCCTGCAAAAACAGGAGGTACTATTATATTCTTCAACCTTACAGAAGATACCACCCCCCCAATTTTTTTGTATTCTATAATGGGACAGAACGACCAGAAGACAGGTGGGAGGATTTGCTGTTAGATGCATATGAGAACCTGACGGAGACACCAAATCTGGAATTAAAAGTACTCACTTTAAATATCAATGAAGGGCACAACGAGGAACTGATGGAACAATGCCTGATACTAAAGGAGTATGCACAGTATGTGGCAAAAGTACGAAATTACACAAAAGAAATGAAGTTGGATGTAGCCGTGGAACGTGCTGTAAACGAATGCATCCATGAGGGAATTCTTGTCGAATTTCTAAGGAAAAATCGAGCGGAGGTTATTGCTATGAGCATATTTGAATATGACAAGGAAGAGGAAGAAAAGAAACTTCGCAAAGCAGAATTTGAATCTGGAGTAGAAGCTGGATTTAAAACTGGAATTGAAACAGGAATAAAGTCAATGCTGGATTTAGGAAAATACTCTATGGAAGAGATTGCAGAAGTATTTCATGTTTCTGTAGATAAAGTAAAAGCTGTCAGGAACATGCTAATCTAATCAGGCAATCATAGGGGAGGGAGTTTTTGATGTATCCATAAGTGACACTAATTGAACCGGAAAACTCCGTCCCCCCCAGTGATTTGTGAAAGGAGCAATTTATGCCAAGACAAGCCAGAAAAAAGAGTGCTCTCAATATTAACCATATCATTTTGAGAGGTGTTAATCAGCAGATTATTTTCGAAGACGAATATGATTATCAGCAATTTATCAGCATTTTGCGTTATTATAAAGACATTTGTAATTTCAGAGTATATGCCTATTGTCTTATGAATAATCATATACATCTATTGATTGGGCATACAAGTACAGAGCCCGGCATGATAATGCAGAAAATAGAAGTAAAATTTGTCAGATGGTACAACCAGAGGTATCAACGCATAGGAAATCTGTTTCAGGATCGATATAAAAGTGAACCGGTAAATGACCTGGGACACCTCAAAACGATATTTCGATATATTCATCAAAACCCACTTCACGCAGGATTGGAAACGATACCAGGTACATATTTCTGGAGTAGTTACCATGCGTATGCGGATTTGGAGGCTTCTTTTATAGATATCGACAAAATTCTTAGTTTGTTTCAAAGTCATGTGGAATGCATGAACTATCTCAATAGTAATTCAGACGAAAAATGCATGGAGCATCATTCTTCTGTACATCTTTCTGATGTGGATGCTCTCAGGATAATTCAGGCAAAAACATCTTGCAATTCCCCCTCGGACTTTCAGCGTCTTGACCTTTTTACAAGAAATCAATACCTGCAGTTATTAAAACATTCCGGTATTTCTGTCCGCCAGCTTAGCAGACTTACCGGAATTTTGTTATATTATAACGATTTAGCAACGAAGCTATCTGGAAGGCGTGGGATTCGAAAGGAGAATATTATGTATAAGTTTGTAACAGACAAAGTCTATCTGAAAGAATCCTATCGTATCTGTGCCGGCATGGTCAATCAACTGGTGCAAAATCTTAAAGGCCGTGGGATACAGGCACGGATGGCTGTGGCGGGCAGTAAAAAAAGAGGGCTTGTAACACAGAATGAACGAGAAGCGATAGATTATGACTTTAATTTGTGGATTGAAGAGGCGCAAAATATTGATATATGGAATGATCCAAGGCAATTAAAAACTACAATCATAGAATCCTTCAATGAAATATTGGTCAGGAATGACTGGAAAACATGCGATGATTCCACATCAGTTATTACGACAAAAAAAGTACAGTTGGAGAAGGGAAATAAGACGCCATTTCGCATTGATCTTTGTATTGTAAGAGAAGATGATTGTGGGAATTGGTATCGATTGATCCATAAGAAAACAGGAAACACAAGATCAGATCAGTACTGTTGGGAACAGGGAATATCAATAAAAGATCTGAATTCCAAGGAAAAATTTCTGAAGCCTGCCCATTGGATGAAGGTTAGGGAAACTTATCTGGTCAAAAAAAACATGCATCTTTCCAGACAGGATACGGACAGGCATTCATCCTATAATTGCTATATCGAGGCAATAAATGAAGTGTATGCGAAGGTGCATGCTGGAAATAAATGAACCGATAGGGAACTCTTTACAAATCATCATCTGACTGTGAATCTGTCGATATCCTAAACCAGAAACCACTGGGACATCAAACGAGCCGAAAACACCGTCCCCAGAATCCCATTGAACCGAGTTCTGCAATATGCTATTCTTACAGTAAGAAAGAGGAGAGATGTCGTTGTGTGTGATGCATTAAGAGAGTTATTCAAAGATGAACTGGAAGAGAAATATGAGAGTGGCGTTCACGAGGGAATGCAATAAAGTTTTCTATCAAAAGTCGTGGCAGGCGGAAGTGCAGGCCGCGACTTTTGATGTTGGTCAAAAAAATCACAATACAGCCACACAATGTCGAAAAAAATATGTTATAATTCATGATAAAAAGAGTTTTTATTGAAATTGAAATTCTGCTATGATACCATAAAACAGAGTATACATTACATAAGAAGAAATTTTGATGATAAATATGGAGGTGTACCGATGGCAGATGGAAATAAAACAGATCAGATTCCAGATGAACTGGAGAATCTGTCGCCGGAAGAACTGCAGGAACGCATACAGGAAGAAAAGAAAAACGCGAAGCGTAGCCTCAGATTTGCATTTACAGCACTGCTTGCAATTGTCGCAGTCTGTATTGCCTGGTTTGTGGCAAATAACCGTGTTACCATGACAGGGACGCAGATTTCTGCGGAGAACACAGTACCGTTTGAACTGGCAAGTATAGGATCAAGGCAGAAGGTCGAAATAGATAAATTGAAGGAAAATAATAAAAATATTCTTTCAGCGGGAACATCAAGTCAAAAGTACGAAAAATATATAGATATATATACGGGAACTGAAGAAACATTAGAAAAAGATCTGAATGGAAATAATCCGGAATTTCATGTAGGTACAAGTGGTCTGGCATGGTATCTTAACGGGCAGGAAAGTCTGGTACCAGGAGCAGGCGGGAAACTGGAATTTTATCTGATACCGAAGAAAAGCGGACTTACATCGGCTGCAGTTAAGTTAAATCTGAAAGGCTATACAGAAGATAACAGCGGAAAAGCAATAGAGTTAGATAATGACAAAATCCAGCGTCTTCTTAATGGACATATCCTCTTTTTTAGACATTTGGATAATGAAAAAGGCTATTATGGCTGGATTGGGGATGAGGAGGAATTAAAATTGAATGCTCCGGGTTCAGAAACAGATAACTCCGCAACATTTACAAAGGACATGCCATATAAGGTGACTTTATACTGGAAATGGCCTCAGTATTTCCGTAATTATATTTATACGGACAGAAGTACACAGGGCGATCTGTTTACGAATGTAGTAGAGCAGAGCGAATATTCAAACCTGAATGATTTTATAAATAAGCAGAAGAATGTAAACAGCAGTAAACTTTTTTACGATGTAGCAGCAACAGATGATACACGAATTACCGCTGATATAAACAACCAAATGAATGATGATACATTAAATACTTGCAGTAACTATTATAATCAGGCAGATGAGTATATTGGCAAAAATGCAAGATATGTCTATGTGCAGATTCAGGTGGATCCGGCAGACTAGCAGATCAGAACAGTCAGATACAGGGAATGAATAAATGAGTGAAGAAATAGAAATGCAGGATAAACAAACGAAAAAAACAGTGAACAGAAAAAAATTATACTATTCGATCGCAGCACTTGTGGTTGTTGCAGTATTGCTTGTGGGATTTTCATTTGCATGGTTTTTTAATAAGACAGATATGGCAACGCTGATGCCAATAAAAGAACCATCAAACATAACAATCCTGGGACCGAATGGCTCAGAACTGACATCGTTGGATCTGAATTATACAGCTGCAGACAAAAATGGCAATACCGTGACGGTGCGGAGAGTAATCTGTGTGCAGAGTGCAGCAGATAAATTTAAGCTGGAAATTGCACATACAACGAACCTTAAAGGTCTGACATTTAAGCTGTATCCGGTTTCTTCGAATGGAACCGACAGTGTAACCGACAGTGGATATACGTACAGTTACAACGCTGCAAATCCAATCGAGGGCACGTATATAAACCTTGACCATGAAAAGGATTATAAATATGCCAATACATCTAAACATAATAACAATTACGGAGATTACCAGAGTGTCCAGAAGCATGCAGAACCCTTGTACTGGCTGACCAGTCAGCCCCTGAATGCGGATAAAAGCACAGTGGAGAATCAGGTGATGATTGATGGTGTTCAGAATCACCGTACCTATTATGTTTGCGAGGTAACTTGGACAGAAACAACAAAAGAAACAGATATTTTCTATATTCTGGCACAAACTGCATAAATAAAGCAGGGTAAGAGGTTAGAGAATGAGATTTACAGACAGACCAAAATGGAAAAGAACAGTGCTGGCAGTTATTTGCCTGATCGGTTTGCTTGCAGTTGCAGGAGGCAGTTTTGCAGCATACACCAGTCAGGCTTTTCAGCGTGGTGTGGCACGAAACAGAGATAATGAAACGGTACGTTTTACTTCAAATTATCTGCAGAGTTGTGCTTCTAATGCTGCAGAGAGTTCATATGCGACAAGAATTGTTTCATTTGGGGAAGACAACAAAAACTCAGAGCGATTAGACGTTGAGCTGGATATATATAATTATGTGTATAACTACACAGATGGAAATACAAACCTGATAAGTCAGAGAGATATTACGTATGATCTGACCATTTCATTCAGCGGCGGTGGAGAAAATGGATATAGTATAAGCACGGATGCGGGAACCGTTAGTGGCAGTGGAACAAAATTTCAGGTAAAAGATCTGACTCTGACGGGCCGTACAGCCAGATCTCATAAGTTTAATATACACTTCCCAGTCAGTGATCTGGATCAGGTGAAAATTACAGTGACTGCGGTTCCACGCAATCTGTCTGTAACGAATGGGCAGAAACTGGCAGCAGTGATTTCACCGTGCGTTGGAACGGCAACGGCTACATTCAGTTCAGAGGGGAAATTTGTTTACGATACAAACGCAAATCCGACTGACTATGATGGATTTAATTATGAAATTTCTATTTCAAGTGGTGAGGCAACTGCGGTACTTGAGTGGAATCCTGATGTTTTGGAAATAGATCAGTTTTTCCTGAGTACTAATAATTTAACGCCCTCATCAGGTATAACTCATTCTGAGTGGAAACAGATTACAATGAAGATGGATCAGACAAAAGGAGAAGGTGATTATCTGATTTCATTTTACAAAAATACATCTACCATTCCGGCTACCTGGAGTGGAATGAACAGCAATATCAGTTTTACTGCAACACAGATAACGCAGTAACACAAAATCAGATTTGATGACAGATATCTGACGGAAGATCAGATAGCAGATCTTAATTCTGGAGGAGTGAGATTCGTGAAAAAATACAAACAGGTTCTGGCAGCATTTGTGGCAATGAATTTAACAGTATATGTAATGCCGACAGGCATAGTGAAAATCAGTGCCAGCGTAGAAAGTCAGGAAGATAAAAATACAACAGAAACGGCATTGTCAGCAGAATCGGAAAATGCTGCAGCAGGAGAATCAGAAAACACTGTATCTGTAGGGATGACAGAAAATACAGAAGCTGCAACAGCATCAGAAGAGGGTACCAGTGAGTCTGCAGAGACAGAAGACGATACAGATTTTTTCGATACAGATGTGGAAATTACAGAAGACGATACAGACAACAGTGAGGATACTTCTGATATCGACCAATCAGAGATATCTGTTTCAGAAGAAGAGGACATGTTTTCTGATGGAACACAGTCAGGGACGGATTCTGTGGCTGATGTGCAGGAGAAAGAGGTACCGACAGTACAGGCAGCTGTCACCGGAAAGCTGCATCTGGCACAGCTCAAACATTATGATGCAAATACAAAGACGATGACACTCTTTGATGCGACAGATTTGATTTTGCTTTCAAACTGTGATCAGAGCGAAGTACAGAATATTACTGTATTGTTTAACAACTCCGGTGACTGGGATGTTACTGCAAAAGCGAACATAAAAGCAAATACAGACATTTCAGACCATATGAATGGAACGACTGTGGCTGCAGTAAATGATGAAGAGAATCTGCAGGAGGCTGTTGCCGAGACCGAGAGCACAGAGTCGGTGGAAATACAGAATAATGGCGAAGAGACAGATACAGAGATTCAGAATGTAACAGAAGCAGAGCTGGAAGATACTGCAGATGAACAGAACATTACAGAATCTTCATCTGCAGCCTCTGCAAATGAAGATTCTGAGGGGGCAGGAGAGGCACTTGAGACATCAGAAATATTTATTACGCAGCAGGAATACTCATATCAGGGAATTGGTGATGCAACGAATCCTTTCCAGGGAAAGATTTCAGGAACAGCTCCTGCGACCTTGAGAGTAGATCATAGCTTTTTTGGAGGCCTGTCATCAATTGCAACGGTTGGGATGTATGGTAATGCGAGCCTGACGATTACCTGGTGTGGGGATGGTTCGATGCCGATGATGGCGGAGGTATATCAGTTTGATACAATGTCAGATGGTTCGACATCACATGTATTGCCGGTCAAAGTGAATGGTGCTTCTTCAGCAACGATGGGAAGTCTGCTTGGAACAGTACAGGGAGTTGCAGGACATACATTAAATATTAGATCAGGTATTACTTATGGAACTAATATCAACGCAACTTCTGCGACTGGAAATACAGGTTTGATCTGTAACACTCTGAGCAGTGGAACAATTTGCATTCAGGATGGTTATACGTATCCAAATGGTTCGACAGAGAATAAGGTAAGTATCACATCAACGGCAGGAAGTGCCGGTGGTGTTGTTGGTGTGATGGAAAACGGAACAGAGCTTGACATAGAAACAACTCTTAGATTTGATAATGTGACAGTGACTGCAACTGCCGGAAATGCCGGTGGCCTGGCAGGCAAACTGAGTGATAACGCAGTGATCAATATAAAACAGAATCTTAGCTTTAGTAATACTGTAACAATTGAAGGATCTGCGAATGCCGGTGGCCTGACTGGAGTAATGGCGAATGAGGGTGCCAAAGCGAATAATGGTGCCAAAATCATAACATCTGCCGGTGCGGCAGTTAATTTTGAGTCGACAACAGTTAGCTCCAGTGCAGGGGCAGCCGGTGGACTGGCAGGAACCATGGCGTTCGATACAAAGCTTCAAACAGATGGTACTGCTGCAATTACACTTACTTCTATGACGATTGAAGGAGGTACTGCGGCTGGTGGTGTATCCGGCAAAGTAGATAACGTTACTTCAGAGAATCTGAATGGGAATGTTACAGTAGCTGAACCATCTGTAGGTGGAAGCAAGAGTGGTGCACAGGCTGGTGGATTTATCGGAAATTATACACTAAATAAGGAGGTTGTCGAAAATGATCAGACATTGCCGGATAAGGTGGTAATTAATGCACCAACGGTATTCGTGCATGGTAGTCGAAGACTTGGTGGAGGAAATGCCGGTGGATATTTTGGCATTTTGAATCTGCAGGGAGCAATTCAATACACAATCGGAAACAGTGAGGAAAATAATAAATTTCAATTTCGGTCAACCTATAAAGAAAAAGGTGGAAACGCAGAAGGATATGGAGCCATAGCAGGACAGCTGACGACATCTGCAAAAGAAAGTACATTACTGATTCAGAATTTTAAGGTTACCTCTAATTTTACTTCGGGTTCTGATAGACCAAGGTATCACGGTGGATTGATTGGAAGAACGGGTGATGACACAGAAAGTAAGGCTACTTATCTTGAAGTAAAAAATGTGGAGGTGACGATATCACTTCCGCATGCAGGTGAATATTTTGGAGGGATTACAGCCTATTTGACTAAAAAAAGTATCCTCAAGGCAGAGGATGTAACTGTATCGACGAATGGAAGTGACAGAAGCCTGTGGGAAGGTGCTGGTATTTTAGGATATGCCGGTCAGGGGAGTGTACTGGAATTATCAGGAATTACAGATCTTACAGATGTGAAATTTCAGGGAAGATATCAGGTAGCACAGATAGTAAGATATAATAACTGTGGACTGATCTATGCAACAGGGGATGGAAATGGAAAGGGATGGACATATAAGCGAAGTAATTTTACCAGCTACAGTTCGGCAGTGAACGACATCGGAAATTACGGACAGATTATTCGCCTGAATGCAGACAATACTTCAACAACCGAACTCAGCAGCAATTTGATTACGATAACCAAAGAGCATCAGGTCAAATTGGGCAAGACTGAGAATTGGAGTGATGCTATCAGCCTTTCTTCTGCGGACGATTTCGCATTATTGTCTATAGCGATGAATTCCAGAGGATATTTCAGTGCAGATTCCAGTATTACAAATTCTAACTGGATAAATCTTTATGCAAAAAACATCACACTTACAGCAGATATAGATTTAAGTGGTACAGGAATAACCGGACTGAGTCGTGACGCGGGAGATGAAACTGTATACACAGGGACTTTTTCTGGTGGAACTGATAAACATACACTGACTCTTGGAATTGGTGAAACATTTGGCTATCAAAATGCTCAGGCTGCTGGTGAGGGAGCAGAAGGTTGCGGAAAAGTATATGCTTATGGAGATTTTCACAAGTGCCAGGGGCTTTTTGCGAAGGTCCAGTCATCTGCAAGTGGAGGATTCAATAATCTTGTTCTTGCAGGGAAGATTCATGTGAGTAACGCAGGAAACGCAATAGAGGCTGGAGGTATTGCTGCGGAAGCTGATGGGGTTGATACTGCTTATGCGATTACCCAGGGCATCATTGTACAGGAAACAATTTTGGCAGACGCCCCAAACGGCAGCAATAGTGTATCTGTTGGCGGATTTTTTGGAACTGCGACTGGAAATCTGACTTTGGACAATAAGACTCAAGGTTCTTCGACGATTACAATTCAAAATGTGGCAGAAGCAGCTGAGACAAGAGTATTTGCCGGTGGAGTGATCGGACGAGTTGATAGCAGAACATTCAAGCTGAGATGTAAGAGCCTGACAGTCGGCGGTAGAATCACCAGTGATGCAAAGGAGTATGCCTATGTAGGTGGTCTTGTTGGAATTATTAAAAATGCGAACAGTACACGAGATGCAAATCATTGGATGGAAATAAAAAATGTGACATTTGATAGATTTAAGATAGATGCTCCAAATGCGACAAAGATGTGTGGAGGACTGTTTGGCAGTATCTGGAGTCATGTTGGCGTTTATTTCATGGGAGAAAATGACAATAATGATGGAACGGATACCAAGCTGACGGTGCAAAGTGCTGAGATCAATGCTCCGAAGGCAGAGAATGTAGGGGGGCTGGCATATCGTTCCAGTGGAATCTGGGAAATCCGTTCTTATGGAATTGATATGCAAAATCTGAAGATTCAGGCAGGCAAAAATGTTGGATTGCTGGTGTGCCGCGGAGAAAAAGGAACAGAAAAAATAGATAGCACGAACACAGAGCTTGGGGCACTGTATCTGAATACGACAAAGTATTGGGATGATGGAACTAACTTTGCGTATAGAATTGGTTCTGGGGTAGATATCAATGTAACCACTTCTGGTGCATTTGATGAATTTGTAGCTTATACAGCTGCATCGGCAGATTCAATTACAAAAAATGGTGAAAACGGGGTTGTTTCTATTGCGACCAAGGCGAGTGGAGCAGATAATTGGGTTGGTGTAGATGCAGAAGAATGCACGACTTATATAAACCGGACCGCATATGGACAGCATCATCAGACAAATGGATGTAGTCGTTACTATTATGATTTGAAGAGGTGCATCGATAAGGCAAACAAAGACAGTAAGAATGGTGATGAGTATATAGATACTTCGGAAGAACTTCTTCTGTGGAGTGTATACCGTTATACATGGACGAATATCAGCTATTTTTTCAACAAAGAGGGTAATAAGTACAACATTTCAGATATAACGAACAGTACTACAATCGGTGGTGCATCAGAAAAGATTACGTTGGATATGAAGAAGTACAGTTATTATCCGATTGATCTGGATAGTAACATTACAGTGCAGAATGCCATTATAAAATTTCACAATGAGGAAATTGAAGGATTTGAAAACAGTAAAACCAATAAGTCTACTGCGGCAGACAGCGATGCATCACGTACACAGCATTACACGATGCACTGTGGGCTGTTTTTGAATCATTTAAATGATTCTGATGCTAAAATGACAGTGAATGTTAGCGATGTTACTTTTTCAGGAAGTGTTGGAAAAGTAAATAACAACAGTGGTTCGGGTGTGTTATTTGCAGGAAATGTACGTGGAAACAAGAAAGAGAATGCAACGTGTGAAGCTGAGGTAACGATAGATGATATTTGTTTTGAAAATCTGAAGGTTACGAATTGTAGAGCAGATTATGCACCGCTTCTGATTAATACAATTGGAAATTATACAACACTGACTGTGAATGGAATAACGAATAGTTATGAGTCCAAAAACGCGGTAGCTTCCAGTCTGATCGGAAACGTGGGATCTGCGGATGGAGTACAGATTAATCTGTCTTTCCTGAATATTTCTCTTCCGGATCATGCCGTCGGAGAGGGAGGAATCTTTACACATGCCACTTTATTAGAATCATTTAAACATAATGGTTCTTCTTCTGTTGCAACTTACAACTTTTATCAGGCAGATGACAGAGAGAACGGCAGTTATAAACATAGAAATGTGACCTATGGAAAGGAAATATCTGCTTCCTCAGAGTACACAAATCTGCAGAATTGGTATTATGATGAAAAACTGCATGGAACGGATGATGGAATCATAAAAGATGGCACGAATAAGAATAGTGTGGATTTTTCCGGATATCTTCCATATGTGTGTGCAGGATATAATGAAACCCAGCTGGCACATGAAATAAAAGTTAACCAGCGAGTTGCAGACATAGTAAAAGGATGTGGAACTTACGGACATCCGTATAATATCACGACAGAAGGTCAGATGATGATCATCTCAGAATATCTGTCGACTGGTATGGCACGTAAGGACTGGAGAGTTACGATCACCAGTAATCAGAACGCTTTCTGTACAGGACAGAATGATAGCACATATGATGTAACGTATCAGTTTAATGGCTCACAGTGGAAGCAGGTACGGAATATAAGAACGCAGAATGCGTCGGTATGGGAAGAAGTGCCGGACGCAGAACCACTGGAGAATGAAGTAATCCTGCAGTATATGCTGAACGCATATTATGATATTGTAGGAACAAAGCAGAACGATGGCACATATCAGATGAGTCTGACGAACTTCGGAGGCTTTGGTTCAAATGATACATGGCCGTTCCGTGGTGTGCTTACCAGTACAAATGAAAGTGGCACTAAGCTGGTACTGGAAGGTGCCACTACAGGAAATGGTCTGATTCCGTACAGTTATGGTAGTGTAGTAAAAAATCTGACAGTTTCTTATGAGGGAACTGGAAAGACCCTGACGTATGATGGAACGAAAACCTCAGATTATTATCAGAATGCATGTTTTGGCGGTGTGATTGGCTGTGTCCTTGGCGGGGATAACATTATTGACAATGTGTCGATAACAATGGTGGATAGTTGGCTGACTGTCACAGGAACGAAGAAACATCTGATCCCAGTAGGCGGTTATGTTGGTTCTGTCTGCGGTGGAGGTGTGATCTTCCGCGGAATGGGAAACGGTACATCTGCAAAGACAGGACTGACTGATACAATGCTTTCAGGTGATGCGGTTTCTGTGGATGCCAGTGCGAAAAAGAGCATGTATGTCAATCCGTATGTAGGACGTGTACTGGATGGATTTGCGTTCAATGAATCTGGCATTGTGCTTGATAATACAGACAAGAATTATAAGATCAACCAGCTTGATACAGATAATACAGGAAGTATCAGTACAACGATCAGTACAACGGGAACAACTACGACTGTAAAAGACGCACAGGGACTGTTGCTTTTGTCAGCAGCTGTCAACAGTGGTGCTGTGTCTGGTGGAAGCAGCAACGCTTACAGTACACAGACAAATGGTGGAAACAAGACGGCAGGAACATACGAGTTTCAGTTTGGTGGTAAGTATGGAAAGGTAAGGAAGGCATCCTACAGTCACATTGGAAAAACAGGAACCGATGGGGATGAGAACTTGGCAAAATCAGATGACCAGAGCATACCTGGAACAACGAATCTGCCATATCTGCTCAGCAAGTATGGAAATGAAGACAGCTTTAAGATCTGCAGTGCATCTGCAACTATTAATCTGCAACAGGGAAATTATGACATGACTGCTTATGGAAGTGGGTATCAGGGAATTGCTGCAAGATATGTTTCGAATGCGATTGTGAATGCGACGGTTTCTGATGCAAAAGGCATTGTACCGGAATTAGCGAGTATGGATGGAAGTGGAAGTGCTCTGATTCTGGATACAACTGTAAAAGAATACGCGGATGACGATTTCCATTCTGCATCCATCGGTGGAGTATTTAATTTACTTAGACCTGGAAAGACGACAACCATCAGCAATCTGACACTTCAGGGAAGTAATTCAACTGGAACGGTATCTGGCGGAGTGGCATTGAAATATTACACCGCTGAGGGCGAGGAAATAGAGAGTCCTTCTGATGATTGGAATACCTATAAGAGCAATGTGGGAGTAGGTGGCTTTGCCGGTACGACTGCCAGTATTTCTGCCAGTGAAAGTACCAGTACGGCAAATATTAAATTTGATCAGGTAACTGTTCGGAATATGCACATAAAGGGATCTGTTGATGCAGGAGGACTGCTTGGCAGTTCTGGAAAATCAGCTCCGACGACAAAACCTGTCGGCTATACAGCAAGCAAGAATATTGCCTGCCTGTTAGAACCAACGATGAACAACAGGACTTCTGTGGGAGTACAGATAACAAATTCCCAGTATAACAATATTGTGGTTGAAGCTGCGAATTCCGCCGGTGGTTTTGTGGGATATGTGGACAGCCAGGATAAGACCAGTGTTATCAGCTCCCTGAACATAACACAGCAAAACTACGTTGTCGGACGGAGTTCAAAGATTGGGAAAGCTGACAATACAACTACATATGCCGGAGGCACTTTTGGATATATAAGGACACAGATAAAAATCAATACGGATGAGAACACGGATGAAGCTGTGATGCAGGGAGTTACGAGTGAGGCAGGTGAGTGTGCCGGCGGCTTTATTGGAAAAATTGATAATAAGGGATATCAGATCCGTAAAGCGGTGGTGAAAGGAAGCGATGCGGAACCGAATGGAATTATATCTGTGAAATCAAGAACCGGCTATGCCGGTGGTCTTGTAGGAAGGGCAAATGGGAGGACTGATGATTCATGTGAATTTCAGAATTGCCGGGCAGATACTATTGCCATAAATGTTAGCGATTTGAGAGGCGTCGAAAGTACTAGCGGCGGCGATGGCGGAATTGTGGGGCGAATTCAGGGGGCTGAGGTCACAATCAGTGACTGCGAGGTACAGAAAACTTCCATAACAGGCGGAAAGTCAGGAGGAGTAGTAGGAAATACCGCAGTAACGGTAAAGTTACAGAATTGTGTGGTAAATGGAACTGAAGATCAAAAGTATGAAATAACCGGAGAAGAAACCGCAGGCGGTATGATTGGATTATCTACTGCTCCTAATAAAAAAATCCAAATGAAACAGTGTGAAGTCAGCAACATGAAAATGATTTCCAACAAATGGGGATGTGGCGGCATGCTGGGAGATGTAGACTGGGCGGCGAATCTGGATACACTGTATTTGTTTGACTGTGCAGTAGAAGATTCTGAAATTCAGGGTACTACAAACGATACAACTGCGGGAGGTTTTACTGGCGATATTCGAGGAAATCTGACGGCGTCAAATTTATTATTGAACAATACAAGTATTCATTGTACTCAGTCAAATAAAGTTGGTATGGTAATCGGTCTTGTTGACAGCAAAACGGGAGCAATATCGGTAGCAGGTCTGAGTATTCAGAACGCAGAGGCATATTATGAAAATGCTGGGAAAAAGAATTCCGTAACACAGTTGTACGGTGTAATCAACAATGACTCAAGTGTTGCAAATACAATAAAGAACAAAAGTTATATAGCCTTTGCTGATTATTCTGGTGCAGCATTGGGTGCACAGTCTGTTGGAGATGGAAAAACAGATAAACTGCTGGCAATTCCTGAAAAAACGAATGATACAGATACGGCAGAAACACCTGTGAAACCATATGTGGTGACAAGCCCAAAAAGTACAGCATATGTTTCAACAAAAGGAACTGCTACGACTCCGGCAAAACAGTTTTACCTTTATGGAGACGGGGCGTCCTGGAAAACAAACGGATCGAATTTTACAGTAAAGGCTGAAGAAATTTACAACGACTATAATAATACTGGTTCAGCAAATGCCGGTCTGTACAAATACGCGGATACAGGTATAACTACATTTGAATTCAGTAAGATGATTTCTACATACAATGCGAATCAGTCAACAAAAGCGAACTCTGATTTTCCGGTACTGCAGATTACAGGAAACGATGCGACAGAAATTTCAAAATATCTGGATATTGTTACAAATGGAGGATTCTCAAGGGCGAATGCATTAAACACTTCCGAGAATGCACATGTTACAGCAAGAGCAGATGTATACAGCTATGATACGACAAGCAGAAAATTTATAAGAAAGCCATCGGAAACTTCTTCACTTCGAATATCCAGAAACAGTACCGGAGCACTCAGCTTCAATACCAGTTCAGAATATGATAATACACGGGATCGTTTTACTCTTCTGATGGTGACATTTACAGAAACAGATATAAATGGAACAGTCCACAAATATAATGTGATGGTTCCGGTTGTTGTTCGCCGTATGCTGGAGCTGGATTTTTCAGCGACATTAAGTTATGGAACAAACTTCCAAAGCAGTACATATGAAAGTCTGGAAAGGCATGTCCTGGAAAGTTTCGGAAGTTCGATCACAGCTTATCTGAAATACACATATAACAGTGAGAAAGAAACATTTACAGATTATGGCTGGCAGAGTTACATTAACGGTGGTGGTGACGTAACCGAATCATTGGATAAGAAGATCGTATTTTCTCAGGGAACAGATGTAAAGCTTCCAGCAGGGACACAGTTATCTCTGGTGGATTGTACAAATGGTAAGGTATATTATTATAGAGTTCCGGATAACTCAAGTCTTACAGTCGCTGAGGCGAATAAAATTGCAATGAGTGAATTCAGGGCTTCAGATAGAACAGCGTACCAGGCACCAAGTATTGGAGAACTGATGGGAGCTGTTGCAGAATCGTCAGAGAATGGCACGTTTATAAAAGTGGATCAGAATGGAAAACCAGAAGATATAGAAGTTTCTGATGGAAGAAAATATCCGAAACCAACAGTTAAGATCAAGAACCAAGACGGAACATATTCTTATTACAGACTGGCACAGGGAACAGAAACCGGAGGATATAACATTAAAGTTGCGGACAGCAGTTTAAAAACCGGAACAAAGAGCGCGGTTTCAGAGGAATATTATCTTGTGGTTACCGTTCCAAAAGGTACGAACAGTGGACTGCTGAATGGCTCTATACAGACAGAAGTAACAGACAAAATTCCTCACAATATTAACTACCGAACGAAAAAAAAAGGTAATTGGACGGAGGATGATCATGGAGGTACTGCAAGTACATACGTTATTTCAAGCGGATATACGCACAGTGTAAAAGAAGAAAATATAACTGATCTGGCAAAGAAAATATCAGCTTCGGACTCGACTATGAAGGTAGATGTGGTGGATACAATCATGTTTCCAAATACACAGACGTATAACTCATATGATGAATTATATCAGAGGTTCGTGGGTGGCATACAAAATACGGTAAATGGAAAGACTCTGGGTCAACAGTTCCCAAGTGGATCATCCGGAACTGCAAAGTTCTATGTTTATACAGGAAGCGGAACTTCCAGAGTATACTATCAATATACAAATGGTTCATGGAGTGTAGCTTCAGGAGAAACGTCAGCTACGGAATATGCGTGGGTTTCAAATAACGGAACTATGGAATTACCGTTATCAACAGATGGTACGATTGAGAATGCAATCAGTCTTCAGGGAGTGCGTGATCGGGTAAAGGGAACTGCTGGTAGTAGTACTTTTTATGTGGAACTTAAGATGGATGTAAATATTCCAACGTCGGGTCTGAATGCGATTCCGGAGTCAAAGATTGAAGATGGCAAGAGTTTACCGACAGACTTTACAAAGCTGACATATTCCTCACAGCTTTCCACAGAAAAACAGAGTATTACGTACAGTACAAACCGTGCTTTGGCACCAGGTACGCGGACTGCATATTACAGGGATGCTCCGGTAGGCGCAAAACTTACTTATGAAGCAGACCAGATCAGCCAGCTGGGTATCAACTTATTGGATCTTCAGTATCTGGATGCTTCTCAGGAAAGTTCACTGATAGATACGACAGCTGTTTATGATTTGTCAGCAATGAAGGACCTAGACAAAGAACTGCAAAATTCCAGAGGTATCAGATTTACATTAAGTTTGATGCCAAAGAATACATCTGGATCACTGGAAGAATATCAGAATGCGCTGGCAGATGCGAAGGATTATCTGGATGTGGAACTGAAATCAAAGGATTCTGGTACCGTTGAATATACTGTTGGAACAAATGGAGAAGCAGGAAGCTGGTCATGGACTGTTCCAAAGGAGACGTACTGGAAAGATGATAATGTAAGGACTGATTCTGTCTTTAATGGAAACATTTTAACACAGGCAATTCGGCTCAAAGTAAAAATAGACAATGTCGAAGACAAGAGTCATATGTATTCTAATTACAAGGTCTTTCTTCAGGCCGAAGTTTTAGGAAGCAGTGCAACTACTGTAGTGAGCGGCACACAACAGGACGATAACATCATCTATACTCTTGCAAAGATTAAACCCGAATTTCTCCAGTAGGGATGGTGTTTTCTGGCATTTTCCCTGTCACGCGTGGTTGATTCCATGCGGGACATTTAACAAACCCTCCCCGTTTCCGGGACTGTCACAACATGACAGTCCCGGAAACGGGGAGGGTTTTGGTTAAGTCTGTCGAATGATTTTTCTTGCTGTATAAGTACATATCGTGCTACACTGATTATATCTTAAATTCTAAGCCCGTCAGGGCATTCTTATATGTTTCAGTTCTGAAACAGAAATCCAACAAAGCAAAAATCTATTAAAATTGCCCAAACGAAAGGAAGCCTGCTTATGCAAACAAAACTTCAGCAGTATTTTCCCATGCTCAGAAGCAGGGAAGAAATTTTGAGAGAAATTGATGCGACCGTGAAACTTACAGAAAAATTTTACAGCTGGAGGGAGGCGCAGAGACAGGAATTTCTGGATTTCTGTTGAATCGAAAAGTGAAAATTGTAGATGTACTGCTGGGAGATTCCACCAGGCTTGCGGACGAGCAGTCACTGCTGATCATGGATATCCTGGTACGTTTTGAGGATGGGACATACTGCAATGTAGAGGTACAGAAGATTGGATATGCCTTTCCGTGAGAGCGGTGTGCGTGTTATTCCTCAGATCTGTTGCTCCGCCAGTACAAAAAAGCCCGGTAGTTTTTCAGAAATATGCGGATAATTATATTCATACCTTTACGCAGCAGTCAGATACAGGATTGGAGATGGATTTACTGCAAAAATATATTTTTATTCCTCTTGACATCTTTAAAGAAAATGTAGAAAATAAAGGTATCAAGAACAAAATGGACGGATGGCTGACATTTCTGGGTATGGATGAACCGGAGAAGATCATAGAACTGATTAATACTTACCCGGAATTCAGGGAGATGTATGAGCATGTGTATTACATATGCCGGAATGTGGAGGATGTTATGGGGATATTTTCGGAAGAACTGAGAATCATGAATCGTAATACTGTGAGATATATGGTAGATGAAATGCAGGAGACGATAGACGAGCAGAAGGAAATGATAGTGGGACAGCAAGAACAGTTGAAGAAGAAGGACAGCGAGATGCAGAAAATGATATTGGAAAAGGACGAAAAGATGAAAGAAAAAGAACACATTATTGAAGAACTGAAAAAACAGATCGCATTGCTTCAAAAATGAATATCAGCCGGGACGGGGTGTGGTTCACTTCCCGTCCCACATGGCTGAGCTACAACCGAATCTTAAACCAATATCTCAACTAAAACCTCCCCGCTTCGGATCTGCCGTAAATGGCAGTATTCCTGAACGGGGAGGTTTGCTGTTAAAATTTCTTAATAATAACGCTTTTTGATTTCTTACGCAGAAGCCGATTATAAGCAGAATACTTTGCCTTCGGGACGCGGACGGTCATTTGCTTTACGCCCTGGTCAATTTTGGATGAAACGGCTTTGAGTTTTTGGCTTTTGATTGTGATGACGCATTTTGCTTTTACATTCCGGAATGCCTGGGAACCGATGCGTGTCAGTCCGGTACCGATCGTGACGGCTTTCAGATTTTTGCAGTTATAGAAAGCCTGGCTTCCGATGGCAGAAACATTATGTCCGATCACAACGCTGGAAAGATTCTTCTTGTTGGCAAAGGCCTTGCTCCATACAGAAGTTACCTTGTAGGTGACGCCTGCATATTTGATGGTGAGTGGTATGACAGCCTTGCCAAGGCGACTGTTGGAAGTTCCATAGCAGGTGACGGTCTGCCTGCCGGTTACACGGTAGATCAGAGAAGAAGCTGTATAACTCAGGCTCCATTGTGCGTACAAAGTGATGTTCTGTTTGATCTTAAAGGTCTGTCCCGGTAAGTAACGTGTACCTTTTCCATCGGCTCTGGTATTCCAGCCGGTGAAGAAACGGGAAGTGCAGTAAGGTGCTTTCTGAACTTTGACATTTCGTCCGGAAGTGTATTTGGTCTTATCATAAGGAAGACTTCCTACACTGAGCCGGGTATTTTTGACATATTTTACCTGGTAGGTACGCGGTTTCGGAGTGGCGGTCGGTTTCGGAGTGGCGGTCGGTTTTGGAGTAGCAGTCGGAGTTACAGTAACGGTTGGTGTCGGAGAAACAGTCGGAACAAAAGTTACAGTCTTCGTATGCGCCTTAATCGAAAAGCAATACGGATCTGCAAGCTTCCCAACATCAATCCAGGAAGATCCATTTCTGGAATAAAAGCTCTGGTTCGGGCTGGTGTCGGCAGAAACGGTGATCCAGCCGAGGTCTTGAGATTTTTCCACATAGTAGGAAACCGGGTTTCCGGTCACGGTGATGACAACGGAATACTGAGAACCCGGGGCAAGCAGAACCGGTTCCGGAAGGGGGATGGTATCAATTCCGGCGAGTGCCTGTGTGTATTCAAAAGGCTCTGCATAGGCAGGTGTTCCGCTGACCGGATTGGATGGATTTTTCAGATCTGTGTAGACCTGAATCTGGTAGGATGTATAATCGTTTTTGGAAGCGGTTACGATCTCACCGAGTTCTTCATAGCTTCCATTTCCGGCTTTTGCGGTAAAAATATTGGCAACAGAGTAACCGGCCGGGAGATTAAGGCTGGCGGTGCTGGCAGTGACTCCGTCATTTTTCTTTTTTGTAATTGTCGTCCCACCCAATAAGAGTAACTGCATGATTAACCACACCGTCAAAAGGATAGCAGGAGGCGGCGGTGTCAGGGCAGTAGTATTTTCCGGAATTATCCATATAGATCATGGTGGAAACAGAACCGTACTCTGAAATCAGGAGTTTGACTCTGTCTGCGTCATAAGCGGAAAAAACAGCATCTTCAAGATAGACAGAAGTATCATAGGCAAGGCTGCTGTCCGGGATCATGGAAGAAGAAAGGTCGCGGATGTGAGAGTTGTCCGTGGGAAGCGGAACCTGATCTTCTGTAGCCATGCCGGACCAGGTACTCAGGAAAAAGGAAGCGATCATGCCATTTCCACCGTTATGATAATTGGTCTGGTGGATAAAATGGTCATCTGGGGTGTTTCCGCTGTGGAGAGCAGACTGAAAGCCCAGCAGATGCCAAAAGGGTTCTGGTTTTTGACGGAAGTTATGAGGTTCTGTTCTCTGGAATCGTAACTTTCAGGAAAAATATCGCAGAGAGAGACCGAAAAATCACTGTTTACCTCTTCTTCTGGGGTAAAGGTGGTCAAAGTCTGCATCGGCGCGAGCTGTGCCTGTCGTTCCTCTTCTGTCATAGGACGGCCGAGAATGTAATCCAGGTTTTCGGCTGTTTCGTCGGAATCTCCGGATGTGAACGTATCCTCATCTTCTGTCTGAGAGGAAGCAGGGGATTCGTTTTCAATGGAAGTGCCAGAGGAATCCTGTGAAATATCCGGGATGTCTGTGTCAGGCGCTGCTTCAGCAGAAGCGTCTGTGTTTTCGTCTATATCTTCCAGACTGATGTCTGTATCCGAAGAAGTCACCTCTTCGTCAGAAGAAATAAAGTCAATATCAGTGGACTGTGCAGAAACAGTCTGAACGGCAGGAGTGAAACTTCCTGCCAGAACAGCGGCAGAGAGAATCACAGAAAGACTGCGCAGGAATCGGGGTGTTTTTTTCCTCATTAAAAATCCTCCTGTTAACTTGACAGATCAGGAAAGTGCCTGACTGCATTTTTTAACGAATCAAGTAAGTCCCCTACAGGGTTGCGAAGAGCAATGTGGGGACTTGCATATAATTATCATAACATGAAAAAATGCCCCGGACAATAAAGTCCGGAGCATTTCAGAAGAAAAGATGGCCGATGATTAATTGTTGATGACAACACCTTTCTGCAGCATAACGTTTGCATACAGAGCTTTTTCACTTGTGGAGATGATGCAGTAAGCTGTTTTGGCTTCGTCATAGAATGCAAAACGCTCGATGTTTCCTACAACTGCGTCTCCTCTGTCATCGTATTTGCGGATGATTTCTTTGTAGGTATCCCAGATCGGGGTTTCTACATCGTCACCAGGCATAACTTCCATAAGGTTTACAGGATGCTCTACATAAGTATCCAGCGGGAAAACTTTGAGAATAGCTTCCAGAATTTCCGGTACACCGTGTCCGTCGCAGCGGATGGTGATCGCATTCTTGCCCATGGATTCAACCGGGAAGTTGCCGTCTGCGATTACAAGACGGTCGCTGTGTCCCATTTCGCATAATACCTTTAATAATTCTGGTGATAAGATTTCAGGAATTCCTTTTAACATATCTGTGCCCTCCGTTCATTTCTATAAAAAAAATAGGGTGTCCGGATCTGCATGAGCAGACAGGGACGCTTCTTTTTATCACTATCTTAAAATTTACCTGCATTTGAATGGTTTGACAAGGGAATATTCTCCTGTAAAAGATGAATATTTTACGGTTGACAGAAAGCCGTTACAGAGGTATGATGAAGTCAAACGGAAACGTTTCGGTTTTGCAGTAACAGGCATTTATATAGCTGTGAGGATACTGAACGGTTATGAAGTTACTATAAAAATATCATACATATAATGATGAGGAGGAAAACATCATGTCACTTGTAACATCAAAAGAAATGCTGTTAAAGGCACAGGAAGGCGGATACGCAGTAGGAGCTTTTAATGCAGAGAATATGGAGATGGTCAAAGCAATCATCCAGGCTGCAGAAGAACTGAAAGCACCGGTAATGATCCAGACAACTCCATCCACAGTCAAATATGGCACGGTAGAGACTTATGCAGCAATCGTTGCAGCTGAGGCTGCCAAAGCATCTGTTCCGGTATGCCTTCATCTGGATCACGGCAGCAGCTTTGAACTGGCTATGCAGGCAATGCATGCTGGATATACTTCTGTTATGATCGACGGCTCCAAGCTGGATTTTGAAGCAAACATTGCAGAGACAAAGCGTGTGGCAGATGTGGCAAAAGCGCTGAACATCCCATGTGAGGCAGAGCTTGGCAAAGTCGGCGGCAAGGAAGATGATCTTGAAGCAGAGGCAGACACCAACACAGATCCGCAGGAAGCAAAAGAATTCGTAGAGCGTACAGGTGTTACTTCTCTTGCAGTTGCAATCGGAACTGCACACGGATTCTATGTAGGTACACCGGTTCTGGACAAAGAACGTCTCAGCGAGATCCGTGAAGTTGTTGACATCCCGCTGGTTCTCCACGGAGCATCCGGTCTCAGTGATGAGGATGTTATGGACTGTGTAAAACGTGGTATCTGCAAGGTAAACTTTGCAACAGAGCTTCGTGCAGCATACTCCAAAGCAGTCAAAGAACTTCTTGCAGAAAAACCGGATACCATTGATCCGAAAGCATATGGCAAAACAGCAATCCAGGCAGTCAAAGAACTTGTTATGGCAAGAATGAAAGTCTGCGGATGTGACGGCAAAGCAGAATAAGTAACGAAAAGGCAGTGAGTCAGAATGGCAGCGACGATGAAAGATATTGCCAGACGGACAGGTCTTGGTCTGGCTACGATTTCTTCTTATTTTAATGGCGGGAATGTCAGGGAAAAAAACAGAATAAAGATTGAAGAAGCCATTGAGGAGCTTCACTATGAAGTCAATGAGGTTGCCAGAGGACTGAAGACCAATGCGACCAAAACCATCGGCGTTGTGATTCCGGAACTGAACAATACGTTCTGCGCCGAGATCATCACGGGAATGGAGGACATTCTGCGGAGTCACGGTTATGCGACAATCGTATGTGACTGCCGTACCGACAGGGAACTGGAGCGGGAGGCGGTGGATTTTCTTGTCCGCAGGCGTGTGGATGGAATCATCAATATGCCGGTGGATGAGGAAGGAAACCATCTGAAAAAGTTTCAGAAGACAGGGAAACCGATTGTTCTGATCGACCGTAAGATTCAGGGGATTTCCTGCGACAGTGTGCTGGTTGATAACAAAAGAGCCGCAGAGGATGCAGTGCAGTGTTTTATACAGAAGGGACACAGGAATATCGGAATCATCGGTGGACCGGAGGGGATTTTTACTGCACAGGAGCGTCTGGCAGGATACTGCAAGGCTTTGAACGAGGTCGGGATTCCGGTTAGAGAATCCCTGATCTTTCATGGGGATTATACAATTCAGGGCGGCGTCCGCGGGCTGGAAGAACTGGTTCAGAGAAATCCGGATATGACAGCCGTGCTTGTGACGAACTATGAAATGACCATGGGTGCCATGATCGGGATAAATGAACTGGGAATCAGGATTCCGGAGCAGCTTTCTTTGATCGGATTTGATAATCTTCAGTTTGCAAGGGCCTGCAGTCCGAAGCTGACGATCGTATCGCAGCCTACAGACGAGATCGCAAAAGAGGTGGCCAGAATCATGCTGGAGCATCTTGAAAATGGAGCGAAAGAACCGGCAGAATTTTTTACAGAGAAATTTCAGACGGAGATCATCGAAGGAAAATCCGTAGGGATTATAAAGTAAGATGTCAGGGCTGAAAATCCTGCAGATATTCAGACAGAGACAAAGGTATTTTTGATTCTGAAACGAAAATTAAGAAGGTATCCGGATTTTCCGGAGAAATGGGAGCAGCAGAAATGACAAAATCATATTTACTTGGTATTGATATCGGAACAAGTGCGTGCAAGGTTGCTGTGTTTGACAGAGAGGGGAAGGTTCTGGCAGCAGCAAATGGTGACTATCCGGTATATTATCCACAGGAAGGCTGGGCAGAACAGAATCCGGAAGAATGGTGGAGCGCAGTCTGTAAAGCAACAAAAGAAACGATTTACAAAGCCGGAATCGCACCGGAGGAGATCGCGGGAGTCGGTATTGACGGACAGAGCTGGTCAGCCATCGCCATCGACAGAGAAGGAAAAGTTCTTACCAACACACCGATCTGGATGGATACCAGAGCACAGGTAATCTGTGACCGGCTGAATGAGGAGATTGGTGCAGACAGGATTTTTGAAGTGGCAGGAAATTCTCTCCAGCCATCTTATACGACAGCCAAAATCATCTGGTATAAAGAAAATCTTCCGGAAGTTTACAAAAACATCTACAAGGTCCTTCAGTCCAACAGCTATATCGCCTTCAAACTGACAGATGCCATCACACAGGATGTGTCTCAGGGATATGGACTTCACTGTTTCGATATGAAAAAAGCCTGCTGGGATGAAGAAATGTGTGAACTTCTTGGAATTCCGGTGGACTTTCTGCCGGAGATCTGCAACTGTGACCACGTAGTCGGCACGGTTACTGCCAAAGCTGCACAGGAGTGCGGACTTGCAGAAGGCACACCGGTTGTAGCCGGAGGTCTCGATGCAGCGTGCGGAACCCTCGGTGCAGGAGTCATCCACCCGGGCGAAACCCAGGAACAGGGCGGACAGGCAGGCGGAATGAGCATCTGCATGGACGAATACAAAGCCGATCCAAGACTGATCCTCGGCTACCACGTCATCCCGGACAAATGGCTTCTCCAGGGAGGAACCACCGGAGGCGGCGGAGTCATGCGCTGGTTCGAACACGAATTCGCAGACTACGAACGAATGATGAAAGAACAGACAGGAGAATCTTCCCTGAATCAGCTAAACGAGATCGCCGAAAAAGTATCTCCAGGCTGTGACGGAATGGTCTTCCTCCCATACATGTCCGGCGAACGTTCTCCGATCTGGAATCCATACGCCAAAGGTGTCTTCTACGGCCTTGACTTCGCCAAAACCAAAGGTCACATGGTCCGTGCCTGCATGGAAGGCGTAGCCCTTTCCCTCAGACACAACCTAGAAATTGCCGAAGAAGCCGGAGCCAAAGTTGAAGTCCTCAGAGCCATGGGCGGCTCCGCCAATTCCCACCTCTGGACCCAGATCAAGGCAGACATCACAGGCAAACCAATCGTAGTCCCAGCCTCCGACACAGCCACAACCCTGGGAGCAGCCCTCCTGGCCGGAGTAGGAACAGGCCTCTACAAAGACTACGACGAAGCCGTAACCCTGACCGTAAAAGAAACACGTCACCACGAGCCAGATCCGGACAACAAAACAGTTTACGACCAGACCTACCAAACCTACCTGGATCTCTACAAATCCCTGGCCCACCTGATGATCAAACACTAAGAGTTTGTATCCACTTGAGGATACAGATTTATATAATAACCAGCAATATTGTTCCCTTAAGGACAACGTTCCTCACAGGAACATCATAATATACAACATTCGACAGTATGTCCCCACACAGGACACTCTACCAACATAAATAACCAGGAGAGAACACCCCCACCAAAACATAGAACTATCAATAACGTAGCTCATGTTTCAGGAAAAAGCGCAGGGGGTGCCCGAGGGGGCGACGCGCTCGCCCCCTCGGATACAGCCCACCGCGGCCACAGCGGTACGTTTCTCCCCTTTGACGAAAGGAGCAAAACCACATTATGAAAGCAGCAGTAGTAGTAGCAAACGAAGACGTACAGTATCAGGAAGTTGAAGAACCACAGGTATCCAAAGGCACAGTGAAGATCCGCGTCAGATACTCCGGCATCTGCGGCTCCGACATCCCGCGAGTATTGAACAACGGTGTTCATTTTTATCCTATAGTCCTCGGCCACGAATTCTCCGGCGACGTAGTAGAAGTCGGCGAAGGCGTAACCAAGGTTAAAGTAGGCGACCGCGTATCCGGCGCACCACTCCTCCCATGCATGAAATGCGACGACTGCCAGCAGGGAAACTTCTCTCTCTGCAAACACTACAGCTTCATCGGTTCCAGACAGCAGGGAAGCAACGCAGACTACGTAGTAGTTCCAGAGCAGAATGCAGTTCCATTTGACAAGAGCGTTTCCTACGAACAGGGCGCAATGTTCGAGCCTGCAACCGTAGCGATCCACGGTGTATTCCAGAACGACTATCACGGCGGCGAATACGTAGCAATCCTCGGCGGCGGTACTGTAGGAATGTTCACCATGCAGTGGACCAAGATCTTCGGTTCCAAGAAAGTAGTCGTATTCGACATCAGTGATGAACGTCTTGACCTTGCAAAACGTCTCGGTGCAGACGAAGTCATCAATACAAAAGAAGAAGGCTACATGGAAAAAGCAATGGCGATCACAGGCGGCAAAGGATACGGATTCGTATTTGAGACAGCAGGACAGGTTCCGACCATGCATATGGCATTCGAACTGGCTGCAAACAAAGCACACGTATGCTTCATCGGAACACCTCACGAAAATCTGACCTTTACACCGGCACAGTGGGAGAACATGAACCGTAAAGAATTCAAACTGACAGGTTCCTGGATGTCCTACAGCGCACCGTTCCCGGGACGTGAATGGGATCTGACCGCACATTACTTTGCAACCGGTCAGCTGAAATTTGATCCGGGCTTCATCTACAAAAAAATTCCGATGAGCCAGGCCCAGGAAGCGTTCCAGTTATTCAAGACACCGGGACTTGTAAAAGGCAAAATTCTTTTATCAAACGAGGAAGAATAAATGATACTGACAGTGACATTAAATGCTGCGATCGACAAACGATATGTAGTAGATGATTATAAAGTAGGCGAAGTAAACCGCGTCCGGGAATGTTCTTACGTTCCCGGAGGCAAAGGTCTCAATGTATCCAAACCGGCCTCCATTTACGGAGCAGAAGTTGTAGCTACCGGATTTGTAGGCGGTCACGCGGGAAATTATATCGAAGACGCTCTCAAACCGTTTGGAATCAAAGGCGAGTTTTATCATGTAGATGCAGAGAGCAGATCCTGCATCAATATCTGGGATGAAGTCAATCATGTTCAGACAGAATTCCTGGAGCCGGGATTTACTCTGACAGAGGAAGATTTTACCGGTTTCGAAAAGAAATTCAAAGAACTGGTCAAAGACGCAGATGTGGTTTCCATGTCAGGAAGTGTGCCAAAAGGTCTTGACGGAACTGCCTATCAGCGACTGGTCAGAATTGCAAAGGAAGCAGGAAAACCGGTTATTCTCGATACCAGTGGCAAATTACTGGAAATGGGAATCGAAGCCTGCCCGACACTGATCAAACCGAACATTGATGAGATTCGTATGCTGACAGGAAAACACTGTGACGATATTCAGGATATCATCGACGCAGCAAAAGCAGTTCATGCAAAAGGTGTGGAGATTGTAGCGGTCTCTCTGGGAGCAGACGGTTCCCTGGCAGTTGGAGAGGAAGGAATTTTCCGTGCAATCGTTCCGAAGATCGATGCTGTAAATACAGTCGGATGCGGTGATTCTATGATCGCAGGATTTGCATTGGGCTTAAGCGAGGGACTTTCTCTGGAAGAAACTTTAAGAAGAGCCAGCGCAATCTCAGCGGCAGCAGCAATGCGTGAGGAGACAGGGTTCTTTGTAATGGAAGATATGGAGAAACTTTTTCCACAGATCAAAATTGAGAGACTGTAGAAAACTATATAATCAAAATCAGGAGGAAACAAAAATGGCAGAATTTATCGATCCGGCAATCGTGCCGAAAGTAACACTTCCGTCAGGAGAAGAAGTTCCGTGCATGGGAATGGGAACCTTTGGTTCTGACAGAGTAAGTGCAGAAGATGTATCCGCAGCAGTTGCAGGTGCGATCCGCAGCGGATACCGCATGTTTGACTGCGCAGCATGCTATGGAAATGAACATCAGATCGGAGAAGTTTTCAAAGCAGCAATGGATGAAGGCGTAGTAGAGAGAAAAGACCTCTTCATCATGACAAAAGTATGGAATGACATGCACAGAAAAGTAGAAGAGGCCTGCACAAAGAGCATTCAGGATCTGCAGTGCGACTATGTGGATCTGTACTTCATTCACTGGCCGTTCCCGAACTATCATGCACCATTCTGTGATGTAGATTCCAGAAATCCGGATTCCAGACCGTTCAGTGTGGAAGAATTTATGGATACTTACCGCCAGTGTGAAGAACTTGTAGAAAAAGGCAAGATCCGCTACATCGGTATTTCCAACATGACAATTCCGAAACTGGAAGCAGTTCTTCCGTTAATGAAGATCAAACCGGCAGCATGTGAACTGGAACTGCATCCATGCTTCCAGCAGCAGGAACAGTACGATTACCTGGTAGCACATAACATCCAGCCGGTAGGCTATATGCCACTTGGATCCCCAAGAAGACCGGAAAGAGATATCTGCCCGGAAGACGTAGCTGACATGCAGACACCGGAAATGCAGGAAATCGCCAAAGCACACGGCGTACATCCGGCACTGATCGCACTGAAATGGGCACACCAGAGAGGTGAGATCTCTATTCCATTCTCTGTACATAACTATGCAAGCAACCTGAAATGCGTCACAGAAGATCCACTGACCGAAGAAGAAATGGCAAAGATCGCAACCCTCGAAAAAGGAAACCGACTTGTCAAAGGACAGGTATTTTTGTGGGAAGGCGCGAAGGACTGGCATGATTTGTGGGATGAAGAGGGATTCATAGTTAAATAATCCCCTTGGATCCCCTTTGATTTTGCAAAATATGAAAACCCTGAGGGGGAGCATCTCGAAGTCTGCGAAGGCCGAAGCTCCCCCTCAGACTCCCCCTGCTTGGCCACGCGGCTTTGGTGTGGGGACGGGCGTGCTTTGCACCCCTCCTTCCTTCCGTCACCTCCACCACACACATCCCCACAATTCCAGAAACTCCCTACTTCAAAAACTTTTTATTTTATGGTACAATAAAATGCTGGGTAAACAGGAACGTAAACAGACAAAATACAAATGGGGGACAAAAATGTATCGGATACTACTGGTAGATGACGAGATTCTCGTCAGGGATGCAATAAAAGAAAACATCGACTGGCAAAGTATGGACTGCGAACTGGTAGGTGACTGTGAGAATGGAAAACAGGCGGCAGAATTTGTACAGGAACACCCTGTAGATATTGTCCTGACAGATATCCTCATGCCTTATATGGACGGAATGGAATTAAGCCATTTCCTGCATGACAACTACCCGGATATTGTGATCGTAGTATTCAGCGGTTTTGGAGAGTTTGAGTATGCCAAGAAGGCAATTCAGTACGGAGTCAGCGAATATCTGCTCAAACCGGTGACGGCGATGGAACTTACTGGCGTAATTCAGAAAATGAAAGAAAAAGTAGAACAGACTCGCAAAGAAAAAGCCAAAATGGAATCACTGACCAAAACCTCCGAGAACTATCGCGAAAATGCACAGGTGATACGATCCAAGACACTGGAGGCTCTTGTAAACTGCACCATAGATATCCAGAAAAGCCTGGACAAACTGGAAGAAATGGGAATCACACTTTCCGGGTGTGGATACCGCGTGGCAGTTTTTGATATAGATCTTTATTCAGGTATGTATCAGCTGGATATGGAGAAACGCCAGGAAAGTGCGCTGATGGCATTTGTCCTTTTTAACATCAGCGATGAGATTGTGAACCGTGAGAATGCAGGAATTGTTTATCAGGAAGGAAACAACCGTGTATGCGTGCTTTTTCAGGAAAAATGGAGCCGCAATTTTAACGGAAGAATCAAGGAAATCTGCCATGAGATTCAGACAGAGATCAGAAAGGTCATGGGAACAGAAGTATCCATGGCAATCGGCAAATGGGTAAAGACTCTGGAAGAACTCAGCGGTTCTCATGATGTGGCGGTACAGGCCCTGCAGTATCGGTATCTTCTGGGGGGAAGCCTTCTGATCGATATGGAGGAAATACATCCGGTACAGGATATCGATCTTCGAAAATCTCTGGACAGACTGAAAGAATTTCTCAAATCCGGCAAAAAAGAAGAAATGGAAGCAGAATTTCAGTCCATCGAAGAACAGGTGAAACAGTCATTTGCAGAGAAGAGCCGCGCCTGCATGTATCTTCAGCAGGTGATCCGTGTCGTGGATGTGGCAGGAGAGGAAGTTTCTTCCGATATCTCCAGAATCCGCGACGAAAGAAAAGATCTGCTCTGTCAGGTAACGGCGCAGAAATCTTTTGAACAGGCATGCAAAATCGTAAAAGAATATATTTTACAGGTTTATGATGCCCTGACAGAACTGAATACATCCAGCGGTGAGCGCCAGGCAAGAATGGCACTGGATTATATTCAGAAAAATTATATGGATCCGAACCTGAGTCTGAATGATATCTGTTCTTATCTTAATATCAGCACCAGTTATTTCAGCACCATATTCAAAGAAGTGACGGGAGAAACTTTTACAGAGGTTCTGATCCGCACCAGAATGGAGAAGGCAAAGGAACTTCTGGAAAATACGACCATGAAAAACTATGAGATCGCAGAGAGAGTCGGATTTGCCGATGCACATTATTTCGGAATCTCATTCAAAAAGATGACAGGATGCACGCCGACAGAATATGCAAGGGAGAAGCGTAAATGAACAAAAAAGGACTTGCAACTGTAGTCGTAGGAAAGTTCAAAAGCATTCAGAGCGTTATTTTTGCAACGGTTGCTTTTCTGGTTCTCTGTGCGGTTGTGATTGTGACCGGTGTTTCCATGCGATTTACCAATACGTCTATTTTTGAGAATTCTTCGGAATATACGCACACGATCATCAAACAGATGAACCAGAACATTGATTCCTACATAGACTACATGGAAAATATTGCATATCTGATCTCCAGCAGTCAGGATGTACAGGATTATCTTTTTGATGATGAGATCGACAATGAGGCGAGATACCGTATTCTGAATCAGTTTGAGACGATCCTGGACAGCCGGAGTGACATCCGAAACGTCGGGATCATCAGCAAAAACGGCAGGATGCTGATCAATAATGGAAGAAAATCAGTGAACAGAGATCTGGATCTGAACACGCAGGAATGGTATACACAGGCACTTGACAGTCCGGAAGGACCGATGCTCACCTCTTCTCATGTGCAGCATATCATCAGCGGAGAGCGGCCGTGGGTGATCACTCTGAGCCGTGGAATCCGTGACCGTGGAGGCAGTGGTGAGAAAGAAGGCGTCTTTTTTATCGATCTGAACTACAGCGCGATCAGCGGACTGTGTGATCAGAGTACAGTGGGAACCAAGGGATATGCATTTATTCTGGATGCCAGAGGAAATATTGTCTATCATCCACAGCAGCAGCAGCTTTACAATGAACTGCAGACAGAAAATATCAATCTGATCATGGACACAGAAGATGATACAGTTCTGACAGGAACCGGCAAGGATGGAAAGCTGTACTCCATTTCCAGATCAGACAAGACCGGATGGACGGTCGTGGACTGTACCAGTGTCCGGGAACTTCTGAGCAAGAGCCGGCAGGCCCAGAGTATTTATGTGCTTATGGCAGTGCTGCTGGTGATTGTCTCTCTTCTTTTTTCCAGATTTATGGCACGGAGTATCACGCTTCCGATTCAGAAACTCCGCGATTCTATGGAGAAGGTTCAGGAGGGAGACTTCAGCATTTCGGATGTTGTAGTAGACTCCGATAATGAGATAGGAAGTCTGACCAAATCCTTTGATGTGATGACACACCGTATTCAGGAACTGATGGAACAGAACGTCTATGAGCAGGAACAGAAGCGAAAAAGTGAGCTCAAAGCACTGCAGTCACAGATCAATCCGCATTTTCTGTACAATACACTGGATTCTATCATATGGATGGCAGAAGGAAAGAAAAACGAAGAAGTTGTGCTGATGACGGCATCTCTGGCCCGCCTTCTGAGACAGAGTATCAGCAATGAGGATGAAGTAGTTCCGATCGCAAATGAAGTGGAATATGCCCGAGGCTATCTTACCATTCAGAAAATGCGTTACAAAGACAAACTGGAATTTCAGATTGAGGTAGAGCCTTCTATATTACATATCCCACTGATCAAGCTGGTTCTTCAGCCGATCATTGAGAATGCGATTTATCATGGACTGAAGTACAAAGAGAGTAAAGGACTTCTTATTATAAAGGGATTCATGAAAGACGGAAATGCGGTTCTTCAGGTGATCGATGACGGAGTGGGAATGGATGAGGAAACGCTGGCCCATATTTATGACAGGCACAAGGTCAACTACCATTCGAACGGTGTGGGTGTTTACAATGTGCAGAAACGTCTGAAGCTTTACTATGGCGATGACTATGGAATTACCTATGAGAGCAAAAAAGGCGAAGGAACCACAGCAACGATCACGATTCCGGGCAGACAGGAGGCAGTACGATGAAAAAACATAAAAAATGGCTGAGTGTCTGTCTCGTAGTCTGTCTGATAGGAGGGCTGGGGGGAGCAGTCTGGTACAGACACAAAATAATCGAGGAGAGGAAGCTTTCTCTGATCTACATCCCAAAAGTTGTCGACGGGACAAATGATTTCTGGAAATCCCTGATCCTCGGAGCAAAAATGGCAGCCAAAGAATACAATGCAGAGATCGGTATCCTTGCGCCTTCCGAAGAAAATGACGTAGAGCGTCAGAATGAACTTCTGAAGGAGGCAATAGAAAAGAAACCGGATGCGATTCTTTTTTCACCGTCCAGTTTCACAGAATCGGATGCCCTTCTGAAAGAAGCAAAAGAAGACGGAATCAGGATCGGCTTTATTGATTCCTACACAAAAGAAGCAATACAGGATCTGACGGTAGCTACAGACAATCTGGAAGCGGGAGAAAAGCTTGGGAAATTTGCGGCAACACTTCTCGGCCCGGAGGATCAGATCGCGGTTGTGGCACATGTCAAAGGCGTATCTACTGCCGTCGAGAGAGAAGAGGGATTCCGCAAAGGTCTCGGAAAACTGGCAGACAATATCGTGGAAGTGGTGTACTGTGATTCGCAGTACGAGAAGTCACGCCAGCTCACTGTTGAGCTGATGAAAAAATATCCGAATCTCAAGATGATCGCGGGAATGAATGAATATTCTTCTGTCGGTGCAGCCAGAGCTGTCAAGGCGGCCGGTGCAAAAGACCGGATCCAGGTAGTCGGTGTGGACAGTTCCCAGGAGGCAGTTCAGCTTATGGAGAACGGAGTCTTTAAGGGACTGGTCGTACAGAAGGCTTTTAAGATGGGATATATGGGAGTCAAGGAAACGGTTCTCATGCTCCGCGGCAAAAAATACGAAAAGGATGTAAACTCCGGATGTGAACTGGTAACCCCGGAAAATATGTATTCCAGTGAAATAGAGAAACTGCTGTTTCCGTTTAATACACTCAGGCTTTCCTGAGAAAAATAGTAAATAATCTATAAAAAAGGTTAAATATTTATGTACGAACCGTAAATATTTAACCTTTTTTTGGAAGATTTTCCATTACAATTGTGCAGAATTAACGGTATTATATAGAAAACGCGAGATATGTGTAAACTTTTAAGGAGGGTGAAAAATTGGAAAAGCTCAAACAAAATCCAATCGTGAAAAAGCTCGGCCTGAACAGAATACTGCTTGTCTGTATTCTTGTTCTCATGTTCGTAGTCTTTAAAGTAGTTCTGGGAAGTAAGTTCCCTGTTGGAGACAGTGTCAAATCTACTTTAAACTATGTATACTTCCTGGGCTTCTTATCACTGGGCGTTACATTTGTAATCGCAACCGGAGGAATCGATTTCTCCATCGGACCGGTAATGTTCTGTTGTGCACTGGTATCTGGTTACTGCATGACATCTTATGGTGTTCCTTGTGCAGCAGCAATGGTGATCTGTGTACTCATCGGTCTTGCATTTGGTATCTTTAATGGATGGCTGGTATCTTACCTGTCAGTTCCGGCATTTATCGTATCCATGGCATCCATGAACATCGCCAAAGGTATTGCTTCAGTCTTCACCAAGACACAGTCTGTAAGCTGGCCGCTGAGCAGTGACCCGACAAACGGATGGTTCCGTAACATTGTATCTTACAAAGGTTTCCCGGTAGGTCTGGTGATCTTCCTGGTAATGGCAGTTGTGTGTGGCATTGTTCTTTACAACACAAAACCTGGACGTTATATCCTCTGCCTTGGTTCCAACACAGAAGCGGTTCGTCTTTCCGGTGTTAATACCAAGAAATGGAACATGCTTGCTTATGTGATCTGTGGATTCCTGGTAGGAATCGCAGCACTGTTCTTTGTAGCTACATATACAACCGTTCAGCCAGGTTATGGCGATCAGTACAACAACGAAGCAATTGCTGGTTGTGTAATGGGTGGTACATCCATGGTTGGTGGACTTGCTTCCATCGGTGGTACTGTGATCGGTGTATTTATTATCTCTCTTCTTCAGCAGGGAATCATGGCATTTGGCCTTGGTAAAGGACAGCAGATGATCATCACAGGTATCATCGTAATCGTAGCTGTATATGCCGATGTTTCTGCAAGACGTAGAAAGAACTGATCGAAAGGGAGGATGAAACAATGGGTGACGTTATCTTAACAATGAAGGATATTGATAAGTCCTTTCCTGGAGTTCATGCCCTGGATCACGTTAACTTTGAAGTGAGACGCGGTGAAGTACATGCACTTATGGGAGAGAACGGTGCCGGTAAATCAACACTGATGAAGGTTCTTACCGGTATTTATCAGAAGGATTCCGGTTCTATCACATACAAGGGTCAGGAAGTTGCTTTCCATAATACCCGTGAAGCACAGGATGCCGGTATCGTAATCGTACATCAGGAATTAAACATGGTCGGAGACCTTACTGTTGCACAGAATATCTTCATCGGACGTGAGCCGAAGAAGGGAATCCGTGTAGACGACAAGAAGATGATCGAAGACTCCAAGAAATTATTCCAGGATCTGAACATCGAGATCGATCCAAGAGAAAAGATGAGCAACTTAACTGTTGGTAAACAGCAGATGTGTGAGATCGCCAAAGCAATCTCTCACAAAGCAGAGGTTATCATCTTTGATGAGCCGTCAGCAGCTCTTACCGAGAAAGAAATTGCTGACCTGTTCGTAATCATCCGTGATCTTCGCGAGAAGAATTACGGTATCGTATATATCTCACACCGTATGGATGAGATCAAGATGATCACAGACCGTGTAACTGTCATGCGAGATGGCGGCTATGTAGGAACTCTGATCACAAAAGACAGTACAAAAGAAGACATCATCAACATGATGGTTGGTCGTGTTATTTACGAAGATCCTAAGGAACACAGTATGGTTGCTCCGGATGCACCGGTTGTTCTTAAGGTAGAGCATCTGAATGCAGGAAAGATGGTTCAGGATGTAAGCTTCGAACTGAGAAAAGGTGAGATTCTTGGATTCTCCGGACTGATGGGTGCAGGACGTACTGAGACAGCGAGAGCACTGTTTGGAGCAGATCCGAAGCAGAGCGGTAAGATTTCCATTATGGACAAGCAGACCGGAAAGCTTCGTGAAGTAACAATCAATACACCGCAGGATGCTGTTAAATATGGTATCGGTTATCTGTCAGAGGACAGAAGAAGATATGGTGTTGTTGTACAGAAATCTGTAAACGAAAACACAACACTGGCTACAATGGAAGAATTCACAAACGGAATCTTCATCAACAAAGCAAAAGAGAAAAAAGTCAGTGAGAAATACATCAAAGAACTTGCTACCAAGACACCGAGTGGTGATCAGCTGGTTGTAAACCTTTCCGGTGGTAACCAGCAGAAAGTCGTAATCGCCAAATGGCTGACCAGAGACAGTGACATCCTGATCTTCGATGAGCCGACCAGAGGTATCGACGTTGGTGCCAAGAACGAAATCTACAAGTTAATGAGTAAACTGGCAGCAGAAGGCAAATCCATCATTATGATTTCTTCTGAAATGACAGAGATTCTCCGAATGAGTGACCGTATCATCATCATGTGCGAAGGTAAAGTGACAGGAGATATTGATATTTCTGAAGCAACACAGGAACACATCATGGATAAGGCTACAAGGAATATCGATTAAGGAGGAAAGTCATGACTAAGAAGAAAAAAAGTATTTTAAGTGATCAGAGATTTATTGTTTTGCTGGTTATTATCGCACTCAGTGCGGTATTCTCCATAATGAGTAAGGAGTTCAGACAGTATACAACTCTTTTGAGTATGCTCGATTTCTCCTACTATGATCTTCTGATGGCAATCGGTGTTACCTTCCCACTTATCACTGGAGGTGTAGACCTGTCAATCGGAACTGGTATGGTTTGTTACGCATTGATCGCTGGAACAATGGTAAGAAGCCACGGATGGCCGGTTGCAGCAGCTATGCTGCTCTGTCTGGTACTTGGTATCCTCGTTGGAGCACTGAATGGTGTTCTGATCGGAATCATGAACCTGCCGCCATTCCTTGCAACTCTTTGTACCTGTATGATCACCCGTGGTGCAGGTTCTCTCTGCAGCGCAACACCGTGGCCGGCACTTACCCAGGACGGTGGATGGTTCCATACAATCTTCAAGATTACTGTTGGTACAGGAAGAAGTGCTTCTCGTTATCCAATTGGTTTCCTGTGGATGGTACTTCTGGTTATCCTGATGGAATTCGTTCTGAACCATACAAAATTCGGACGTTATACTATCGCGATCGGATCTAACAAAGAAGCAGCAGCTCTTTCAGGAATCAACGTTAAATTTTACCATGTAATGGTATATGTAGTATGTGGTCTGTTTGTAGGTCTTGCAGCTATCGCTTATGCAGCAGTTACACCTACTGTACAGCCTGGTACCGGTGCCGGACTTGAGATGGATGCGATCGGCGGTGTATTCGTCGGTGGTGTTGCAGCAACCGGTGGTTACGGTTCCGTAATTGGTACATTTGTTGGTATCTTCGTTATCATGCTTCTGAAGACCGGTCTTCCATATGTCGGACTTCAGGCAAACTGGCAGCAGATCATCACAGGTCTTGTTCTTATCGTAGCAGTCCTGATCGATATCATCAAAGAAAAGAAAAAAGCAGCTATGTAAAGAAAAACTGCTTTGCAGTTTTTCTTTATCCAAACTAAGTATGTGGGGCGTCAGACTAATTCCTACTGACGTATCATAATAAAAAAAACTATATAATAATTTATAAGGAGGAAGTAAGTTATGAATTTCAAGAAAGTGGTAGCATTAAGCATCTGTGCAGCAATGGTAGCAGGAATGTCTATGTCAACAGTTATGGCAGCTGATCTCCCGGATCAGTTCAAAGATCTGAAAGCAAACGAAGCATATGAATTCCCGATGATGGTTAAATCTTTCCAGTCTACCTACTGGGATGCAGCTCAGGAAGGTATGAAGAAAGCTGCTGAAGAACTTGGTGTTACTTACACACCACAGGGACCGAACAGTGAGTCCGATATCGCTGACCAGGTTAACATGATCAACACAGCAATCGCTTCCAACCCGAAAGGAATCGGTATTGCAGCATGCGATACATCTTCTGTTCTGGATGCACTGCAGACATGTGCTGACAAAGGAATCCCGGTTGTAACATTTGATACAGGTATCGCAGATGCTCCGGAAGGATCTGTAGTATGTGAAGTCTGCACAGACAACGCACAGGCTGGTGCAGAAGCAGCAACTCATATGTACGATGCGATCAAAGACGTAGTAGCTAATGCAGACGGACAGGTTGTTATCGGTGAAGTTAACCAGGATGCTACAGCTCAGAACATTCAGCAGCGTGGCGGCGGATTCATCGACAAAATGATTGAACTTCTTCAGGCTGACGGCAAAACAGTAGCAGTTGCAGGAAACGAATTCTATGTAAACGCAGCAAAAGGCGCTGATGCAACAGAAGCAGATGCAGACGTTGTTATCCAGGTTGCAGTTCCGGCACAGACAACTGTAGAGCTTTGCTCCAATGAAGCACAGGCTATCCTTTCCAAAGAAAACTGCATCGCTATCTTCGGTTCCAACCAGACAGCAGCAGAAGGTGTTCTTGCAGCTAACGCAAACCTGAACGTTCTTGGTTCTGACGCAGCAAACGGCGATGTTATCGGTGTTGGTTTCGACGCTGGTTCTATCATCAAAGCAGCAGTTCAGGACGGAACATTCCTCGGAGCAGTTACACAGTCTCCTCTGATGATGGGATACTATGCAATCTACGCTCTGACAGCAGCAGCAAACGGAGAAGAACTTGAAGACGTTCCTACAGATGGATACTGGTATGATTCCACAAACATGGACGACGAAGAGATCGCTCCGAACCTTTATGACTAATCTGAATACAGCTTTTGAAGCAGTGTTCTGAAGACATAAAAAGAAACCCCGGATTTTCCGGGGTTTCTTTTTTATGTCTTTTTTCTGTAAATCTGTCGGATTTTCTGGGAAAAGTACCATGATGAAAGACTTAGTATAATTCCCTGTATTCCGAAGGTGTCATATGCTCCAGCTTCTCGAAGTTTCGCGTATAGGTAAGTGGGCTTTTGAAGCCGACAGAAGCTGCGATTGCAGAGATTGAGAGCTTGGAATAACTCAGAAGTTCCTTGGACTTATTAATACGGAATTCCGTGACATACTGGTGGATTGAGATTCCCATATGTTCCTTAAACAGCTTGCAGAAGTAATATTTTGAGAAGCTGACGCTGTTGCAGACTGCATCGATACTCAGATCACTCTGATAATGCGTCTGGATATACTTAAGTGCTGTGTTTACGGCACTGTCCTGAACAGGAGTCTGCTTTTTGGCGTTCAGAATATTCTGGGAGAGAATGTACAGTTCCAGGTAGATCTGATGCACTACAGAACTGGCATGCATCTGTGCTGACATAGGGTCTGATTTATAGTCGATCTCAAGGATCTCAAGAAAGAGATCCAGCATGTGATGAAGCTTGTTGAAATGAAACGTACAGTCATGCCGTCTGATATAATTGTAAAACTGCTGTGCGTGGGATCCACCGATGATAAAATACAGGTATTCACGTCGTGTCTTTCCATAAGAAATAGGAAGAGAGAATGTCAACGGTGTATTGCAGGCAGATACAATGATATCATGGGAATGAACAGGATGTTTCTCATCGTTTTTTTTGAACTTCATGGTACACAGGGAGTAGACGAATAAGTAGTCTGAATAGTTGTTGCAGGCACCACGGATAAATTTACGGTCATTGCAGTATCCGACTTCCTTTATATAGAAGGGAAGGGCTGTGATCTGGACATCTGTTTTGGGTATGACCGAAAAATAGTCGGTGGGCATAAGATGTTTTGGCAGTCGCATAAAAACCTCCGCAAGAAATGATAGTCAGTTACTGCGCACAAGGGAACCGTAACTGGTAATGCTTTTTATTATACCAATAATATAGAAGAAAAAAAAGTGTACAAAGAACCAAAATAAAGGAGAAAATTTATGTAAAAACTGTCATTGGCAATATAGATAAACAAAAACTGACAGGTAGATGAAACTGATGTGAAGATTGTTAAAAGATAAGATGCTTTTTTGTTGTAAAATATAAAAAAGTGCCAAAAACGCAATTTTTGATACCCGTAAAGCAATTTTATATATTGAAAAACTCTATGATTTGTATAAAATCAGATACATAAAGAACGCAACGCAGTTCAATCACAACGAAGGAAAGGGAGGAGTAAGACACAAAATGAGTGAGTATATCTTGGAACTGAAAGATGTAGTAAAAACATTTGGTGGAGTTAAAGCTCTGAATGGAGTTCACTTTCAGTTAAAAAGAGGCGAGATTCATGCTCTGATGGGAGAAAACGGAGCTGGTAAATCAACTTTTATTAAGGTCATTACCGGTGTACATCAGCCGGACAGCGGAATCATGCTGCTGGATGGTGAGCAGGTAACATTAAGAAACACTACAGACTCAGCGAAACTTGGAATTGCTGCTATTTATCAGCATGTAACGGCGTTCCCTGATCTGACTGTTACAGAGAATATTTTTATGGGACGGGAAATTAAGAATAAATTTGGCTTCTATGACTGGAAGACAATGAGACAGCGTGCGAAAGAACTGATTCAGCCTTTAAGTGCAGAGATCGATGTAAACAAACCGATGGGCAACTTATCTGTTGCAGAGCAGCAGCTGGTTGAGATCGCAAAAGCACTTTCCTGTGATGCAAGAATCCTGATCATGGATGAGCCGACAGCTTCGCTTACAAGAAATGAATGTCTTCAGTTATATCGCATTGCGAAAGATCTGAGAGACAAGGGAGTTTCCATTATCTTCATTACTCACAGATTTGAAGATATGTATGAGCTGGCTACCCGTGTTACCGTATTCCGTGATTCTACATATGTTGGTTCCTGGGATGTTGACAAGATCACAAATGCAGATCTTGTAAAGGCAATGGTTGGTCGTGAACTGAATTCCATGTATCCTGAGAAAACAGCCAAGATCGGTGATGTGGTACTTGAGGTTGATAATATCAGCAAAGAAGGATATTTCAAGAATATTTCCTTCAATGTACGTAAAGGTGAGATCCTTGCACTGACAGGTCTGGTAGGAGCAGGACGTACTGAGGTATGTCAGACAATTTATGGTATCATGCATCCGGACAGCGGTGAGATCCGTCTGGAAGGAAAGAAAGTAGATATCAAGAGTCCGATCGATGCTCTTAATCTTGGAATCGGACTTCTTCCGGAGAACAGACAGACCCAGGGTCTTGTAAATGAACTTCCTATTTATCAGAACGTATCTTCCGCTTCCATGAAGCAGTTTGTAAAGGGCGGACAGATGGATGTAGATAAAGAAATGGAAAATGCGATTGCCCTGTGCAAGAAGATCCAATTGAAAGCAAACGATATTACAGCACCGCCGTCATCTCTGTCAGGTGGTAATCAGCAGAAAGTCGTTGTTGCCAAGATGCTGAGTTCCGATCAGAAGGTTCTGATCATGGACGAGCCTACAAAGGGTATCGACGTTGGTGCAAAATATTCTATTTATGAGATTATGAACAGTCTGGCATGCAAAGGATACGGAATCATTATGGTTTCTTCTGAAATGCCGGAGGTTCTTGGTGTTGCAGACAGAGTCGTTGTAATGAAGAGCGGTCGTGTGACAGGTGAGTTTGGCGATATGGAAACTGTAACCCAGGAAATGCTGCTTGAAGCATCTCTGAAAGAAAGAGAGGGGCATAAATAATGAAAAATTTATTAAAATCCAGAAATACCGGATTGATCGCAGTTCTGATCATTTTGCTGGTGATCGCCCGTTTCCTTACACCGGGTATGTTTACTTCCACATCTCTGGTAAGTATGCTTCAGAACAATACAATCTATGCACTCCTTGCGATTGCTGAGATGATGGTTATTCTTACAGGCGGTATTGATATTTCCATCGCTTCCCAGCTTGCATTTGTTGGTATTTCCTGTACCACTCTTGCATGCAGCCATCCGGGAATCCCTGGAATCGTATGGGTATTATTTGCAATTGTTCTCGGCGCACTCTGTGGTGCACTGAATGGTTTCCTGGTTGGATACCTTCACATGGTTCCGATGATCTGTACCCTGGGTACGATGTACATCTTCCGTGGTCTTGCGTTTGTAGTTTCCGGCGGACAGTGGTGGTTCGCTGCACAGTACGAAGAACTGAACGGATATCGTACGTTTGCAATCGGACAGTTCTTAGGACTGCCGATCATCCTCTGGATCACGATCATTCTGCTGGTTGTAGCAGGACTGTTCCTTGGATATACTTCCGCAGGAAGAAGAATCTATGCAATCGGTACATCTCGTGAATCTGCAGCAGTTGCAGGTATCAAAGAACCAAAGGTAACATTTTATTCTTTCGTGATCTGTGGTGCAGTGACAGGTCTGGCAGGTATGCTTTATACTGCAAACTATGCAATTGGTTATTATGGAATGGCAGACGGTTTTGAAATGACTGCGATCGCAATCTGCGTTCTCGGTGGAGTATCTATCACCGGTGGTAAAGGACGTATGGATGGTGTGGCAATCGGTGCACTTATCATGTCTGTGATCACATATTTCATTAGTATGATTCCTGGTATGAGTGTATGGCAGAAATCACTCCAGGGCGGAATTATCATTGTTGCCGTTGCAATTAACTACTTTACCGAGCAGTCTGCTAAGAGACAGGCTCTCAAAGAAAGGAGTGCGTTGATCTAATGCCAGGAAGTAATTACGACAGAGACCTCAGTGTCAAGGAAGGATTTGTATTAAAGAAATTCCTTGTCAAATGGGAAATGATTCTTGTATATATCATGGTTTTAATTAATGTACTGTTGGCGGTTATAAAACCGGATCTTTATTTTACCCACGGTACAGTTCAGTCAATGATCAATGCAGGTCTGGATGTTTCTCCGCTTGTACTTGGTATGGTATTCATCCTTCTGCTGGGTGACATTGACGTATCAGTAGCAGCACAGATGATCCTGGGTGGAATGGTAACAGGACTTCTGATGGATAAAGGACTTCCGTCACTCATCTGTGTTATCGTCGGAATCATTGTTTGTATGCTCTGTGGAGCATTCAATGGATTCTGTGTTGCTTTCCTTGAAATGCCGGCGGTTATCACTACAATTTCTACATCCATGTTATTCAGAGGTATTGTGGAAATCGTTCTGGGTGAGAATTCTCTGAAGAATTTCCCGAAGTGGTACAACAAGATCGGATGGATGAACATTGGTGGAATCATTCCGCTGAGTATGGTGCTTTTCCTTATCATGGGTGCTATCTTCATCTTTGTTCTTCACAAGTCACCATTTGGACGTAAAGTTTACATTGTTGGTAACAACCCGACATGTGCAAATTATTCAGGTATCAGTGTTAAGAAAGTCAAAATGCAGGTATTTATCCTCATGGGATTCATGGCAGGTATCGGTTCTATCTTCTTTATCGGACGTATGGGTGGAGGTCTTTCCTCTTCCATGGGTACAGGATATGAAATGACTGCGATCGCCTGTGCGGTATTAGGTGGTGTTTCTACCAATGGTGGTAAAGGTAAAATGTGGGGACCTATCATTGCAACCTTTATCATGGCTTTCCTTACATATGCACTGGGACTTATGGGTATCGACCCGAACACAAAGAAAATCGTTATCGGTGTTATCCTTATCGTAACGATCCTGATCTCCACGATCAACAAACAGATGATCAAAGATATCAAACTGAGACTGTTCTATCATAACAATAAGAACATTGAAGCAATCAATGACAGAACAGCAGCTGCTGTTAAAGATATGAAGAAACAGATCAAAGAACTTGAAAAAGGCAATGCATCTGACAAGGCAGCTCAGATCGAGAAACTCAATAAGAAGATCGAAGCAGCTCAGAAAGAATGTAAAGAGAAATCTGCTCAGTGGTGGGCAGAACAGCAGGAAAACGCAAAGAAAGCAAAAGAGCGTTTCAAATAATCTTACCTGTCTGAACTACGAAATATAAACACAAAGATGTTTATATATATAAAAAAAGGAGGAAGTGTTTCATGAAGAAAAATCTCAAAAAGGCAATGGCTATGGGCCTTGCAACAACAATGGCCTTGGCAGCTCCGGCAGCAGTTTCAGCAGCTGGTAACACATCAGATGTATCTGGTTCTCACGTATTTATGTTCAAATCCGTAGGTAACGCATTTGGTGTTATCATGTATGAAGGTTTCTCATCTTATATGGAGCAGGTTGGGGAAAACTGCACAGAGAAATCACCGGCTGAGACAACTGTAGCAGCTCAGGTACAGCTCATTGACGAAGCAATTACTCAGGGATGCAAATCCATCTCCATTTCTACAAATGGTGATACAGGATTTGATGAAGTATTTGCAAAAGCTCAGGAAAAGGGTGTTCCGATCGTATCCGTTGACTCTTCTGCATCTGCTGATTATCGTGTAACTCACAACAATCAGGCATCCACAGAAGATATCGGAGCTATGCAGGTTCGCGCAGCAGTTCTTCAGGTTCTTGGCGTAGCTTATGATCCGGAAGACGTAACAATGGAAAAAACTGTAGAGGCAGCTCTCGCTGATTACGACGGAGACGAGATCAGACTTGGTGTTCTTTCCGCTGGTATCGATACACCTGTACAGAATGGCTGGATCGCAGTTATGGAGAAGGAACTTCAGAAAGACATCTACAAAGGCAAAGTGAGCCCGGAACTCAACAAGAAATATGGTGATGACGAAGCAACAAAATCTACTACACAGGCTCAGGCATTCCTGGCTGAAAACAATGTAGATGCAATCATCTCCCCAACAACAGTTGGTATCGCAGCAGCAGGTGAAGTTCTTACACAGGCTAAATCTGATATCAAACTGACAGGTCTTGGACTTCCTTCAGAAATGAAGAACTATATGCCGGCTACAGCAGATGATGATGAGTTCTCATTTGTTTGCCCATACATGATGCTGTGGGATGTATCTCATCTTGGAGCTTCTACAGCAGCTATCCAGATGGCAGTTCAGAACGATGGATTTGACGGATCCGCAGGATCAACTGTTGATATGGAAGCTTGGGGCGAATATGAAGCTGAGACATTCACCGCTGAAGACAATGGCGATGGTGGCACAGGCGTTCTCACAGGTCAGCCTTATGTATTCTACAAAGACAACATGGCAGAGTGGGTTGACAAACTTTAATCTGTATTGCAGTTCTGTTTAAATAAATTAGAAATGCGATAACAAAGGCGTTCGCCCGCGGGCGGACGCCTTTTCTTTCATACATATCAGGGACGACAGTGGCATATTTTCTGATAATGTATTATAATTGGGGAAGAGTTTGATCAACAGGAGGGAATATCTTGATTGAAGTTAGAAATCTTACAAAGAAATACGGAGATCATTTTGCCGTACAGGACATCAGTTTTTCACTTGAAAAAGGAAAAATTTATGGGCTGTTAGGACCAAATGGTGCCGGAAAATCAACTACAATGAATATAATGACCGGCTACATTGCCGCGACATCAGGGGAAGTCATTATTGAAGGACATGATATTTTTAAAGAGGCAGAAGAGGCCAAGAAGCATATTGGATATCTTCCGGAAATTCCCCCGTTGTATATGGACATGACAGTCTGGGAGTATCTGTTCACAGTGGCAGATCTCAAGGGCGTGCCGAAATCAGAACGAAAGTCCATGATAGGAGATGTCATGGAAAAAGTGATGATCACCAATATGAAGGATCGGCTGATCAAAAATCTTTCCAAAGGATATAAGCAGAGAGTCGGAATTGCACAGACACTGATTGGAAATCCGGATATCATTATTCTTGATGAGCCTACCGTCGGACTGGATCCGAAGCAGATCATAGAGATCCGCACACTGATAAAGCAGCTGGGAGAAGATCACACCGTTTTGATAAGCTCGCATATTCTTTCTGAGATTGGGGCAGTGTGTGACCATGTGGTTATTATCAACAAGGGACATCTGGTAGTGAGTGACAGTACAGAAAATCTGGAAAAACTGTTTAAGGGACAGGATATCCTGTGTCTGAGTGCACAGGGAGAACTGGAGAAGATCCAGAATATCCTGCGTGAATTCCCGGCACTCAGTATCGCTGATATGAAAGAAGCAGAAGAAGCTGAGACATACAGGTTCCAGCTGAAAGTACAGGATCAGGCGGATTACAGAAAACAGTTATTCTTCCGTTTTGCAGAGGCAGGAATCCCGCTTCTTGAGATCAGCAGGGCAGGAATGTCGCTGGAAGACATCTTTCTTGAAATTACTGAGGAGGGAAGAGCATGATCGCTGTATGTAGAAAAGAATTAAGAAGTTATCGGATCTCAATGATCGGATATGTGTTTGTTGCATTTATGCTGGCAGTCGTAAGCCTATATTTTGCATATCAGAATCTGAATCTTGCTTCGCCAAGATTTGAACTGGTACTCCAGAATGTTCAGTTTATTTTTCTGGTATTTGTTCCAATCCTGACAATGCGTGTTCTGGCAGAGGAGAAAAAACAGAAAACAGACCAGTTATTACTTACATTGCCAATGACAGTAAAAGACATTGTGATCGGTAAATATCTGGCAGTTGTAGTTCTGTTCACCATTCCGATGCTGATCATCTGCATTTATCCGCTGATTCTTACTATGTTTGGAACAGTAAACCTTCCGGCAGCATATTTTTCAATCCTTGGATTCTATCTCCTCGGCTGTGCCAATATTGCAATCGGAGTATTTTTCTCATCAGTCACAGAAAATCCGGTGATTTCAGCGGTTATGACATTCGGAACTCTGTTGGTCTGCTATCTGATGAACACGATCGGCAAAATGGTTCCTAATACTGCAATCGCATCTGTGAGTGCATTTACTGTAGTGATTGTTCTTGTGATGGCCCTGGTCTATAATATGATCGGAAATCTCAAGGTTGTGATCGGAGCAGGCGTGCTTCTTGAGGTGGCACTCCAGGTGGTTTATTTTGCAAAGGCATCTCTTCTGGAAGGAAGCTTCCGCAAGGTTCTGTCTGTATTTTATATGAATGGAAGGCTGACAAATTTCTTTGACGGCATTCTGGATATATCCGCGATCGTGTACTATGTATCTGTTATTGTTTTCTTTTTGTTCCTGACAGTTCAGACGATTGCAAAAAGACGCTGGAACTAGGAGGTAGGGACATGAAGAATAAAGACAACAAACAGAACAGCAAAATTCTGATAAACGGTTCTTACAGTATTTTGCTTACCGTACTGCTTCTGGCAGGACTGATCATAGTGAATCTGATCGTGAATCATCTTCCGGTCAAAGTAACCCAGTTTGATTTCAGCAACGAAAAACTGTATACCCTGACCGATATTACGACAGGAATACTCAAAAACCTGGATCAGGATGTGGAGCTTTATTATATCTGTGAAGGCGGAAAAGAAGACGACACGATCCAGAAGCTTCTGGACCGTTATGAGTCTGCATCCTCCCACATTAAAGTAGAGCAGATCGATCCGGCTCTGTATCCGGGATTTACTTCCAAATATACCCAGGAAGATGTTGCAAATAACAGTGTGATCGCAGTCAGCGGTGATGTGAGTAAAGTAGTGAATGCGGATTCCATGTATGTGGAGAGCATGAACTATAATACTTACAGTTATGTAAAGACCGGATTTGACGGCGAGGGAATGATAACAAGTGCTGTAGATTATGTGACAGCCAAAGACATCCCGAATCTGTATATCTTAAGCGGAAATGGAGAGACAGCACTTGGAAGTGCATTTGGAGATGTGATTTCCAAGGATAATGTAAATCCACTGACGCTGAATCTGATGACTACAGATAAGGTTCCGGAGGATGCAGATGCAATTCTTATCAATACGCCGACAGTAGATTATTCTGAGGAAGAAGCACAGAAGATCATTGACTATCTGGAAGACGGAGGTAAAGCGATCATCTTCTCAAATTATACCGTAGAGGATATGCCGAATTTTGACTCCATCCTCGCAAATTATGGAGTTGAAAGAGAAAAAGGAATCATCCTGGAAGGCGACTCTGATAAATATATGTCTTATCAGTATTGTTTGGTTCCGGATATCAGTTATTCGGCAATTACCGAAAATGTATATGGCAATGGTTCTGTTCTGGCACCGATGAGCCAGGGAATCCTTACTTCGGATTCACACAGAGATTCCATCACCTATCAGCCGCTTCTGACGACTTCTGATGCATCCTACAGCAAAGAAGATGTGGAAAACATGACAACCTCTGAGAAGGAAAAGGGAGATAAGAGCGGTCCGTTTACGATCGGTATGCTGATCCAGGAAGATACGAACAACGATGATGAGGCTGATACGGAGATCGTCTATTACAGTACAGGATATTTGCTGGAATCCAATTATAATCAGGCTGTATCCGGAAGCAATGCACAGCTTCTCGGCGGAACTGTAAATTACCTTTGCAATGGAGAAAAAACTTCAGCGGCAGTACAGACCAAGAGCCTTCAGGTCAAATATCTGACACTGACAGACCGGGCAGCAAATATATGGACAGCGATCTGTGTATTTACACTTCCACTTCTGTTTATTATTGCAGGACTGGCAGTCTGGGCATCAAGGAGAAAACGCTGATGGATGGAAAAAAAATAAAAAAACTGGTCATTGCACTGATCCTGGTCATCCTTGCAGGACTGGCCTATCTGTTTCTTCTGCGTTACTCAGATAAACAAAAAGAGGCAGAGAGCCAGAAAGAGCAGGAAGAGGCTGCGGCATCTGTTGTGTTTGAGACAGACACGGATGAAGTGAGCAGTATTTCTTTCAGCGGTGACGACGGGATACTGACCTTTGAAAAAAAGAATGACACCTGGATCTGTCCGGATGACTCTGTATTTCAGATGAATGAAAATAAGATCCAGAAGCTGCTTGCAGATATTTCTTCTGTGAGCTGTACCAGAGAGCTGGACGCAAGGGGGGATCTGGCGCAGTTCGGACTGGAAGAACCGGCAAATACGATTCAGATATCACTTTCTGACGGAACAGAGAAGGATTTGTATATCGGAGATAAGAATACGTCCACGCATGAACTGTACTTCCAGACAGAAGAAAAATCAGATAAGGTTTATATGACAAAAACTGCCTTTGACTCGGATTTCGCAGGTAAGCTGCAGGATTTTGCAGCCTATACGGACTTCCCGAAGGTAAAACCGGAAACGATGACAGAGTTTGATGTGGACAAGGAAGAAGATTCTTATGTCCTTATCATGACAGGGGATGACCAGTGTACGGTGGAGGATGAAGAGGGAGAAAGCCAGCTTGCAAACCTGAATCTGGTCGGCATGGTCCAGGATAATGTGTCCAATATTATCTGGTATCAGGATCTTGAATACAATTGTTCCGATTATGTAAAATATGGATTGGACGATCCGCAGATGGTACTCACCGTAAAATACAAAGACGGAGAAGAAGCAAAAGAGTTTGAACTCTCCGTAGGCGATGAGGATGAAAACGGCAACTATTATGCAAGGCTGAATGAACTTCCGGAGATTCATACGATTCGTGGAGAGTATCTGACAGACCTTCTGAAATCCAGTGCGGCTTCTTACTGGAGTCTGACATACAGCTTTGTTTCGATTGGGGATCTTGATAAACTTGAAGTTACAAGAGATGGTGCAACGCATGTGCTCAGAAAAGAAACACAGACGACAAAGGGTGGTCTGGAGTCAGTAAAATGGCTTGTGGATGAGCAGGAAGTGGATGAAAAATTATTTACAGATTTCTACTATGCATGTGTCAGTGTGACCGCCCAGGAACGTCTGGAGAGTGTACCGGAAGAAAACGGGGATGAGGCTTTGAAGCTTGTATATACACTGACGGATGGTTCAAAGAAAGAAATTACATATTATGAAGAAGACCAGAATTTCTACACGGTCATCTATGAGGATGGCACAAAGGCAGCACATACAAATAAACTGTATGTAAAGACAATGACAGAGAAGCTGGACAGACTTCTGGAAGAATTAAAATAAAAAATCATATATAAAAAGAGGAGGTATGGCATGAAATACTTAATGGGGATTGACAATGGGGGTACTTTTTCAAAGGCAGCGCTCTTTGATGAAGACGGAAAGCAGATTTCTGTGGCCAGTGTACCGACTGTGACGATCACTCCGAAGCCAGGTTATACAGAAAGGGATATGGATGAACTCTGGGAGGTAAATGCACAGGCTGTACGCAATGCGATCGAGAAGAGCAATATCGATCCAAAGGACATTGCAGGGGTTTCTTTCTCAGGACATGGAAAAGGTCTGTACATGGTAGGCTATGATGGAAAGCCTTCCTATAACGGAATCATTTCTACGGATACAAGAGCCTGGGCACAGGTCAAAAGATGGCATGAGGATGGCACCGACAAAAAAGTTTATGAAAAAACCCTGCAGGATATTCTGGCAGTACAGCCGGTAAGCATCCTGGCGTGGTTCAAAGAAAATATGCCGGAAGTCATTGAGAGAACACAGTATATCTTTGCAGTAAAAGATTATATCCGTTACATGCTGACAGGAGAGGCATACAGTGAATACACAGACTGTTCCGGATCAAATCTTGTCAATATGATCACACACGAACATGACCGTGAACTGATGAAGCTTTTTGGTCTGGAAGAATGCTACGACAAGCTTCCACCGCTTCGCAACGCTGCCGATATCTGTGGACATGTGACAAAGGAAGCGGGTGAGAAGACCGGTCTTCCGGAGGGAATCCCGGTAGCTGCAGGTATGTTTGATATCAACGCATGCGGAATCGCATCCGGACTTTCTGATGAAGAACAGATGTGTATGGTGGCCGGAACCTGGAGTATCAACGAGTATATTTCGAAAGAACCTGTGACAAACGGCACAGTTGCACTGAATTCTCTGTTCTGTATGCCGGGATATTATCTGATCGAGGAGAGCAGCCCGACATCTGCCGGAAATATGGAGTGGTTCATCCGCAATCTTATGAGTTATGAAAAAGCAGAAGCGAAAGAAAACGGAGGCTCCGTATACGATATCACCAATGAGTGGGTAGCTTCTATCGAGCCGCAGGACAACAATATCATCTTCCTTCCATTCCTGAACGGCTCCAACGAAGATCCACTGGCAAAGGGAACCTTTGTAGGCCTGACTGCTTACCATAATAAGAAACATATGCTTCGTGCAGTTTATGAGGGAATTGTTTTCTCCCATGTGACCCATGTCAACAAACTGCTGAGAAACCGTGAACGTCCGAAGAGTGTACGACTTTCCGGAGGCGCTGCAAATTCAGATGTATGGGTACAGATTTTTGCAGACGCGCTTCAGCTTCCGATCGATGTGATCGAGGATAAGGAACTCGGTGCACAGGGTGCAGCGATGGCAGCCGGCATTGCAGCGGGAATTTACAAAGATTATCAGGATGCAATGAGACGTACAGTGAAGATCACCAAGACAATACAGCCAAGACCGGAATATGCAGATATCTACAAAGAAAAATATGCGGCATACCGTGCGGTGATCGACGGACTGAATGGTGCGTGGAAGTATTTCAGAAACTAGGAAAAGGAGAAACCACAGAATGAGTAAGGCATATGAGCTTGGACTGTATGAAAAGGCAATGCCGGGTACGCTGACATGGAAAGAACGACTGGAGGCGGCAAAGGCAGCAGGCTATGATTATGTTGAAATCAGTATTGATGCAACAGAAGAAAAAATCGCCCGGCTGGATATGGACAGAGAATCACGCCTGGAACTTGTAAAAACCATGTATGAGACCGGAATTCCGATCCGGACAATGTGTGTCAGTGCACTTACCAAATATGCGATCGGAAGCAGTGACGAAGCATGCTGTGCAAGAGGAATGGCGATCCTGGAAAAATCACTTCAGCTGGCAGATGATCTTGGAATCCGTGTTGTGATGATCCCGGGATATGATGTCTATTATGAGGAATCAACACTGGAGACAAAACACAGATTTCTTGAAAATCTGAGAAAGGCTGCAAGACTGGCAGAAAAGACCGGCGTGCTCATCGGACTTGAGACGATGGAAAATGAATTTATGAATACGGTTGAGAAAGCCATGAAATATGTAACACTGTGTGGCTCCAATTATCTTAAAGTCTATCCGGATATTGGAAATCTCACCAATGCAGCGGTTCTTTACAAGTCAGATGTACTGGAGGATATGGAACTGGGCAGAGGAAATCTGACTTCTCTTCATCTTAAGGAAACTGTCCCTGGAAAATTCAGAGAAATTCCGTATGGAACCGGACATGTGGATTTTGAGGCGGCAATAAAGAAGGCCTGGGATCTGGGAGTACGCAGATTTGTGACGGAATTCTGGTACACAGGAAATCCGGAATGGAAAAAAGATCTTAATGATGCAGTAAAAATGATGTGTCCGATACTGGATGCTCAGAAATAAAATTCAGGAGGAAAAAACCATGTTAGAAAAATTAAAAGAAGAAGTTTACAAAGCAAATATGGACCTGCCGAAATATGGGCTGGTGACATTCACCTGGGGAAATGTCAGTGGCATCGACCGTGAGAAAGGACTTTTTGTAATTAAACCAAGCGGTGTGGATTACGATAAGCTCAAACCAGAAGATATGGTTGTTGTTGACCTTCAGGGAAACAAAGTAGAAGGCGAATACAATCCGTCCTCTGACACCGCAACACATGTTGTACTGTACAATGCATTTCCGAACATCGGTGGAATCGTACATACACATTCTTCCTGGGCAACAAGCTGGGCACAGGCAGGAAGAGGCATTCCATGCTATGGAACCACACATGCAGACTACATCTATGGAGAAGTACCTTGTGTGCGAAACCTCACAAAAGAAGAAATCGACGAGGCATATGAGAAAAATACAGGAGTGCTGATCGCTGATTACTTTAAGGACAAAGATTACGAGGCAGTTCCTGCAGTACTCTGCAAAAACCACGGACCATTCACCTGGGGCAAAGATGCTCATGAGGCAGTACATAATGCAGTTGTACTTGAGGAAGTTGCCAAAATGGCATCTCGCTGTGAACTTATCAATCCGCAGGTAAAACCGGCACCACAGGAACTTCAGGATAAACATTATTACAGAAAACACGGCGCAAACGCTTATTACGGGCAGATTGTAAAATAACAATTGCAAATAAAGACACTTTTTTAAACAAACAAGGTTCTTCACGCTTGAAGAACCTTGTTGTATTATGTTATTATTAAGAAGAAAACGAGAAGGGATATACAGCAGTTTGCACAAAGAAATTTGCTGTATAAAAGAAAAACATTTAGGAGGTTTTTACAATGACTAAGTATTACGCAGCAGTAGACATGGGAGCATCCAGTGGACGTCTGATCCTTGGACACATGGAGAATGGCAGAATGGAGCTAGAGGAGATTCATCGTTTTGAGAATGGTATGGTCAAGAAGGATGGAGAACTCTGCTGGGAATTTGACCGTATTTTCAAAGAAATCGTTGCAGGTCTCAAGAAATGTAAAGAGATTGGCAAGATTCCGGTAAGCATGGGCGTTGATACCTGGGGTGTTGACTTCGTTCTTCTTGATAAAGATGACAAGGTACTTGGTAACACAGTTGGATACCGTGACCATCGTACAGAGGGAATGGATGAGGAAGTTTACAAGTTAATTCCGGTTGAAGAACTGTATGCAAGAACAGGTATCCAGAAAGCTATTTACAATACGATATACCAGCTGATGGCAGTTAAGACAAAACATCCGGAATATCTGGAGCAGGCAGAAACTCTTCTTCATGTACCGGATTACTTCCACTTCCTTCTGACAGGACAGAAGACCTGTGAGTACACAGAGGCTACAACAGGCCAGATGGTAAATGCACAGACAAAAGACTGGGATTATGAGATCATCGACAAACTGGGATATCCGAGAAGAATTTTCCAGAAACTGATCATGCCTGGCACAAGTGTAGGACATCTGACAGAAGAACTTCAGAAAGAAGTCGGCTTTGACGTAGAAGTTGTCGCACCGGCAACACATGATACAGGATCCGCAGTCCTTGCAGTACCGGCAAACGATGATGATTTTATCTATATCAGTTCCGGAACATGGTCCCTGATGGGAATCGAAAGAAAAACTCCGGACTGTTCACCAAAGAGCTGCGAACTGAACTTCACAAACGAGGGTGGATATGCGGGACGCTTCCGTTATATCAAGAACATCATGGGTCTGTGGATGATCCAGTCTGTTCGTCATGAAGTAAATGACAAGTACAGTTTTGCAGAGATCTGTGCTATGGCAGAAGAAGCAAAGGATTTTCCATCCAGAGTAGATGCAAATGACGAGTGTTTCCTTTCTCCGGAAAATATGACAGAAGAAGTAAAGGACTACTGCCGCAGAACAGGACAGCAGGTTCCGGAGACAATGGGTGAGATTGCAACTGTTATTTACACCAGTCTTGCTGAGTGCTATGCAAAAGCAGCAAAAGAACTGGAAGAACTTACAGGAAGAACTTACAGCCGTATCCATGTAGTTGGTGGTGGTTCCAATGCGGGATATCTGAATGAACTTACAGCAAAGGCAACAGGTAAAGAAGTTCATGCAGGTCCTGGAGAAGCAACTGCGATCGGAAATATCACTGCACAGATGATCAAGGAAGGCGAATTTAAATCTGTTGAAGAGGCTCGTACAACCATTCATGAGTCTTTCGGAATCAAGATTTTCAAAGCCTGAGAGATTATAGCTGGAGACTTTTTACCCAATCATCCTGTTATTGAGCTATATGCACCTGGAATAAGGTGAGTATATACATTAATAAAATAAATTGGAGGTTTTATTATGTTAGTAAACACAAAAGCAAGAGTCGGCGTATTTTCTATTGCTTTAGGAGCATACCTGCCTCAGTTCCCGTCACTGGTACCTGAGTTTGAAGCTCAGTATGAGGCATTCAAAAAAACAATCCCTGATACAGTAGAGATCATCGATGGAGGAATGGTAACAACAAAAGAGCAGTCTATGGAAGCCGGAGATAAATTCCGTGCTGCAGACGTTGATATCGTATTTCTTCAGATGCTGACTTATGCGACATCCTACAATATGCTCCCTGCAATCCGTGATCTTGATGTTCCGGTTGTTCTTGTGAACGTTCAGAAGCTCAAAGCACTGGATTATGATCACACAGATATCGCTGCATGGCTTGGTGAAGGATATGCCTGCGGTGCTGTAGGTGAAGCAGTTGCCGATCTGGAAAGAGCAGGCAAGAGACATGCTGTTATTACAGGTGTAGTTGAGGGTGGAGATCCGGCTGTTCAGGCAGAGATCGAAGACTGGTGCAAGGCTGCACAGGTAAGAAGAAGATTCCGCGATACCAATATCGCTCAGATCGGAAGACCTTATCCGGGTATGATGGACCTTTACATCGATGAGACAAACCTGTACAACAGAATGTTCCTGTACACCAAACAGTTTGACTGGGAAAAAATGTGGGCGATCGCTGATGATATCACAGATGAAGAAGCAATCCGTGCAAAAGCACAGGATATTCTTGATACTTTTGATATTGAGGACGGCGGCACAATCGAAAAAGTATGGGATATGGCAAAATACGTTGTTGCATTCGAGAAATGGGTAAAAGACGAACATCTCAGCATGGTTGCTTCCCATTATGACGGATTTGCACAGGGCAAGGCAGGTGTCCTTGACAGTATGCTGATCCCGGCCTTCTCCATGTTGATCAAACAGGGTACAGCATGCGCTGTTGAAGGTGACATGAAGGTTGCTATGGCAATGAGCATTCTCAAGACCATTTCCGGTACAGGCCAGCTTTCTGAGATGTACTCCATCGACTTCAACGATGATATCTGCATCATCGGACATTCCGGAAGCGGAGATGCTGATATCTCTGATAAGAAACCTACCATGAAGATCGTACCGGTATTCCACGGCAAAACAGGCGGCGGATATCTGACACAGTTCTATCCATACACAGGTCCGGTTACCTATCTTGCGATCACACAGGATGCTGACGGACACTTCAAATTCGTTGTTGCTGAAGGCGTAAACGAAGAAGGACCGATCCTTTCCTTTGGTGATACCAACATGAGAACACGTTTCACCTGTGGTGCAAGAGAGTTTGTAAACCGCTGGAGCGAAGCAGGCCCGACACATCATATGGCAGCTGCTACAGGAAGACATATCGACACGATCCTGAAGGTTGCAAAAATCTTCAACATTCCGGTTGATATCGTAACAAGATAACAAAAACCATCTATATTTGAAACACATATTCATATTCAAAAAAAGAGAGAGACTGTGCAGATGTACAGCCTCTCTTTTTTTAAATCATTTTTTGTGCATCAACGTATGCTCCTTCGACAACTCTCCATGAAGCTTCAACGAACTCCAGTGCTGCGTAACCGGTGTAAGCACTGCTTTCAGATCCACCGGAGCCAGCCCGTTCCTGTGGAAAAATCCCAGAAAATCTGTCTGTTGTTCCTGCGAAAAATTATGCATGACAAGCATCTCATCTGTAAAATTCCCGCCCAGGTTGAACTGTGGAGAAGGAGAAAAACCAGGAAGTCCGAACAGATATCCAAGAGGATGCAGATAATCTGTTACAGAAACTGTTTTGCAGGAAATACCTGCGATATTAAGATAACGTAGGATCTGCCGTGTTCTTTCATCTTCTTTGAAATTATACATTAAAATCATAGCATCTGTTTTCATAGAAAAATCCCTTTCTTAAAAAGTATTAATTAGAATGTTCTGTGGCACTCTTTCGGATCGCAGGAATCCGGATTTCCACTTCCGTACCGCTTCCGGGAGTGCTGGAATAGGTCAGCCCATAATCAGGACCATAGAGGATCTGAAGTCGCCGATGCGTGTTATAAACGGCAATGTTAGTGCCGCCGGAAGTACTGTTCCCGTTTCCGGAGAGAATAGCAGAAAGCTTCTCAGAAGGAATGCCGACACCGTCATCTGAGATCAGAAGCACAATGGAGGTGTCTTCGATCCATCCGGTCAGGACGATTGTTCCAGTTTTGTTCTTAAAGAAAGTACATACATAAGATGTGGACAGGAATACGTGACTGCTGATATCTTTGACAGACAGAGTTTCATTCATATAATTTTTGCTGATATATTCCCTGATCAGAAAAATAGTAGGGTTTTCCTGAGAACAGTCAGAAACTTTCTTAAAAAAATCTTCTGTTTTATCAACAAGAGTCTGGTGAAGTTCACCGAAGGTAAAACATCTGTCGATTGTTTCCGCAACAGTTTCCGGATTGCCGGAACCTGGAATTTTCTGCTGATGACGTGCATCCTCCAGACAGAGAAAAAGCTTGTAGTACAGATCTTTGACCGGATTCTGAAGAAATTTGCAGTTGTTGGAAAAACTTTGGAGAAGCTTTTCCAGCAGAGCGGATGCGGCATTCTGATCAATATTCGACAGTGTCTCCGCGGGCCATGGAATATCTTCCGAATTCCGCAAAGTGTTCCATCAGAAAACTTCCGGCATGAGTCAGGATCTGGCGGGAAGGCGGAGTCTGTGAAAAAAGAAAATACACCATATATTGAAACTTCTTTTCGAGATAGACGCAGGTAATATGGTAAGGATTCAGAAAATCCTGGAACTTTTGAAACAGATCAGCCATGGATGGCGTGGAAGCTTCCAGAAATAATTTGGTCTTTACAATAAAAGCAGTAAAAAAAGTAGAAGAATTCATTGTAAACTGCAGTTCATCAGAAAGCTGACGGATCACAGAGTTATCCTGTGAATATGGAAGAGTAAGCTGCAGGGCAAGCCGTGATGCGGTTTCCATGGAATGAAGCGTCTCTCCATGGCGGGAATTGACTTTTCGGATATAGAGATCCCTTGCCTCACGGATGGCATCCTCGATCTCAGAGAGCCGGAAAGGCTTCTCGATGTAATTGACGGCTTTCAGCTTGATCGCAGCTTTGAGATATTCCTTGTCAGAGTATCCGCTCATAAAGATCGGGACGGTATCAGGAAGAATTTTCCAGCATAGTGATTCCGTCCATGCGCGGCATGCGGACATCGCATAATATGATCTCCGGCCTGTGAAGCTGTGCAGTTTCCAGACCATGCACACCGTCGTCTGCCTGAAGCACCTCGCTGATTCCAAGGGAAGCCCAGTCAATCGAAGAGATCACACCGGTACGGGTAAGTTCTTCGTCATCAACAATCAGTAGTTTCATAATATTCTCCTTGGTATTTGTAAAAAAAGAAAATTGTTTATTATGATAAGATTGTTTCCATATGAAAACGATCCACAAAACAGTTTAGCATATTTTATACAAGATTACGAGAAAAAATGAAAGATGTTTTATGCAGATAAGTGGAAAATATTTTACCCTGATTCAAAATATTTTCCCGTTTCCTAAAAAAATAACCAATGCTACAATAAATACAGATTTAAAGAAAAGGGAGGAAAGAGCCGTGTCTGAATATGTTCTTGAACTTAAAGGCATAACGAAGATTTTCCCGGGCGTTAAGGCACTGAACAATGTACAGTTCCAGTTAAAATCTGGCGAAGTTCACGCACTTATGGGTGAAAACGGTGCTGGTAAATCTACAGACCAGACAGCAGCTCTTCTTCAGAACTACCCAGATCTGAAAGTTATCTGCGCACCTACAACAGTTGGTATCGCTGCAGCAGCTAAATACCTTCAGGACAACGAATCTTCCTGCAAACTGACAGGTCTTGGACTTCCGTCCGAAATGGTTGAGTACACAGGTGATGACGATGCACATTCCTGCCCATACTTCTATCTGTGGGATATGGAAGGTCTTGGAAAACTTTCCGCATATGCAACAATGGCACTTGTAAAAGGTGACATCACTGGTGCAGTTGACGAAACATTCACAGCTGGCGACATGGGTGAATTCACAATCACAACAGCTGATGACGAAGGAACAGAAATCGTTCTTGGTGAGCCACTTCAGTTTACACCAGACAACGTAGCTGACTACGCTAAACTGTACTAATCAGCGCGTTTGGAGAAGCTAAAGTTTTTCTGAATATGATAAATCCTTAAAGGACAGGGCGGAACCGTAAGGCTTCGCCCTGTCTGCGTTGTACGGGAGCCGGGAGATATTGCAATCGTCATAAGTTACGTGTTAGAATATAAAAAAGCAGGGAACAGCAAAAGTAACGATCAGAAAGCAGGAAGATACCATATGCAGCAGGCTTTATTGGACCATTTAAGAAAAATCACAGAGGAAGAACAGCGGATCCTGGACGGAGTCGCGGAGGTAGATAAGGATCTGTACACCTCTGGTAAGGATTTTACCGTGGACAGTGCCAAGATGCTCAGCGAGGGCAAGCTGATCGCGGTCAGGACACATACGCGGTTCGTGCATTTTCCGTCGCACCGCCATAACTTTATCGAGGTGCTTTATGTCTGTCAGGGACAGCTTACCAATATCATTGGCGGCAAGGAAGTGGTGCTCCGCCAGGGAGAACTGCTTTTTCTGAACCAGTTTACAAGGCATGAGATCCTGCCGGCGGGAGAAGAAGATATCGCGATCAATTTCATGATCCTTCCGGAGTTTTTTGATGTGGCTTATACGATGGCGGGGAATAACAATGTGCTGGCGGATTTTCTGGTAAATGTGCTCCGGCAGGATGATGAGCGCGGCGAATACCTTCATTTCAAGGTGGCAGAAGTGCTGCAGATCCAGAATCTTCTGGAAAATATGATCTACTCACTGGTGACAGGCAAGGGCGATCAGAATCGGATCAATCAGACGACGATGGGGCTTATCTTTCTATATCTTCTGGAATCGGTGCAGTATGCGGAAATGCGGCTTCCGAACCAGTATGAAAATATGATCTCCATGACGACACTGGATTATATCGAGCAGCAGTACAGGACGGCGACCCTGACAGAACTCTGCGAACAGCTTCATCTTCCGATGCATGTACTGAGTAAGATGATCAGGAAAAACACCGGTTTTAACTTCAAAGAACTGCTCCAGCGCAAGCGTCTGAGCAAGGCGGCAGAGCTGATGTGTGAGACGGACCTGCCAATCAGTGATGTGATCGCGGCGGTCGGCTACGAGAATGGAAGTTATTTTCACCGGGTATTTAAAGAACGTTATAATATGACGCCACGGGCGTTTCGCGTGGCAAATAAAAAAAGTGAAAAGGTACGGCTGTAGACCATATCTTTTCACTTTTTTTATTTCGCGCTGTTGGCGAGGTTTTTGACAAGTTCAATGTCGGACTGTCTGACTTTGAGATTGGTTTCGATCTTTTTGCCGGTCGGTGTGGTCACTTTGATCTCGATGATGGTATCTGGTGTGATCGCAGCACCTGCGGTCTGAAGAAATTTAGGAAATTTGGGATGATTTCTGGTAAAAGCAGCCCAGGAATTTTTTAACTGAAATAAGCCTCCGAAATTCATATGGTTCCTCCTGTTCAATTAATTCTGAAAATGGATCTTTTCGCCCTGAATGACAGGATAACAGATAAGTGTCCGGCTGTCCAGATTTTCCCGTTTCATGTCAACTGCGGTGATCTGATGATTTTCGTAAGTGGTGTAGTAGTAGATGCCCTTGGTGGCATTGCAGCAGGATGTGTAGAGTGTGAGCTCATATTTGCCGTCTGCAACTTCACAGCAGCCTCTCTGCTGGTCAACGGAGCCAAGGATATGGAAAAACTGGCTGACGCTTTCCAGTTCGGAATCGCCGGATCTTGCGTTCATTCTGGTAAAGGCGACTCGGACAAAGCGGGAAGCAGAAGAAAGGTCGCCCGGAAGTCCGAGTGCCCCCATGCCGCGGCTGTAGGCGGAAAGTGCCAGATCGTCAGCAAAAGTATTGGCAGGCTGTTTCGGCGACAGATGCATGTAGTTGTTTAACTGGAACATCTGCTGTGGAAATGGTGGATTGTTGGTGAGGACACCCACCGGATTGTCGTAGATATGAAGCCCGTCGGACATGGATTCCACGGTGATGGATTCCTCCTTGTCGGAGATGATCCAGTGGAGCTGTGCCAGTGGAAACTGTTTGCTGAACGGTGTGTTTACCAGGTTCATTCTGGCCAGAAGTGTGCGGACTTCTGCGACGGAAGCGCACTGGCTGAGAATCCACGGGATGAATTCAAACTGTGCAATGTTGTCAAGCCCTGGCTTTACGTCTGCATAGGCGGCGTTTCCGACGAAATTCAGTCCTGCCATGCCGAGCCCTTTCTCGTTGATGGCATCGTAATACAGCGGGTAATTCTCAGCAACATGTGCCATGCCGATGATCGCAAAGTGCGTATCGATCACTCCTGCATGACGGAAATGAAAAGGGTAATTCCGCGGCGCGATCGTGATCTGGTCGCCGTAGGAAAACTCATAATCGAGAGTCCTTCCGAAATAAAAATCTCTGGTTTTGTAAGTGGCAGCAGTACACATAAAAAATCTCCTTATCAGAAATCGAAATCAGCGTAGTCTTCTGGAAGGAAGCGGTGGTAGATGATGTGGCATCCTTCGTCTTTGAAACAATAGTAATAAGTGTCGTCTGGTTTGTCTCCAAAGCGGATCAGGCGGTCGAATTCCCCGTTGTCCATTTCTTCTGTAATGACATTATCAGAATGAGTATGGAACAGATCCAGGATTTCATCCATGGTACAGCCATGTCTGCCGACCAGATTGACAAGCTCCTTGATAAATTCATTTCCGGCAGTGTTATTATGCACATAGACAGTGCCCTGCTGTGGAATATGGAAACAGAAGCGGTCGCCCTTGTGGGAAACCTCAATGTCTCCGAGTTTGTCTGTAATAGAAGCAGGAAGCACTTCAAGACGTGCCTGCATCTCATCAGCAGTGTCAGCAGCATCAAAGAAGTGATTCAGAGAAGAAAGCGGATAGTACAGACGGATATCCTCCCTAAAAAATCCAAGCTTCGCCTGCTCTTCTTTGATGATGTCGATTAAATTTCTTTCAAGTTTATTATAACCCATGATGGGACCTCCTAAACAAGTTAATTCACTGCAACATATTGTACCAGATTCTCACCGAGATTACCAGACCGGCAGAAGAAAATAGTTACAAAAAACAACCATTTCACATCAGCTGTTTTTCGACAAAACCTTACAAAAACTGCTCGTTGACAGTACAGTGGCGGTAAGGTATCATAGAACAAAAGAGACTTAATATCTCTATAAAGAGGAGGAACATCATTATGTTAGTATTGGTATACCGAAAATGCAGCACCTGTCAGAAAGCCCTCAAATGGCTGGAGGAGCATAAAATCTTTTTTGAGGAACGCGCGATCGTGGATGAGAATCCTACTTACGAGGAATTAAAGGAATGGTACGGAAAAAGCGGACTGCCGCTCAAGAAGTTCTTCAACACCAGCGGCATGCTCTACAAGCAGATGAACCTCAAGGATAAGCTTCCAGAGATGACCGAAGACGAACAGCTCAGACTCCTCGCTACCGACGGCATGCTGGTCAAACGCCCCCTCGTAATTGGCGAAGACTTCGTCCTGACCGGTTTCCGCGAGAAGGAGTGGGAGGAGAAGATACGGGGGTGAAGGATTAAAGAATGCTGGAACCCCAACGATATTATCCACACGATCTGTGCATTTGCGAATGACTTTCCTAATGTAAATGGTGGTTATCTTGTCATAGGGATTCAGGCCGAAGAAGGGATTCCCATACTCCCGCTCAAAGGTCTTCCACGAAATACGCTGGATTCTGTACAGCAGGAGATTTTTCAGTATTGCAACATGATCACACCCAGATATATTCCGCGGATTGAAGTATTTTATAGCGGCCCACATACTGACGGATGATTTTTTACTGTAAAATTTTCCTCCACGAAAGTTTTCTCCATTTATCTATTGTATTTTTGCGTGCATTCGTGTAAAATAAATTACAATTTAGTCTGGTAAAGCACGAATATGTATTATAACAGACCATTGAATAATAGAAAATTTTTATTATCATACCAGTACAAGAAATACACAGATGAAGGAGAGAGAATAAATGGCAGATCATGAAATGTTAAATCTTGACGAGATGGGCACTCTGAAAGACAGTATGGAGCTTCTTGGGGAAGAACTGATGAATGGCCATCGGATCAACCCAAATCTCTATGTAGAATACGATGTAAAGAGAGGTCTTCGTGACTCCGCAGGTAAAGGTGTCCTGACAGGACTTACCGAGATTTCCGATGTTACAGGTTACGACCTGATCAACGGGCGCAAGATCCCTGCACACGGCAGACTGTACTATCAGGGATATAATGTAAACGATATCGTAGACGGCCTCAAAGGACGTAAATTCGGTTTTGAGGAAACCATTTACCTCCTTCTGTTCGGCAGACTTCCATCCGACAAGGACATGGAAGTTTTCAAAAACATTATGGCAAACTTCGAGACCCTGTCCGGTCGTTTTGTCCGTGACGTTGTCATGAAAGCTTCCAACGGCGATATCATGAACGCAATGCAGAGATGCATCCTCACTCTGTACACCTACGACTCCAAACCAGAGGACAACTCCGCAGAAAACGTTCTCCGTCAGAGTATCGAAATGATCGCGAAACTGCCTCTGATCGCAGTATATTCCTATCATTCCTACAGACATTTCCGTAAAGATGAGACCCTGTTCATCCGCAACCCACAGAAGGACCTTTCCCTCGCAGAAAACATCCTTCTGATGCTCCGTCCGGACGGCAAATACACAGAACTGGAAGCAAAGGTTCTCGACATCGCACTGATCCTTCATGCAGAGCACGGCGGTGGTAACAACTCTACATTCACCACACACGTAGTTACCTCATCAGGAACAGACACCTATTCTTCCGTTGCAGCATCCATCGGTTCCCTCAAGGGACCTCGTCATGGTGGTGCAAACCTCAAAGTCCAGAACATGTTCGAGGATATCAAGGCAAACGTCAAAGACTGGACCGATGAGAAAGAAGTGGAAAGCTATCTCCGCAAGATCCTCAACAAAGAAGTCTTCGACCACAGCGGTCTGATCTACGGTATGGGACACGCCGTTTATACCCTTTCTGACCCACGTGAAGTCATCTTGAAACGCTTCGCCAAAGACCTCGCAATGGAGAAGGGCATGATGAAGGAATTTGCCCTCTACGAACTCGTAGAACGCCTTGCCGGAAGACTGGTCATGGAACAGAGAAGACTTTTCAAAAATGTCTGCGCAAACGTAGACTTTTACAGCGGTTTCGTATATACTATGCTTGGAATCCCGAAAGAGCTGTTTACGCCGATTTTCGCGATCGCACGTATCCCGGGATGGAGCGCGCATCGTCTTGAAGAGATCCTCAACGCAAGCAAGATCATCCGTCCGGCATACAAATATGTGGGACATCATGCAAGCTTTGTTCCGTTTGACGAGAGAGCGCCGGAGGAAGGCTGCGAGGAAGTACTGAGAGAATTAGAAAAGGAAGAAGCAGGACAGCCGGAAGAAAAGGCAGAAACTATAGAAAAAGAGGCACCGCAGGATTCGAAGAAGTGCCCTGAGGAGAAGAAGAATAAATGAAACAGGTTATTTTAACAGGTGACCGTCCTACCGGAAGACTTCATGTAGGACATTATGTAGGATCACTGAAGGAGCGTGTCAAACTCCAGAATTCCGGTGATTACGATGAAGTTTATATCATGATCGCAGATGCACAGGCACTGACAGACAACGCCGAGCATCCGGAGAAAGTACGTCAGAACATCATCCAGGTTGCACTGGATTACCTCGCATGCGGTATCGACCCGGCGAAGTCCACGATCTTTATCCAGTCTATGGTACCGGAACTGACAGAACTGACATTTTATTATATGAACCTTGTTACTGTTGCACGTGTGCAGCGTAACCCTACCGTTAAATCCGAGATCCAGATGCGTAACTTCGAAGCAAGCATCCCGGTTGGATTTTTCTGTTATCCGATCAGCCAGGCAGCAGATATCACTGCTTTCCGTGCAACACATGTGCCGGTTGGCGAGGACCAGATGCCGATGATCGAGCAGTGCAAGGAGATCGTGCACAAATTCAATACCGTATACGGTGAGACTTTGACCGATCCTAAGATCGTTCTGCCGTCCAACAAGGCATGCTTACGTCTGCCAGGTATCGATGGCAAGGCCAAAATGAGCAAGTCCCTTGGCAACTGCATCTACCTCTCTGACGAAGAAGCAGATGTCAAGAAAAAGATCATGTCCATGTTCACAGACCCGAATCATCTCCGTGTACAGGACCCAGGCCGCGTAGAGGGCAATCCGGTATTCATCTACCTGGAAGCATTCTGCAAGGATGAGTATTTCCCGGAATTCCTGCCGGAATACCAGAACCTCGAAGAGCTCGAGGATCACTACCGCAGAGGCGGTCTTGGCGATGTCAAGGTTAAGAAATTCCTGAACAACGTTATGCAGGCAGAACTTTCACCGATCCGTGCAAGAAGAAAAGAATGGGAGCAGCGCATCCCGGATGTTATGGATATCCTCAGAGAAGGCAGCAGGGTAGCGGAAGCCAAAGCAGCCGAGACCCTGAATGACGTCAAAGCATCCATGAGGATCAACTACTTTGACAGCGACCAGTCTGATATGTATCAGAAATGATCAGCCTGCAACGGCTATATGTAATAATCACAACTGCAAGTGGTATGACCAACAATAAAAAATAGTATTGACAATTGTCGAAAATCAATGCTATAATACCGCATATTCCGAGAGGAACTAAGCAGACGAAGAAGTCTAGGAGACTTTTTCGTTTGCTTTTTTTATTTTCTAAATACCCATAAAGGAGGAAATGTAATGCGTTTAAATCCAAAGGAACAGGAAAAGCTTATGCTCCATATGGCAGGAAATCTGGCAAAAGAGCGGAAGGAACGAGGCGTGAAACTGAATTATGTGGAAGCAGTTGCCTATATCAGCTCAGAACTTCTTGAACTTGCAAGAGACGGCAAAGAAGTAGTCGAACTGATGCAGCTCGGTACCAAAATGCTGACAAAAGACGACGTTATGGACGGTGTCGCAGACATGGTACATGAAGTACAGGTAGAGGCAACATTTCCAGATGGAACCAAACTTGTAACAGTACACAATCCGATTCAGTAAAGGAGGACAACTATGAAAATTGGCGAAATCATTCCATTGGACAGAGAGATTACATTAAACGAGGGCAAACCTACCGTCACAGTCAAAGTGGCAAACACCGGCGACCGTCCGATCCAGGTTGGCTCACATTTCCATTTTTTTGAGGTAAACCGTTACCTTAAATTCGACAGAGAAAAAGCATATGGTTTTCATCTGGACATCCCTTCCGGAACTTCTGTCCGCTTTGAACCAGGTGAAGAAAAAGAAGTCCAGCTTACCGCGATAGGCGGAACAAAGAGAGTCTTCGGTCTGAACGACCTGACCTGCGCGCAGATTTCAGAAGTCAACAAAGAAGCAGCTCTTAATAACGCCCGCACCAAAGGCTTCATGCCAAAAGAGTAAGTAGATTCTGACAGAAAAAAGGAGGAAACAGATTCATGAGTGTAAAAATTTCCGGTGAAAAATATGCAATGATGTACGGCCCGACAACTGGAGATAAAGTACGTCTGGCAGATACAGATCTGATCATTGAGGTAGAAAAAGACTACACCACTTATGGTGATGAAATTAAATTCGGCGGCGGCAAGACGATCCGTGATGGTATGGGACAGTCCGTTAAGACAACAAGCGCAGACGGTGATCTGGATCTTGTTATCACAAACGCCCTGATCGTAGACAGCACAGGAATCATCAAAGCCGATATCGGAATCAAGGATGGCAAGATCAAAAGAATCGGTAAAGCAGGAAACCCAAGCGTGATGGACGGTGTGACACCGGGCATGACCGTAGGTGCTTCCACCGAGGCTCTTGCAGGCGAGGGAATGATCGTGACAGCAGGCGGTATTGATACGCATATCCACTTCATCTGCCCGCAGCAGATCGACTGTGCGCTGTACTCCGGCGTGACAACCATGATCGGCGGCGGAACTGGCCCGGCAGACGGAACAAACGCAACGACCTGTACACCAGGACCATGGAACATGGAAATGATGCTCAAGGCAGCAGAGGAATATCCGATGAACTTAGGTTTCCTCGGAAAAGGAAACTGCTCCGATGAGAAACCTCTGATCGAGCAGGTCAAAGCAGGTGCGATGGGTCTCAAGATCCATGAGGACTGGGGGGCAACTCCGGCAGTCATCGACCATTGTCTGAATGTGGCAGATGAATATGATGTACAGGTTGCCATCCATACAGATACCCTGAACGAAGGCGGATGCGTAGAAGATACCATCAATGCCATCGGAGGAAGAACCATCCATACATACCATACAGAAGGTGCCGGCGGCGGACATGCACCGGACATCATCAAAGCAGCAGCAACCCCGAACATCCTTCCTTCTTCCACAAACCCGACCATGCCATTCACTGTAAATACTCTGGATGAGCATCTGGACATGCTGATGGTATGCCACCATCTGGACAAAAAGATCCCGGAAGATGTCGCTTTTGCAGATTCCCGTATCCGTCCGGAAACGATCGCAGCAGAGGATGTCCTTCACGATATGGGTGTGTTCAGCATGATGAGCTCCGATTCCCAGGCAATGGGACGTATCGGTGAGGTCATCACCCGTACCTGGCAGACAGCAAGCAAGATGAAAGGCGAGAGAGGACCGCTTCCAGAAGATGAAGGTCACGGAAACGACAACTTCCGTGTAAAACGATATGTTTCCAAATATACCATCAACCCGGCAATCACACACGGTATTTCCAAGTATGTAGGATCTGTGGAGCCAGGAAAATTTGCTGATCTCGTTCTCTGGAACCCGGCATTCTTCGGAGCAAAACCGGATATGGTTATCAAAGGCGGTATGATCATCGCATCCAAGATGGGTGATGCCAACGCCTCCATTCCGACCACACAGCCGGTATTCTACCAGCCGATGTTTGCAGCACATGGAAAAGCAAAATACGCATCCTGCCTGACCTTCGTATCCAAGGCAGCCATGGAAGAAAATATCAAAGAGAAATACGGTCTGGAAAAAAATGTCGTGCCTGTAGAAAACTGCCGAAACATCGGAAAGAAAGACATGGTATTTAACGACAAAACACCGGAGATCACGGTAGATCCGGAAACATACGAAGTAAAAGCCGACGGAGTCAGCATCACATCCAAACCGGCGAAAAAACTTCCGCTGACACAGTTATACAATCTGTTCTGATGACTTTCTGAGGAGGGCATAAATGTTAGGTGTTTGTTTATTATTTGTAGGAATTGTCCTGATCAACAACGGTATCTGCAACTTTTATAAAGTAGATGGAAAATCCCTCGCAGTGATGAATATTTTTACCGGAGGACTTTCTCTGTTCATCAACTTTGTAAATCTTGTGCAGGGAAATTATTATGCAGCAGGAACAGGACTTCTGTTCTGCTTCACTTATTTATTTGTGGCAGTCAACAATATTTTTAAACTGAGCGGCATTCCGTTCGCATGGTTTTCCACATTTGTAGCGATCAACGCAGTGGTATTTGGAACACTGGAAGGTTTTACCGGAAGTACAGCTCTTGGTATCCAGCCGGACATCCGCTGGGCTGCGATCTGGTATCTCTGGGCGATCCTCTGGGGAACATCCTTCGTTGAGGACATCATGGGCAAAAAACTCGGCAAGTTTGTGCCGGCCCTGCAGGTATTTGAGGGCATCGTGACCGCCTGGATCCCTGGCGTGCTGATGCTGATCGGAAAGTGGTAAAAAGGTAATTCCGCGAGGAGGGACATACAATGATTTGTGAAAAAATTCTGGGAAAACTGACAGACGGAGTGTTCTCCGGAAAAAAGGTGGATTACGTGGACATCCACTGGGATGAAGCATTCAAAAAACTTCACAGAAAAACAAGTCAGGGAGGCACAGAACTCGGCATCCGCCTGGATGACTCTGTGCTGACCAGAGGGCTGAATCAGGATGATGTTCTCGCAGTGGAGGGTGATACCGTGTATGCGGTAAACATCCCTCCCTGCGAGGTGATCGTAGTCACTGTCGACGAACATCATCCACATATGGTGGCAAAGGTGTGCTACGAAATCGGAAACCGTCATGCACCACTGTTCTGGGGTGCGAAAGAGGGAACTTTCATCACACCATATAACGAACCGATGCGGGTAATGCTGGACAAACTCCACGGTGTTTCCACAGAGGTAAAAGAATCCAAACTGGATTTTGACAGAAGGATTTCTGCTTCCGTACATTCCCATACCCACTAGGAGGTACGTCTATGACAGAAGGAACAGCGAAATTTTTTCTGCTACAGGTAAATGATGCACTGTTTCCGATTGGTGGATATTCCCACTCCTACGGGCTGGAAACTTATATCCAGAAGGGAATTGTTCATGATGAGGACAGTGCAGAAGAATTTATCCACAAGCGGCTCGAATATAATTTTTTGTATAATGAATTTCTGGCAGTGAGACTTGGCTGGGAGTACGCGGTCAGTGGAGATCTGACGGCAATCTCCCGTCTGGAAGAGATCATGGAAGCCGGAAAAATCCCGCGCGAAACAAGAGAAGCAAGCCGGAAACTGGGTTCACGTTTTATCAAAACTCTGTCGGCGCTTGAGATTCCACGCGAGAACCGTGTTTTTGAGGAATACAGAGAGGCACGGAAAGGAAAAAGCGTGCATCATGCAGTGGCATACGGTGTTTTCTGCGGGGCGGCAGGGATCACCAGAGAAGAGGCACTGGAACATTTTCTGTATGCGCAGACCTCTGCAATGGTCACAAACTGTGTAAAAACGATTCCGTTAAGCCAGTCTTCCGGGCAGAAACTTTTGAGTGGGTGCTACCCGCTTCTCCAGAAACTGACCAGGGAAGTGAAAGAGCTCGGGGAAGAATGGCTCGGACTTTCCGGCCCGGGATTTGACCTTCGGTGTATGCAGCATGAAGGACTGTATTCGAGGATTTACATGTCCTGATACCAGGGAGAAAAGTTCAAAAAGCCGTTCGTGCTTGCACGATAAGGATTTTGAATGATTATGAGAAAATAATGAGAGGATGAGGAACAATGTCATACGTAAAAATTGGCGTGGCAGGACCGGTTGGTTCCGGCAAGACTGCCCTGATCGAATGTCTTACAAGACAGATGGCTTCTGAATACAGCATTGGTGTTATCACCAATGATATCTATACAAAGGAAGATGCAGAATTCCTGAGCAAAAACTCTGTTCTTCCACGCGAGCGGATCACAGGCGTAGAGACCGGCGGCTGCCCGCACACCGCAATCCGTGAAGACGCTTCCATGAACCTGGAAGCAGTAGAAGAGATGATGGAAAAATTCCCTGATATTCAGCTTCTGTTCATCGAGAGCGGCGGTGACAACCTTTCCGCAACTTTCAGCCCGGAACTCGTAGATGCGACGATCTTCGTCATTGATGTGGCAGAGGGCGACAAGATCCCGCGAAAAGGCGGACCTGGAATCACCAAGTCAGATCTTCTCGTCATCAACAAGATCGACCTGGCTCCGTATGTCGGTGCGGACCTTTCTGTTATGGAAAGAGACTCAAAGAAAATGCGCGGCGAGAGACCGTTCCTTTTTACAAATATCCGCGGACTGGACGGCACAGATGCCGTGATCGACTGGATCAAGAAAAATGTACTTCTGGAAGGATGTTAAAGCGTGACGACAGAAAATAAATTTGGAAAGACATCGGAGGTAAGACTGGAAACAGAACTGAGAGATGGAAAAGCCGTGCTGAGTGATGTGTTTTTTACAGCGCCTTTCAAGGTGATGCTTCCATTTTATCTTCGGGAAGATTTTATGCAGGTGATGGTGCTTTCTGCATCGGCTGGCATCATGGAAGGGGATGTGCAGAAATTTGACATCCATGTAAATCCGGGAACCAGCCTGGAATATTTGTCACAGGCATATGAGAAGATCCACAAAATGAAAGAGGGCATGGCGCGGCGGGAGACCAGGATCGTCGTGGAGCCGGATGCGTACCTCAAATATGCACCGCTTCCAACCATCCCGTTCAAAGATTCTGCCTTTGAGAATCATCTGGAGATCGAGCTGAAAGAAAAAACTTCCCGGCTTCTGTTCCAGGAGATCCTTTCCTGTGGAAGAGCTGCCTGCGGTGAGGCGTTTGCCTATCGTTTTTACCATAACCATGTGGCAGTCAGAGAAGAGGGGAATCTCATTTATCTTGACAATACCCGGTATGACCCGAAGCTCTTTGAAATGAGCGGAACCGGGATGTACGAAGGATTTACACATCTTCTGAATCTGGTGTTTTTTAACATTGAGAAATCAGAATCCTGGATGAGTGAAGTGAGAGAACTCCTCGATGAAACACCGGAGATTGAAGGCGGTGTGACAAGGATCGCAAGCGGCGATGCGGCTGTGCGTATCCTTGGAAGAGGCTCAGAGCCCCTTCTTAAGATATCAGAAAAGATCCAGAGCATGGATTGAAAACTATATTTATATTCAAAAAAGCAACTGTTTTGGAGCAGATCCGGAGCAGTTGTTTTTTTGTGCATTTTAAATCCGATAGAAAAAACAAAATGTTGTTTTGTGTGGATTCCTTTTTGCAAAATAGTTGTTTTTTGCTGACTTGAAGGAAAATCGCCTTGACATTATGTATACAAAATAGTACAATTAGTAATATTAGATAGAGAGTATTTGGCACTAATATACATAGTGAAAGTGAGGAGCTATTAATGGCAGATGAACATAGAGATCAGATCAGAATCGTGCAGGAGACTGTAGCAGGTAAGGAGATTACCTTTGCACATGTAATGGGCGGCCCGGCTCCGATCATATATCAGAAACTCGGACTGAACCCGCAGGTGGACTACCGTTCATCCGCGATCGGGATCATGAACATGACTCCGTCAGAATCTGCAGTCATCGCATCCGATATCGCAGTCAAGAGCGGCAATGTCTATCTTGGATTTGCAGACCGTTTTACAGGAACCATGATCATTACAGGAGAGATTTCAGACGTTATGTCCGCGATGACAGAGGTTGTCGATTATTTCCGTGACACTCTGGGATACGTAGTCTGCAAGATCACCAAGAGATAGGACGTAGGACATGGAAGAACGAATAACGAGAGAAGAACTTCTCGAGAAGCTGTTTAATGATGATTATGAGCATCTGAAGGGAAAGAAACTCCGTATGACACGTGTACGGGTTCCTGGTAAATCCATCGATTTTGCCCATGTTTTTACACCTTCAGATCCATCGGTGTATCAGAATCTGGCACTTCATATTGGCGTACATGAGGGCGAGGATCATACAGGAGAGTCCATCGGCATCATCCGTATCACACCATGGGAAGCGATCGTAGTTGCGACAGATGTTGCAGTCAAGGCAGCCGATGTTGAGGTTGGTTTTATGGACAGGTTCAGCGGTGCGCTGATCATACTCGGCGGTTTATCACAGGTGCTGACTGCGATCGAGGAAGTCGTCAGATTTTTCCGCGATGAGCTGAACTTTAACGTATGTGAGATTCACAAAAGCTGAAACAGGACAGGATAAATAATGAAGAAAGTTTTTTTGATGGGGCGAAGTGAAGCAGGCAAGACCTCTCTGACCCAGGCACTGAAGGGTGAGGAACTCCATTATCACAAAACCCAGTATACAAATTCAAATGATGATACGATCGATTCCCCGGGAGAATATGCAGAATCCAAGCATTTCAGTGTCGGTCTGGCATGTTTTTCCTTCGAGGCAGACGTGATCGCGATTGTGCAGGCAGCAAACGAGCCGTTTAACCTGTTCAGCGACGGAAGCAGGAACTTTCTCCTTCGTCCGCTAATCGGCATTATCACGAAAGTAGACTCCCCCTATGCGAACCTTCCAATGGTCCGCCAGTGGATGGAGAATATGGGCTGCGAGCGGATCTTCGAGGTCAACAACGTAACGAGAGAAGGAATCTCAGAACTGATGGATTACCTCAAGGACGACCTTCCGAAACTCACCTTGGAGCAGGCGAAGTTCAAGCAGAGCCTTGGCCTGAACGAATGGCAGCCACTTCCGGAGGGCGTGGAGTATCCGGAGAGCATTCGGTGATAAATGCGAGAGTCGTATATATAATTAAAAAGATAAATTACTTATGAAGAAACTGATCGACGCAATGGAACATCCGGAAAAAGAAGAATATCAGAACTTTACCATCCGTGTTTCCGGATACGCTGTTAAGTTCATTTCCCTGACAAAGAAACAGCAGCTTGACGTTATCGCACGTACCTGCCATAAGAGACTGTAATAAGGGACTGATATTGTTATGGCATTTGGATTTGGATCGCAGGAAATGCTGGACAGAGCACAGGTGCCTGACAAATGGCAGCTTACGCCACTCAGGAATTTCAAATCTCCCCGGATCCGGGCGAGGATGTGGCGTACTGCTCTGGCAGTATTGATCACCGCCGTAGTTTATGAATACCTCCTAAGCAAAAGAAATCCGTGTTTTGCACTGATCGGTGCAGTTTACGCGGTTGGAAGCCAGTTTGAAGAAGGCTTCCACAACGGAATCAACCGGGTGATTGGCACTCTGGTTGGCGGTCTTCTGGTGATTCCTTTTTATGAATTGTATACCAGTCAGCCCTTTGGGATCCCTGATTGGATATGGCTTGTTTCCGGTCTGTGTCTTGTGATCTGGTGTAATTTTGCACTGGGTGCAGACTCAGCGATTCAGCCTGGAAGTGTTATTTACTTTGTCGTGATCTACACAGTTGGTACGGAGCGGGTACTCCCATACACAATCGCCCGCATCCTTGATACAGGAGGAGGTGTGCTGATCGCACTTCTTTTGTATGTGCTGTTTCCCTCAAAGCACGACAGAGAAAAAGGTGTTTCTTTACTGACCTTCTGGGCTGAAACAAAAGATGCCTTTAAATCTTACATAAACAAAAACCGCACATCCCGAAAAAAAGAGCGTGAAAATTTCGGAGCGGAAGATGAAAATTTCTCCACTATAATCTCTAAAATAAAAGATAGACGAAAGTAACACCAAAAAGAGCATTTGACTGTCCCGGACAGCAGGTGCTCTTTTGGCGTAGAAAAGCCTGGAACGGGTCGGTATGACCCATTCCAGGCTTTCACTGAATATGTGTGCAACATTAAGATATCACAGTTGATTCTTGCATGCAGTAGCACATATTATAGAAACATTGCACATTTTTTATTTCATTATAAAAATCACATACCATCTTTCAGCACATCATAATCTCTCAATACTTTCTCGATCACGGTTCCCTTGATGAAATGAAGTACTGGTTTCAGGATAAGGTTTGCACCCGGGATGTCAATCTCCAGCGGGGATTTGCCGTCCATCAGCTTCACGCTGCTGCTTAAGAGTTCACGGATATCGTAAACGCTTCCCCATACTTCCGGTACGCCACGGTCAACGCCGAGGAGTCCGTAAACAGCTTCCATAGCGGTTCTGACAGAGTATTCTGTGGTGAATACGGTATCACGCGGAGTATCTGCGAACTGGCCGAGGAATGCGAAGTTTACACAGCCATCCGGGATAACGTCCGGGCGGTCGCCTTTGGTTCTCGGCATGAAGAATGCGGTGATATATGGCATCATGGTCGGTACACATACCGCACTGTTTTCTGCGAGGTCTTCGATCTGGTCTTCCGGAACACCAAGATGGTACAGCCATTCTTCGGTGATCTCTTTACCGGTACAGTCTTTCATCGGTTTCTTGACATAGTCGCCAGGTACGTCTGTAAACAGACCGTAAACCCATACGCAGACCTTATCTTTGTCCTGATCCTTGAACTGTCCCTGACGGTTGATAGTCCAGCTTAAAAGCCACTTGGAATCCTGGCAGCTTACGATACCGCCTGTAACAACCTTGCCGGTACGTGGATCACGTTTGCAGATGTCCGTGATATAAGGAATGATCTTGTCATCCAGAGTTGTGACAGTTGCAGATTCCCAGTTGGTCTTGCTGATATCGGAGCAGAATTTTTCTGGATGTCCGAAAGATGGATCCTGCGCTGCGATATTTTTCCAGAGGGACCAGCAGCCGCTTGTACGAACTTCCGCGTCGCCGTTCGGTGCATGGTTCTGATCACCATAGATCGTACCTTCTGTACAGCTTCCGTTTGTGACGAATACGAGGTCGTTTTCAGTAAGGACGATGCCTTTTTCTACGCCATTTACCTTGCATTCGATCGCAGATGCGATCTTCTTGTCATCCTTGAATTCAAAGATCACGTTGGTAACTTCTGTGTTGAACTGGAAGTCAACACCTGCTTCCTCCAGATATTTCTGCATTGGAAGGATCAGGGATTCGTACTGGTTGTATTTGGTGAATTTCAGGGCACTGAAATCCGGAAGTCCTGCAATGTGGTGGATGAAACGCTGGAAGTAAAGCTTCATCTCCAGGGCACTGTGCCAGTTTTCGAATGCGAACATGGTTCTCCAGTACAGCCAGAAGGTGGAATTAAATACTTCATCGTCGAAAACATCCTCGATGGTCTTATCGTAGAGGTCTTCGTCCTTTGTCATGAAGAGTTTCATGATCTCCATGCAGCCCTTCTGGCTGAGGTTGAATTTGCCGTCTGTATGAGCATCTTCGCCACGGTTTACAGTTGCACGGCAGAGAGAGTAGTTCGGATCATGTTTGTTCAGCCAGTAATATTCGTCCAGAACAGAAACACCAGGTGTTTCAATGGAAGGAATGCTGCGGAACAGATCCCAGAGGCATTCGAAGTGGTTTTCCATTTCACGACCGCCTCTCATGATGTAGCCGCGTGTCGGATCAAAGATACCATCGCAGGCACCACCGGCAATGTCCATGGCTTCGAGGATATGGATGTGGGAACCAGGCATCTGTGCGTCACGAACAAGGAAGCAGGCAGCAGCGAGAGATGCCAGACCACTTCCAACGATGTAAGCGTGTTTGTCATCTACGCCTTCCGGTTTCTCCGGGCGGGCGAATGCTTCGTAGTTACCATTTGTATAGTAGATGCCTTTGCTGTTCTTTTCGTATTTGCCGCGTTCTGTATTGCGGTAGTCAGATCTGGCAGCTTCGGCTTTCTTTGCTTTTGTAGCTTTGATCTCTTTATTTTCCTGAGAGTTTTTTGCGAGCATTGCGGCTGCTCCGGCTCCTGCTGCAAGTGCGATACCAAGTTTTAATCCTTTTTTAGACATATAAAAAACCACCTTTCATTTGTTTATGATGATGTGTATTTCTCTGCTTCTGTCTCCTATAGTATTGCCATTTTGCAGGTTTTTCAATTTACAAAAGAGGCGAAATGAGTAAAATCTTATCACTTTGTCGATTTTGTAAAGTTTTTGATGGAATTTGAGATATTTCCATGAAGGGTGGTGCACATATTCTGGCAGATAGAAGCGTAGTCGGATTTCATTCCCTGGCAGATCCAGTCGAGCATGATGCCGACAAAACTGTACTTATAGAAATCAGCGATAAAATTTTTCTGCGCCTGAGTGATGGATGTCCCGATGGACTGTTCCTCGACAACACCCATGATCAGATCGTGGGTCAGGCGGAAGAGGAAGTTTTCAATCTGTTCACGGTGCAGGGAACTGTAGGCATTCATAATGAAAGCTTTGTTTTCGTAGACTGCCTCAAAAATCTGCAGAAGTCCTTCCTGCCAGTCGCCCGATGTCTTTTTACCCTGGAGTGCACGTGTGGATTCTTCGAGGCAGACCCATTCCACCAGGTCATAGATATCCTTGAAATGATAATAAAAAGTCATTCTGCTGATCCCGCAGTCAGTGGTGAGGTCGTTGATCGTGATCTTTGTCAGAGGCTTTTTGAGAAGAAGACGCTTGAGCGATTCTTCCAGAGCCCGTTTGGTCATGTTGGACAAAAGCTGTTCCTCCGTTTTCCTTTTCTTCTTATTATATCCGTAAATCAGGGGCACTACAAGCACGATGCGAGGAAACATTTTTTTATTGGAAAAAAATATCGAAAAACTGGGAAAAAACTGTTGACATATGGAAGGGGTTATAGTAGAATTACCCAATGTGACGTAGTGCGATGACTCCTGAGCCAAAGCCCCGGCGAAGGTGTTTTTATCAGCGGTTTCGGACATTTCCGCAGTATATGTTATTTGCACTGATCACCAGGAATTATATATGATATCACGACAATTCGTGATTAAACAAACTATCGTTGATAAATAACAGGAGGTAAAACCATGCAGACTTATATGGCTAATCCAGATAAAATCGAAAGAAAATGGTATGTAGTTGACGCTGAAGGCTGTACACTGGGCCGTCTGGCATCTGGTGTTGCTAGCGTATTAAGAGGAAAGAACAAACCACAGTTCACACCACACGTTGATACAGGTGATTACGTTATCATCGTTAACGCTGACAAAGTTAAAGTAACTGGTAAGAAAATGGACCAGAAGATCTACTATCATCACTCCGACTATGTTGGTGGAATGAAAGAAACCACATTAAAAGAAATGATGGCTAAGAAACCGGAGAAGGTTATCGAGCTGGCAGTTAAAGGTATGCTTCCAAAAGGACCTCTGGGAAGAACCATGTACAAGAAACTTTTCGTTTATGCCGGACCAGAGCACAAACATGAAGCTCAGAAACCGGAAACCTTAACATTTTAATAGGAGGTAGGAGACATTGGCTAGCGCAAAATTCTACGGAACAGGAAGAAGAAAGAAATCAATCGCAAGAGTTTACCTTACACCTGGTACAGGCAAAATCACAATCAATAAAAGAGACATCGACGAATACTTCGGATTAGAGACTCTGAAAGTTATCGTTCGTCAGCCACTGGCTGCAACAGAAACAGAAGGCAAATTTGACGTTCTCGTTAACGTTAAAGGTGGCGGATACACAGGACAGGCTGGTGCCATCAGACATGGTGTTGCAAGAGCCCTTCTTGAGGCAGACGCAGAATACAGACCAGTTCTCAAAGCTGCTGGATTCCTTACACGTGACCCACGTATGAAAGAACGTAAGAAATACGGTCTCAAAGCAGCTCGTAGAGCACCGCAGTTCTCTAAACGATAATCTGGAGCGAAACTTTTTCGAATACAGATGCATATCCAACCCCGGAATCTTTGGTTCCGGGGTTTTTCTAAAAGACATATCTATTATTTCTAATTTCAGAAGAATCTAACAGTTGATCATCAGAGAAATATTACCGCTGATGATTGAAAGAATCCTATTATTAACCAGTGAATTTAAGACAACCGAGACCTGATTTATAAGCCTATGGAATTTGAATGACCCAGACAGGGAAAAGGGAAGAGCAGGTCTACGAATCAACATATGTGCAATGACCTGAACCGGGTAGAATATAGGGCGGGTCTACGAATCAAAGGAGATACAATGGCTCGGATAAGAGTAAATACAGAACAGACCAACGGAAATTGAGTCGAGAAATGACTAACAGGTAAGAAAGTACAGTGAAAGTCCACAAAAATTGTGATTGAGAATGACTATAGCAATAGCAAGTCCATACAAAGTCAACAAAATTCTGGCAAGTTGTATGGTCCGAGGGAGGGCAAGTACTAGACAAGTCAAAGCCTGCTCTGAAATCAGATGATCTGAGGGAGAGCAAGTATCAGACAGGTCAAAGCCGGCGCTGAAATTAGGTGGCCTGAGGGAGAGCAAGTATCAGACAGGTCAAAGCCGGCGCTGAAATTAGGTGACCCGAGGGAGAGCAAGTATCAGACAAGTCAAAGCCGGCGCTGAAATTAGGTGGCCTGAGGGAGAGCAAGTATCAGACAAGTCAAAGCCGGCTCTGAAATTGAATGACCTAAGGGGAGCAAGTTAACACATACACACAAATTAGATGGTATAAAGATTTACAAGTGTTGAGCCAGTTAAGGTATTTCCTGAAAACATGTGGTTGGAATATCAGCAAGTATTTAGCAAACGGAACAGATGTCAACAAAGAATTTTGATTATAGCACTCCAAAAAAATACTGCACACTCTTGACAACAGGTCTGTGATAGAGTCAAGAGGTGATTATTATGTTACATGATGAAACACGCAAACTACTTATTGAAGCTTGGAATAAAACGCACAATGCAAAAGAAATCGCAGAGTGTTTTTCTGTGAATACCAGTACTGTTTACCGCCTGGAAAAACAAATGTGTGAAACAGGTTCTGTAAAAACAAGGACATCACAGAGAGGGCGTAAACATGCCCTGACACCGGAAGATATCCAAAACATTGACTGGGTGGTTCGGCAGGAACCAGATATCACAATTGATGAAATCATTGATACACTTGGTCTGCATGTTTGTAATGAAACAGTCCGCAAGGCAGTTATTAAACTCGGGTATTCTTACAAGAAAAAATCTCTTCATGCCTCAGAGCAGGAGCGTCCCCGATGTCAGGGAAAAACGCAGAAACTGGAAAAAACATATGTCGGAGAGAGACATAAATCATCTGGTCTTTCTGGACGAAAGCGGAGTAAACATCAATATGACGCGACATTATGCCAGAGCATAGAAAAACCGGAGAGCAGTAGATAAAACTCCACTCAACACGCCCTGCAATACAACCGTTCCTTCTTCCATACGTCTGAATGGAGACTGTGCCTATACAGTCTATCAGGGAGGAACTACTGCAGAGCGGTTTGCAGAATACCTGAAAACAAAGTTGCTGCCGACGCTTTCAGAAGCAGACATTATCGTTATGGATAATATGCGTTCCCATCATGCAAAAGCGGTGAAACAGCTACTGGACAGCTCAAAAGTAACCTATCTGTATTTGCCCCCGTATAGTCCGGATCTGGATCCGATTGAAAAGATGTGGTCAAAACTCAAAGCATTTTTAAGGAAAGAAAAGATACGGATTGCATCGGAATTACCCTCAGCTATTTCAAAAGGATTTTTAACAATTCGTCCAAAGGACTGCATAGGGTGGTTTCATTCGTGTGATTATGTGCAATAATTTAGTGGATTGCTATAGTTGATTTAAATTCTAAGAGTAAATAAATGAGTCATACTGCGAAGAATATTTCTATTAAATGATTCCCAATACCATTCTCTAATGTTCCTAAATCACAAATAAAAGAAAAGGAGATGTAATATATGAATGGTTTAAGACAAAAATTATTAGAGGAAGAAAGGTTTTTAAAAGACATTCTGAACGGGATAGGTGATTCAGAGGAAGAAGTGTTGGAAGGTACTTTACGAATCTCGATGGACAAAAATAAAGTCCGTTACTTTCATCATATTCCAAGTGGAAATGGTAAGAAATATGACACCTATATTCCAAAGACTAACAAAGAACTTCCTGTTCAACTGGCGCAAAATACATATAACAACAAATTGCGCAGCCTGGTAAAGAAACGTCTGGAACAGCTTCGAAGAATATTGAAAGATTATGATGACAATGAAATTGACGTATTATACACGAAAGAACATCCCGAGAGACAGAAGTTGATCAAACCGATACAACCAACATGGGAACAACGTTTAAGCGAGTGGGAAAAGGAAGAATATAAAGGCAAGACATTTGCTGAAAATATTCCAGTCATAACAACAGCAAAGGGAGAACGTGTGCGTTCGAAGTCAGAAAAAATCCTGGCAGATTATTTTTATCATACAGGAATTCCGTATAAATATGAGCATCCAGTAATATTGAAAAGATTTGGAATAGTCTATCCCGACTTTACATTTTTATCTCCAAAGACAGGAGAAGAGATATACTGGGAGCATGATGGAAGAATGGATGATCCTGAGTATGCAAGAAAAGCGATCAAGAAGATTGAAACATACGAAAAAAATGGAATCTTTCCAGGGCAAAGGTTAGTCCTGACATTTGAAACGCTACAGGATGGATTGGACATGAAAATTGTAGAGAAGCTTGCAAGAGAGTATCTACTATAGCATGAAAGATAGAAAGGTGTGCCTTTAGTGTTGGCTTATATTACCTTGTAAACAGTTTGGAAAAAATTGATGGCTTAGGTTAACTGAAATTCAGGATAAAGATTACCAGTAGAAAAGTAATGGTAGGATCTACGAATCAATATAGCTGTAATGACTTGTATAAGAGTAAATACAGGGCAGACCAACAGAAACTGAGGCGAGAAATGACCAGCAGATAAGTAAGTACAGTGGAAGTCCACAAAAATTGTGATTGAGGATGACTATAGCAATAGCAAGTCCATACAAAGTCAACAAAATCCCGGTAAGTTATATGGTCTGGTAGAGAGTAAGTAGTAGACAAGTCAAAACCAGCTCCGAAATTATATGGTCTGATGGAGAGCAAGTATCAGGCAAGTCAAAACCAGCTTTGAAATCAGATGGTCAGATGGGGAGCAAGTAGTAGGCAAGTCAAAACCAGCTCCGAAATCAGATGGTCCGATGGCGAGCAAGTATCAGGCAAGTCAAAGGAGGCTCCGAAAGTAGATAGTCTGATAGGAAGCAGGTACTGTACAAGTCTAAAATGCCCGTAGCTTAGATGGTCTAAAGCTGAGTAAGTCAGTGTCGGGTTTACAGATCCAGACAGGTCTGCATGTGGCTCGATAAAGTGAAAAATATGCCATAGGAAAACGTCAAATTCCCCAAAATACCACTTGACCTCCAGCCAGATTTGCGGTATAGTTCTTTACACTTTGTAAAAAAGGAGCGAGAACTTATGACTTTTTATCAGGAACTGCAGCTGAGTTCTGTGGGCTCGAAGCAGTTGATCAAAAACACCACAGATCCAAAGGAAAAAAGACGACACATTCTGATCTACAATTTCAAGGTATACCTCGTGATGGCATTCTGTGTGGCGGTTGTGTCTTTGTACAGTAAGCTTACCGGCAGTAACAACAGCGTGGTTGGCGTGACCGTTCTTCTGGCGGTGCTGGTGCTCAGACAGGCAGATTTCGGGATACGGACGACACATGGGCTGTTTTGCATTGCAGGGATTTACGGGATTTTGATGGCCGGACCAAGGATCGCGAATTCAGTCTCCGCAGTACCGGCATTTGCCGTGAATATCATTTGTATCATGCTTCTGATGATCCTGGGATGCCACAACGTGATCATGTATAATCATTCTACATTTGTCCTGGGATACCTTCTCCTGCTGGGGTACGATGTGACCGGAGCAGAATACATAAAGAGAGTAGAAGGACTCGCCGTTGGAATGCTGCTCTGCATGTTTATCTTCTATAAGAATCAAAAGAACCGTCCATATAGAAGAACATTCCTGGATCTTTTCCGTGAATTCGACCTGAATTCTGCGCGCGGAAGATGGTATCTCAAACTGACACTTATCGTTTCCAGCGCAATGCTTTTCATGAACCTTCTGGGACTTCCGAGAGCAATGTGGGCAGGAATTGCCTGCATGTCTGTATGTCTTCCATTTACCGAAGACTGCATGGGACGCGCAGGAAAACGAGGAATGTTCAACATTGTAGGATGTGCTTTATTCATCGTATTATACCTGATCCTTCCGAAATCCATGTATCCGTATATCGGCATGATCGGTGGAATTGGCGTAGGCTATTCAGCAGGATATGCCTGGCAGACTGCATTCAATACTTTCGGAGCATTATCCATCGCAGCAGGACTGTTCGGCATGCCGGCAGCAGTAGCACTTCGTATCGGTGCCAATGTATTCGGAGCAATATATACGATCCTATGTAACAAAGTAATCGACAGACTGTTTGAACGCAAACATATGGAAAAGAGTATCGCATAATTAAATATAGATTGCATCTGCTTTCTGTTCGAAATATAATATTTAATGAAACGAACAGAAAGCAGTTTTTTTATGGAGGGAGGAAAGATTTGAAAAAAGTAAAAAAAACTATAAGTATATTGCTGTGCCTGCTTTTGCTTGGTTGGATTTTGAGCGAAACAGGGATGCAGGGTGGTATCTTGCCTCAGACTGTACAGGCTGCCGGCAGGTATACCGGATGGAAAACTGTTTCCGGGAAGAGATACTATTACCAGAATGGCAGAATGCTGAAAGGCATGTCAAAAATCGGAAATGACTATTATTGTTTTAATTACCAGGGGGTTCAGCTGAAAGGATGGGTGTACACAAAAAATCATTATCGCTATTTCGATAAAAGAAGCGGAAAAATGAGAAGAAACACCACAATTCAGGGAAGAAAGATCAATAGCAATGGAGTATGGGTACCTGTAGTTGTTCTTGATCCGGGACATTCCGGAGTCCAGATGAGTGGATATGAACCATTGGGACCGGGCTCAAGCGAAAGAAAAGCGAAATGCAGTTCCGGCACAGAAGGAGTTGCTACAGGAATTGGAGAATATCAGCTTACATTAAATATAGCCAAAAAACTTCGTACAGCACTGATAGCACAGGGATGTCGTGTGATTATGACCCGAAATGACAACAAAACCAGAATAAGCTGTGCACAGAGAGCAGGAGTTGCAAACAGAGCAAAAGCAGATGCATATCTGAGAATTCATGCAAATGGAGTGGATTATTCATCGGTAAATGGCGCGATGACAATTTGCGTAACCTCCAGGAACCGTTACGTTTCCAGAAGCATGTACAGGAAAAGCTATGCACTTTCAAAAGCAGTGCTGAATTCTTATGTGAAGGCAACCGGATGCAGGAAAGAATATATATGGGAAACAGACAGCATGAGTGGAAATAACTGGAGCAAAGTCCCGACAACACTGATTGAACTTGGATATATGTCGAATCCGTCAGAAGACAGAATGATGCAGCGACCATCCTACCAGCAAAAAATGGTCAAAGGAATGGCTGATGGCATAAAAAAATTTTTTATAAGTTGAGAGGAGAAAATACACGGCATATTTAGGCGAAGAAATCAAGAAACTTGGATTCGGTCTGATGCGTCTTCCGAAGCTGGATGACGACACCATCGATGTAGAACAGACCAAGAACACAGCATGGATCAACTGCAAGACAAGAGAAGATGCGACAGCACAGTTTGAAACATCCCTGAAACAGACAGGAGCAGGATATTTTGACTTTTATCTGCTGCACAATCTCGGCGAGATGAGAACACAGTATTTTGATAACTTTGATCTCTGGAGCTGGGTCCAGGAGAAAAAGGTCCAGGGTCTGATCAAACATGTAGGCTTCTCCTTCCACTCCACACCGGAAGAACTGGAAGCGATCCTGACTGCACACCCTGAGATGGAATTCGTCCAGCTCCAGATCAACTACGCAGACTGGGAAAACCCGGCAGTCCAGTCAAGAGCATGCTATGAGGTTGCACGTAAGCACGGCAAACCGGTCATCATCATGGAACCAGTCAAGGGCGGTATGCTTGCAACCCCGCCGAAAAGCGTAGAAAAGATCCTCAAAGACACAGAACCAGACGCCTCCCCGGCATCCTGGGCAGTTCGTTTTGCGGCAAACCTGGAAGGTGTGATCACAGTACTTTCCGGAATGAGCAACGTAGAACAGATGCAGGACAACCTTTCCTACATGAAGACATTTGACGGACTTTCCGAGAAAGAAAAAGAAACCCTCGACAAAGCGCAGGAAGAATTAAAGAAGATCCCGCTGATCCCATGTACAACCTGCAACTACTGTGCAAAAGTCTGTCCGAAGGAGATCGGAATTTCCGGTTCTTTCACGGCAATGAACTATCTGACTCTGTACGGAAGCAAACCGCAGGCACTCCACCAGGAAAACTGGCTCGTAGGCGGCCACGGCAGAAAATCCGCAACAGAATGTGTCAAATGCGGCAAATGCGAAGAAGTCTGTCCACAGCACATCAAGATCCGTGATGAACTGGAAAAAGTTGTCGAAGGTCTGCTGAAATAATATCAGTCGTTCACTTTCCAGTTTTCCAGAAGTTTCAGTTCGATCTTCGTTCCATCAGGAAGAGAGAACCAGTGATCGTTGATCGGAGTCACAGGATAAGCTTTGATCTTTTCCATTGTTTCTTCTACAGAATCAACGGCGATAGAAATATGATCATAGCCGTTTTCGGCAGTGATATTGATATTTTCCATCTCGCAGAGCTGGATACCCTCGCGGAACCAGCATTTGCGAGATGGCTTTTCTCCGATTTCTCTCCATATATGCATATCAAATACATCTTCAAAAAATTTCTGGGCGTCTTCGTAGGAACTTGTACGAATCGCGGCATGGTCGATCTTTGCCATAAAAAATCCTCCTTGATTAAGTTAGAGCCCCGACGGGGCTGTTTCTTTTAGCATATAAGAACTTCCGAACAGATGCAACTGCTCTTGGAAATTATCTCAGCATTATTTGAAAAAATACAATATAAAAACCGCATAAGTATGCAAAAACAACAGACAACATGCACTTTTCCTTGACATAAATATACAAAATTGTTAAAATATTTAACGACATAGATTGAAACGGCGCTGATTTGATCTGAATCGGTGCCGTATTTTATTTTGAGGAGGTAGTAGAGATGTTAAAAGTATGGATTGCGGGTGCAAGTGGACAGATCGGCCGTGCATTGAATGATGTACTTGACCCGATGGAGATCGAGGCTCTGAACACAGACCTTGATGAACTGGACATCACCGATACGGATGAAGTGATCAACTTTGGTACCGTCAACCGTCCGGATGTGATCATTAACTGTACCGGTATTACAGATACCGATGAGTGCGAAAAAAATCCGGAACATGCATACCGTGTCAATGCCCTTGGCGCAAGAAACTTAAGCATTGTTGCCCGCAAATGTGGTTCCAAGATCGTTCAGCTTTCCACAGATGATGTATTTGACGGACAGAGCAAGAAACCTTACACAGAATTTGATGACACCAATCCGCTGACTGTTTACGGCAGATCTAAGAGAGCCGGCGAGTATTACGTCAAAGAATTTACTCACAAGCACTTTATCATCCGCAGTAACTGGGTATACGGACAGGGTGGACGCAACTTTGTAAACCGTGTTCTGGAGGCAGCAGAGACCGGAAAATCTCTTTCCGTTGCATCTGACCAGTTCGGTTCTCCGACCAGCGCGAAGGATCTTGCAAGAATGATCCTGTATCTGATCAGCACAAATGAATATGGAACTTATCATGTGACCTGCAGCGGCGTCTGCAACCGTTATGAATTCGCACAGGAGATCTTACGGCTTGCCGGCAAGAATATCGAACTGAAATCTGTTCCGACAGAGCAGTCAGATCTTTCTTCTGTCAGACCGCCATATGCAGTTCTGGACAATTTTATCCTTCGTATCATTGAGGTGTATGATATGCCAGACTGGAAAGAATCTCTGAAAGAATACATGGATGAAAGAACGGAGGACTAAGATGAAAGAAAAAAACACAAAAGCAAAAACTCCGAACAAAAAAGCAATCGGTCTGACAACCAAGATTTTCATCGCCCTGATCGCAGGTGCGATCCTTGGTATCATTCTCTGCTATCTGGTTCCGGACAGCAGCTTTAAGAAAGATGTAATTATTGAAGGTATCCTTTATGTCATCGGACAGGGATTCATCCGTCTGATGAAGATGCTTGTTGTACCGCTGGTATTCTGCTCTCTGGTCTGCGGAAGCATGGCGATCGGGGATACCAAGAAACTCGGAACCGTAGGTGTGAGAACCCTGGCTTTTTATCTTGCAACCACTGCACTGGCAGTTTGCGTTGCACTTGGCATCGGAAACCTGATTAATCCAGGTGTCGGACTTGATATGAGCGCAATCCAGAGTTCAGCAGCGTCTGTGGAAACCATGGAGGCAACTTCCCTTACGGATACGATCCTCAACATCATTCCGGACAACCCGATCAATTCTCTGGCAAGCGGAACCATGCTTCAGGTTATCGTATTTGCCCTGATCGTCGGTGTGATCCTTGCAAAGATGGGAGAGCGTGCAGAGACAGTAGCAAACTTTTTCAGCCAGTTCAATGACATTATGATGGAAATGACCATGATGATCATGAGCCTTGCGCCGATCGGAGTTTTCTGCCTGATCAGCCGTACTTTTGCAAACATCGGCTTCAGCGCATTCATTCCGCTGGCGAAGTATATGATCGGCGTACTGCTTGCCCTGGCGATCCAGTGCTTCGGTGTATATCAGATCCTGCTCAAGATTTTTACAGGTCTGAACCCGATACGTTTCATCAAGAAATTTTTCCCGGTTATGGCATTCGCATTCTCAACCGCTACATCCAATGCGACCATTCCGATGTCTATTGATACCCTTTCCAAGAAGGTTGGTGTATCCAAGAAGATTTCTTCCTTCACCATTCCGCTTGGTGCGACCATCAACATGGATGGTACTTCCATCATGCAGGGTGTTGCAGTAGTTTTTGCGGCACAGGCATTTGGCATCCATTTAAGCCCGATGGATTACGTGACCGTTATCGGAACAGCGACACTTGCTTCCGTAGGTACCGCAGGTGTACCGAGTGTCGGTCTTGTAACCCTGACCATGGTATTCAACTCTGTTGGACTTCCGGTAGAGGCAATCGGTCTGATCATGGGTATCGACCGTATCCTCGATATGACAAGAACAGCAGTCAACATCACAGGTGACGCTGTCTGCACAACGATCGTCGCACACCAGAACGGCGCTCTCGACAAATCAGTATTCAACGAAACAGACTGATTTCCAAATATCAATCTTAAAAGAAACGGCTGTACACATTATGTGTACGGTCGTTTTTTTGTCCATATATGCAAAACAGGTTGAAATCCCTTTCAGATGTCAGATATAATAAAACCATCATTACAAAAAGGAGAAATTTATGAGCATATTAAACGTTGAGCATCTGACACATGGCTTTGGCGACAGAGCTATTTTTTCAGATGTTTCTTTTAGACTTCTTAAAGGAGAACATATCGGACTTGTTGGAGCGAACGGAGAAGGCAAGTCTACTTTCATGAGCATTGTCACAGGGAAACTGATGCCGGATGAAGGCAAGGTAGAATGGGCAAAAAACGTCCACGCAGGCTACCTTGACCAGCACGCCGTCCTCGAAAAAGGCATGACGATCCAGGAAGTGCTGAAATCTGCTTTTGACCCGCTGCTTCAGAAAGAACAGCGGATGAATGAGATCTGCGATCTTCTGGGGAGCGCAGACGAAGAAGAGATGAACACACTGATGGAAGAACTGGGAACGATCCAGGACGAGCTGACTCTGCATGATTTTTATGTCATTGATTCCAAGGTAGAAGAAGTTGCAAGAGCACTGGGGCTTCTGGATCTGGGACTTGACCGCGATGTAACAGACTTAAGCGGCGGTCAGAGAACGAAGGTGCTTCTCGGCAAACTCCTTCTGGAGAAACCGGACATCCTGCTTCTTGACGAACCGACCAACTATCTCGATGAAGAACATATCGCATGGCTCAAACGTTATCTTCTTGATTACGAGAATGCTTTTATACTGATCTCTCATGATATCCCATTCCTGAATGATGTAGTCAATATCATCTACCATATGGAAAATCAGGAGCTGAACCGCTATGTGGGTGATTACGATCATTTCCAGGAAGTCTACGCAGTGAAGAAAGCACAGCTTGAGGCAGCTTACCGCCGCCAGCAGCAGGAGATCAGCGAACTCAAGGACTTCGTTGCGAGAAACAAAGCCCGTGTGTCAACCAGAAACATGGCAATGTCCCGTCAGAAGAAACTGGACAAGATGGATGTGATCGAGCTGACAGCAGAGAAACCAAAGCCGGAGTTCCATTTCCGTTATGGACGCACACCGGGCAAAATGCTTTTTGAAACACATGACCTCGTGATCGGTTATGATGAGCCACTTTCCAAACCACTGAACTTCACGATGGAACGAGGACAGAAGATCGCACTGGTCGGAACAAACGGAATCGGCAAAACAACCCTGCTCAAGAGCATCCTTGGACTGATCCCGTCCCTCAAGGGAAACTGCGAGCGAGGAGAAAACCTCCAGCTTGGATATTTCGAGCAGGAAGTAAAGGGTGACAATAAGACGACCTGTATCGAAGAATTATGGCAGGAATTTCCGTCCTACACACAGTATGAAATCCGTTCAGCTCTTGCAAAATGCGGTCTTACAACGAAGCATATCGAGAGTCAGGTCCGTGTCTTAAGCGGTGGTGAGCAGGCAAAAGTCCGTCTCTGTAAACTTGTAAACCGCGATACCAATGTCCTACTTCTCGATGAGCCGACCAACCATCTGGACGTAGATGCCAAAGAGGCATTAAAGAGTGCCCTCAAAGAGTACAGAGGAAGTATCCTTCTGATCTGCCATGAACCGGAGTTTTACCAGGATGTGGTAAATGAAGTCTGGGATATGAGCAAGTGGACTACCAAGGTATTCTAAATGGAGAAAATATTGTGAAAGGCAAAAAAATCAAAATTGTTTGCAGACTTTATCAACAGCCTTACGATCACATTTTTTATTAATTTTCTTTGATTTAAAACTGGGAGGGGAACTATGTTTGGATTCGGCAAACTAAAAGAAAAAATAAATGTACGGATAAAAGGACATGACAGCGCATATCTCCCCATGATAAGCTAAAGAAGCAGTAAATAACAGGGCTTCAGTTTAGGGAGGGTTTATGCACAAGGAGGTAAATCACAAGATACGTAAGCACTTCAACGAGGGAATCTACAATGTTGCCCGCTATACAGAAATCGTGCTTTCTATCGTCATTCTGATCGTGATCGCGCTGGCTGGCATCCGGCTGATCTATGCGATCACAGAGACTTCGCTTATGGACATGGATATTGACTTTTTTACAAAGTTTCTGGCAAACGCCCTGTCGCTGGTCGTAGGTGTGGAGTTTGTAAAGATGCTCTGCCGCCACTCCGCGCAGACAGTTGTAGAAGTGCTGATGTTTGCAACAGCCAGACAGATGGTTGTTGAGCATATGGCACCAACACAGACACTGATCGGAGTCATTGCCATCGCCGTCCTCTTTGCAATCAGGAAGTTCCTGATGACAGAGGACAGCGACATGTCACATTCACCGTTTAAGAAATGTAAGGAAGAAAAACACGAGGTTTAATTTCTGCCTTTGCTTAAAGTGCTGTTGTGATAAGCAGAAGAATAAGTGACATCTTCTCCGAACCATTCCGGAGGAATATAGGTATTTGCCTGTTCTTCGGATTCGAATTCAACTTCGGCAAGAAGAAGTCCATCATAGTCTTCGTGGAAGACATCAAGTTCGATCGTCAGGCCATCCTTTTCCGGGATCAGATAACGGGTCTTGGAGATGACGATGCCGTCGGCTTTTGGCTTGAGATGCTCATAGGATTCCTGGGTCAGAGGGAGATTGTATTCCTCTCTGGACAGGAGTCCTTTTGATTTATAAGTCAGATAATATTCATCATCCTGCCTGCGGATGCGGACGACAGGATCCGTGCAGAGATAACCCTGCTCGATTTTATGGAAAGAACAGTTTGCGAGATCTTTTGGAAGCTGTTCTTTTTTTATGAGGAATTTTCTTTCGATTTCCATGTGCATACTCCTTTGCATTCTGAATTACAGGGAAAAAATTCATTAGATTTCGTAGATTTAGTATATCCCTTTTTCCTGATAAATGCTATACTAAACAAATGGGAAAAATAAAACAGATACGAAACAGGGAGGTTTTTTATGAGCAAAAAAGTTTATATTTTTCTTGCAGACGGATTTGAAGATATCGAAGGCCTGACCGTAGTAGACCTGATGCGCCGTGCAGGAATCGACATAGAAACTGTTTCCATCAAAGAGAGCAATGAGATCACAACATCCCATGGGATCATGATGAAGACCGACAGAGTATTTACGGGAACTGATTTTTCAGATGCAGACATGCTCGTCCTTCCGGGAGGAATGCCGGGAACGAAGTATCTGGGAGAGTATCAGCCGCTCTGTGACCTTCTGAGAGATTTCTACGGAAAGAGCGGTAAAGTAGCGGCAATCTGTGCGGCACCGACTGTTCTGGCATCTCTTGGATTCCTTGAAGGAAGAAAGGCAACTGCATATCCGTCCTGCATGGAGGGGCTTACCGGCGCAGAGCCGTCTTATGAGAGTGTTGTAGTTGATGGCAATGTGACGACCAGCCGCGGACTTGGAACCGCTGTGGACTTCGCATTAAGCCTGATCGGACAGCTTCTCGGTGAAGAAAAGGCGGATGAGATCGCAGAATCCGTAGTATATTCCCGGAAATAAGGCAAAAACAGGAGTTTTCTACAAAAAATACTGGCGTTTTTATACCTGTTGTGCTATACTACGATAATGACTGTAATTGTATCTCTTGATATCGGGATACAGCTACCTGTACGCATTATCCGCAGACAGGGATAAGCAATAGATAGAATATTCAGAGCTTATATCTGAAAATTAAGGAGGAACAAAAAACATGAGTTTACAGGTTGAAAAACTGGAAAAGAACATGGCGAAACTTACAATCGAGGTTTCCGCTGAAGATTTAGAGAAAGCTATGCAGGCTGCATACCAGAAAGCAAAAGGAAGAATCTCTCTTCCAGGATTCCGTAAAGGAAAAGCACCAAGAAAAATGATCGAGCAGATGTACGGCAAGGGAATCTTCCTTGAGGACGCTGCAAACGCTCTGATCCCGGAGCACTACAGCAAAGCAGTTGAGGAGTGCGAGCTTGAGATCGTATCCCAGCCGGAGATCGCTGTAACACAGGCTGAGCCAGGAAAAACTTTCATCTTCACAGCAGAAGTAGCTGTTAAACCGGAAGTTACTCTTGGTGAGTACAAAGGAGTAGAGGTTCCGAAGTCTGAGACAGAAGTAACAGACGAGGACGTTGAAGCTGAACTGAAGAAAGAGCAGGAGAAAAACTCCAGAACAGTTACAGTAGAAGACCGTGGAGCAGAGAATGGCGACATCACAACAATCGACTTCGAAGGATTTGTTGACGGTGAAGCATTCGAAGGCGGCAAAGGAACAGACTACCCGCTGACACTTGGTTCCGGATCTTTCATCCCGGGATTCGAAGATCAGCTCGTTGGATCTAAAGCCGGAGACCACGTAGAAGTTAAGGTTACATTCCCGGAAGAATACCAGGCAAAAGAACTGGCTGGCAAAGAAGCTGTATTCCAGTGTGACGTTAAGAAAGTAGAAGCAAAAGAACTTCCGGAACTGGATGATGATTTTGCACAGGACGCTTCTGAGTTCGATACTCTTGCAGAGTACAAAGAAGACATCAAGAAGAACCTGACAGAAAAGAAAGAAAAAGAAGCTCGTGCAGCAAAAGAAAACGCAGCAGTAGACAAAGCAATCGAGAACGCAGAGATGGAGATTCCGGATGCAATGGTAGCTACTCAGACACGTCAGATGCTGGATGACTTCGCAAGAAGAATGCAGTCTCAGGGACTTACCATGGAGCAGTACTTCCAGTTCACAGGAATGACAGCTGAGAAGATGCAGGAAGAAATGAAACCACAGGCTCTCAAGAGAATCCAGACAAGACTGGTTCTTGAGAAGATCGCAGAAGTTGAAAACATTCAGCCGACTCAGGAAGAAGTTGACGAAGAGATCAGCAAAATGGCTGAAGCATACAAGATGGAAGCTGACAAGATCAAAGAACTGCTTGGCGACCGCGAATTAGAGCAGATGAAGAAAGATATGGCTGTACAGAAAGCCGTAACTCTCGTAGCTGACGAGGCAAAAGAAGCCTAAGCAGACATTATGATCCACAGTCAGGCGACGAATGGAGGCATATTATATGAGTTTAGTACCTTATGTCATTGAGCAGACAAGCAGAGGCGAAAGAAGTTACGACATTTACTCCCGTCTTCTGAAAGACCGTATCATCTTTCTTGGAGAAGAAGTAAATGATGTAAGTGCCAGCATTATCGTGGCACAGCTTCTGTTCCTCGAAGCAGAGGATCCTGGTAAAGACATTCAATTATATATCAACAGTCCGGGAGGATCTGTAACCGCTGGTATGGCGATCTACGACACAATGAAGTACATCAAATGTGATGTATCTACCATTTGTCTTGGAATGGCAGCCAGCATGGGAGCTTTCCTTCTGGCAGGAGGAACCAAGGGTAAGAGATTTGCCCTGCCGCATTCTACCATTATGATCCATCAGCCGTCAGGCGGTGCACAGGGTCAGGCAACCGAGATCCAGATCGTTGCAGACCATATCGCACAGACCAAGCGTACACTGAATGAGATCCTGGCAGAAAACACAGGACAGCCTTATGAAGTAGTGGAAAAAGACACAGACCGCGACAATTATATGACTGCTGAAGAAGCAAAGGCATACGGACTGATCGATGGTGTTGTCGAGCATAAATAAAGCAGACAAAAGGAACCTCTTTTCAGGGGGTTCCTTTTGTGACATAACAAACGGAAAGGAAACGAGAACTATCTATGGCAGAAAAAATAAGAGATGGAAAAGTCAGATGCTCTTTTTGTCACAAATCTGAAGACCAGGTCCGCAAGCTGATCGCAGGTCCGGAGGGAGTTTTTATTTGTGATGAGTGTATAGGTATCTGCTCAGAGATTATGGAAGAGGAACTGGGAGATTACGACCAGGAAGATATCTATGATACAGACATCAATCTGTTAAAGCCAGAAGAGATTCATAAGATTCTGGATGACTACGTTATTGGACAGGATGAGGCAAAGAAAGCACTTTCCGTAGCTGTCTATAACCATTACAAGAGAATCACAGCATCCAGAAACCTGGATGTGGAATTACAGAAGAGCAACATCCTGATGCTTGGACCGACCGGTTCCGGTAAAACTCTGCTTGCACAGACACTTGCCCGTCTTCTGAATGTGCCGTTTGCTATTGCAGACGCTACAACACTGACAGAGGCCGGTTATGTCGGTGAGGATGTGGAGAATATCCTTCTGAAACTGATCCAGGCAGCAGACTATGACATTGAACGTGCACAGTACGGAATCATCTATATTGATGAGATCGACAAGATCACCAGAAAATCCGAAAACGCATCCATCACCCGTGATGTATCCGGTGAGGGCGTTCAGCAGGCACTTCTGAAGATCCTCGAGGGAACCGTTGCAAACGTACCGCCGCAGGGAGGTCGTAAGCACCCACATCAGGAATTCCTTCAGATCGATACGACAAATATCCTGTTTATCTGCGGCGGTGCTTTTGACGGGATCGAGAAAGCAATCGAGGCAAGACAGAACACGAAGTCTATCGGTTTTGGTGCAGAAGTAGAGGTCAAGAAAGAGAGAAACATCGGTGAGATCCTCAAGGATGTCATGCCGGAAGATTTTGTCAAATTTGGTCTTATCCCGGAATTCATCGGACGAGTTCCGATCGTTGTAACTCTTGACGGACTGGATGAGGAAGCACTGATCCGTATCCTCAAGGAGCCAAAGAACGCACTGACCAGACAGTATCACAAGCTGTTTGAGCTGGACGGCGTAGAACTGGAATTCCAGGATGAAGCACTGGAAGCAGTTGCACGTAAATCTCTGGAACGTAAGACAGGAGCCAGAGGACTCAGATCTATCATGGAGAAATCTCTTATGGATCTTATGTACCGCACACCTTCTGACAAGACGATCCAGAAATGCATTCTCACAAAGGATGCCGTAGAAGGAACAGCAGAGCCGGAAGTCATCCATGGCGAAGCACCGGCACCGGAGCTTAAGAAAACTTCCCGTTCAAGAAAGAAAGGCAAGCCGGAAACGGCCTAAAGAAGGGACTGAAGAAACATGAAACAGCCAATTAGCATTCTTCCTGCGATCGCACTTCGAGGAACGACGATCCTGCCGGATATGATCGTTCATTTTGATGTAAGCAGAGAACGCTCTATGAAGGCAATTGAAGCTGCCATGCTTCAGGATGAGAAGATCTTTCTGGTCACACAGAAAGATCCGGAAATGGAAACACCGGGAATCACAGATCTGTACAAGGTTGGTACAGTTGCATATATCAAACAGGTAGTTAAATTACCACATGATCTGCTCCGTGTTCTGGTCGAGGGCGTGGAACGCGCAGAACTCATCGGACTGGAACAGGAGGAACCATTCCTCATGGCAGAGACCGCAGGATTTGAGGCAGATGGAGCCCATTATGCGAAGTCTCTGAGAGAGGCAATGTACAGAAGCATCCGTGAACTGTTTCAGAGATACTGTATCGAGAGCGGCAGGATCAGCAAAGATCTTGCTGCCAAGATCATGAACATCCAGAATCTGGAAGAACTGATCTCACAGGTATCTGTGAACATCCAGATCACCTACCAGAATCAGCAGAAGATCCTGGAGGCAGTGACACTGGAAGAACAGTATGAAGTTCTTGCAGCGATCCTGAACAATGAGATCGAAGTGCTTCAGATCGGACATGATCTCCAGCACAAACTCAAAGCCCGCGTAGACAAGAACCAGAGAGAATATATTCTGAGAGAACAGCTCAAACTGATCCGTGAAGAGCTTGGAGAGGACAACACTGCTGACACAGCACAGGAATACCGCGAGAAACTTGAGAAACTCCAGGCTTCAAAAGAAGTCAAGGATAAGATCAGCAAGGAGATCGACCGTTTCAAGAGCATGAACAGCAGTGCAGCTGAGAGCAGCGTGCTTAGCACCTATATCGAAACACTGCTGGATCTTCCGTGGGATAAGAAATCCGAGGATTCCATGGATCTTGCCGAAGCATGGAAGATCCTGGAGGAGGGACATTACGGCCTCAAAGAAGTCAAGGAGCGTATCATGGAATTTCTTTCCGTGCGTAAACTGACTTCCGGCGGCAAGAGTCCGATTCTCTGTCTTGTGGGACCTCCTGGAACTGGTAAGACCTCCATTGCCCATTCTGTGGCAGAGGCACTTCACAAGAAATATGTCCGTATCTGTCTTGGCGGCGTTCGTGACGAAGCTGAGATCCGTGGACATCGTAAGACTTATGTAGGGGCAATGCCGGGACGCATCACTGTTGCCTTGCAGCAGGCGGGCGTCAGCAATCCTCTGATGCTCCTTGACGAGATCGACAAGACAAGCAGCGATTACAAGGGAGATACTTCCTCTGCACTGCTTGAAGTTCTGGATCCGGAGCAGAACAGCCACTTCAATGACCATTATGTAGAGGTTCCGCAGGATCTCTCCGAGGTACTTTTTATTGCGACTGCAAATGATATCCAGGGAATCCCGAGGCCGCTTCTGGACCGTATGGAAGTGATCGAGATCTCAGGCTATACCGAGAATGAGAAGGAACATATCGCGAAGGAACATCTGATCCCGAAGCAGCTTGAAGTAAATGGTATCCCGAAAGGTAAGTTGACCATACAGCCGGCCGCACTTCGCAAAATGATCACTCTCTACACCAGAGAGGCAGGAGTACGAGGACTTGAGCGCAAGATCGGTCAGATCTGCCGTAAAGCAGCCCGTGAACTCATGGAGAACGGTGCGGACAAAGTTGTTGTCAATACGAAGAATCTTGACAAATTCCTCGGCAAATCCACATACAGTTATCTGATGGCAAATAAGAAGGACGAAGTAGGAATCGCAAGAGGACTTGCCTGGACACAGGTTGGCGGCGATACACTTCAGATCGAGGTAAATGTCATGCCTGGCAAGGGTGAACTGGTACTGACCGGTCAGCTTGGAGATGTCATGAAGGAATCCGCAATGGCTGGTATTTCTTATATCCGTTCTGTTGCAGACCAGTACGATATTAAACCGGAATTTTTCCAGGAAAATGACATTCACGTACATATCCCGGAGGGAGCTGTCCCGAAGGATGGTCCGTCTGCGGGTATCACCATGGCGACAGCGATGCTTTCTGCGATCATTGGTAAGGAAGTGCGCGCAGATGTAGCCATGACAGGAGAGATCACTCTCCGCGGCAGGGTTCTGCCGATCGGCGGTCTCAAGGAGAAACTTCTTGCAGCGAAATACGCCCGTATCAAACAGGTACTTGTTCCGAGGGAAAATAAGCAGGATATTCAGGAGATCGATGCAGAGATCCTGGACGGCCTCAAAATTTCCTATGTAGATAATATGAAGGAAGTGCTTCACGAAGCACTGGTGAAATAAAGAGGAATTTATGATTATTAAAAATGCAGTTTTGGATATTGTCTGCGGAGTTACCAGCACACTTCCTGATACAGGGATGCCGGAGGTAGCTTTTGCAGGAAAATCAAATGTAGGAAAATCTTCTCTGATCAATGGTCTTATGAACCGCAAGGCACTGGCACGCACCAGTGCCCAGCCGGGTAAGACACAGACGATCAACTTTTATAAGATCAATGACGAGATGTTTCTGGTGGATCTTCCGGGATATGGATATGCCAAGATCACACCTGCCGAGAAAGAAAAATGGGGAAAGATGATCGAGCGTTATCTGCATACTTCCAAGGATCTCAAGGCAGTGTTCCTTCTTATCGATATCCGCCACAAACCATCTGCGAATGACTGCCAGATGTATGAATGGATCCTGCACAATGGATATGAACCGATCATCATAGCGACCAAGCTTGACAAGATCAAGAGAAGCCAGGTTCAGAAATGTCTCAAAGTTATCCGTGAAGAACTTAAGCTTACCAAGGGAACGAAGATCATTCCGTATTCCGCAGAAACAAAGCAGGGAAGAGATGAAATATGGGAACTGATCGATTCTCTGACCGGTCAGACACCTGCAGAAGAAGCCTGAAAGGACTATAAGAGATGGGAATCATCAAAGCAGTAAAACTTGCATTCGATTACTTGAAATATGATGAGGACGGCAACGTTCAGGAAACACAGAGAGCTGTGGATGGTGTGGATATTGATATCAAGGAAGGACAGTTTGTAGCGATCCTGGGACATAATGGTTCCGGTAAGTCTACCTTTGCCAAACACATCAATGCACTCCTTCTGCCGTCCGATGGAACAATCTGGATCGACGGGATCAATACTTCTGAGGAGCCGGAATTATGGAAGGTGCGTCAGAAGGCAGGAATGGTATTCCAGAATCCGGATAACCAGATCATCGGAACTGTTGTGGAGGAGGATGTCGGATTCGGGCCCGAAAACATGGGAGTTCCGACCGAGGATATCTGGAAGCGTGTCAACGAAAGTCTTGAGAAGACCGGCATGACAGCGTACAGACATCACTCTCCGAATAAACTTTCCGGAGGTCAGAAGCAGCGAGTTGCTATCGCAGGAGTCATGGCGATGCGTCCGAAATGCATTGTCCTGGATGAGCCGACAGCCATGCTGGACCCGAACGGCCGTAAGGAAGTACTCGCAGCTGTTCATCAGCTGAATAAGCAGGAAAATGTTACGGTAGTTCTGATCACGCATTACATGGAAGAAGTGATCGATGCAGACCATGTCATCGTTATGGATGGCGGTCATGTAGTTATGGAGGGAACTCCGCGGGAAATTTTTTCCCAGGTGGAAACTCTCAAGAAATACCGTCTTGATGTACCGCAGGTAACTCTGCTGGCGCATGAACTCAAACAGTCCGGAGTAGACATTCCGGATGGAATCCTTACTACGGAAGAGCTGGTAAATGCCTTATGTCAATAGAATTAAAAAACGTAACATACACATACAGCCCGGGAACTTCCTATCAGATCCACGCACTTAAGGATATCAATCTGGAAATCCCGGACGGACAGTTTATCGGTGTGATCGGACACACCGGAAGCGGAAAGTCTACACTGATCCAGCATTTTAATGCACTGATCCAGCCGACATCAGGAACCGTTTCCTACAATGGAGAGGATGTCTGGGCGGAGAAATACGACCGCAGGAAACTTCGCAGTGAAGTAGGACTGGTCTTTCAGTATCCGGAACATCAGTTGTTTGAGAGCGATGTGCTTTCAGATGTGTGTTTTGGACCGATGAACCAGGGAATGACCAGAGAACAGGCTGAGGAAGAAGCACGCAAGGCACTTCATCATGTAGGCTTCAAAGAAGAAAACTTTGACAAATCACCATTTGAACTTTCTGGTGGTCAGAAGAAGCGAGTGGCCATTGCAGGTGTACTTGCAATGAACCCGAAGATCCTGATTCTGGATGAGCCGACCGCAGGTCTTGATCCGAAGGGAAGAGATGAGATCCTTGATCAAATCGCAGAACTTCACAAAGTTCGTGGGATTACCATTGTGCTGGTTTCTCATAGCATGGAAGATGTAGCCAAATATGCGGAGCGTCTGATCGTGGTCAATCATGGACAGATCGCCTTTGATGACACACCAAAGAAGGTTTTTGCTCATTACAAAGAGATGGAACCGATGGGACTGGCTGCCCCGCAGATCACCTATATCATGCATGCCCTTAAGGAAAAAGGACTCAATGTCGACCCTTCTGATACAACGGTAGAAGAGGCGAAGCAGGATATCCTGAATGCTCTTCGGAAAATGAACTCCCCTTTACTGAAAGGAGGAGCTCAGAATGATTAGAGATATTACGATCGGTCAGTACTATCCGGCGAAATCTGTGATCCACAGAATGGACCCGAGAACCAAGTTATTTGGAACGCTGATCTTCATTATTTCCGTATTCCTGTTCCACAGCGTGGCAGGATATGCCGTTGCAACGTTATTCCTGGCAGGGATGATTACGATCTCTCAGGTTCCGGTGAAGTTTATCTTTAAGGGACTCAAAGCGATCTTCATGATCCTTCTGATCACGATGGTGTTCAATATCCTTCTGACACCGGGTGAAGTGCTCTGGAAGATCGGAATCTTCACCATCACCAAAGAAGGAATCTCCATGGCAGTCCGCATGGCAATCCGACTGATCTATCTGGTGATCGGATCTTCACTTATGACGCTGACAACAACACCAAATCAGCTCACTGATGGTCTGGAAAAAAGCCTGCGTCCGTTGAACAAGATCCACGTTCCGGTACATGAGATCGCAATGATGATGTCGATCGCGCTACGTTTTATCCCGATCCTTCTGGAAGAAACGGACAAGATCATGAAAGCGCAGATCGCCAGAGGCGCCGACTTCGAGAATGGAAACATGATCCAGAAGGTCAAAAACATGGTTCCACTTCTTGTCCCGCTGTTTATCTCAGCATTCCGCCGTGCCAATGATCTGGCAATGGCGATGGAAGCAAGATGTTACCATGGAGGCGATCATCGTACACAGATGAAGCCACTTCACTATGCAAAGAGGGACCACGTCGCATATCTGGTATTGTTCGTGTACCTTGCCGTTGCGATTGGATTCCGCGTGATGGGATGGTGATAAGATGAAGCGAATTGGACTTGTAGTTGCATATGATGGAACGAATTACAGTGGCTGGCAGATCCAGCCGAACGGAGTCACGATCCAGGGTGTTCTGAACGATACACTCACAGAACTTCTCGGAGAGAAGATCGAGATCATGGGCGCAAGCCGTACGGATGCCGGTGTGCATGCACTTGGAAATGTGGCAGTTTTTGACACCAACACACGTATTCCGGGCGAAAAGATCTCCTATGCGCTGAATCAGCGTCTTCCGGACGATATCAGGATTCAGCTGTCCGAGGAAGTGGATCCGGATTTTCACCCACGTTACTGCGACAGTGAGAAAACTTACGAATACCGCATCCTCAACAGGAAATTCCCGGTGCCGACAGAGAGGCTGTACTCTTATTTCTACCACTACAAACTGGATGTGGACAAGATGCGAGAGGCAACTTCCTATCTGATCGGACGGCATGATTTTGCCAGCTTCTGTGGAACAGGAGCGCAAGTCAAATCAACAGTCCGCACACTGACAGGGATTGATATCTGGAGAGACGGAGATATCGTCACGATCCAGGTCAGAGGAGAGGGATTCCTCTACAATATGGTGCGTATCATCGCAGGAACACTGATTCAGGTTGGAAACGGACAGTATCCACCGGAACGAGTCAAAAAGATCCTTGAGGCCTGCGACAGATCTGTATCCGGACCGACAGCCCCGGCACATGGACTGACGCTGATGGGGATTCAGTTTTTTGATTGAAAATAAAAGTTATGGATAGAAAAAAGACGGTTTTAAATATCCGTCTTTTTCTTTTGTATAATTTTATATTTACGTGGTTATAACCACATATTTGTGGCGGCAGGTATATTATCCTTGATTTGTGAAGAAAATGTATATATCGACTACAAGGAGGGTCATACCATGGAAAATAAAATGTTTTGTTTTCAGTGTCAGGAAACAGCAGGCTGCACAGGATGTACGAAATCCGGCGTCTGTGGAAAGAAACCGGAAGTTGCTGCAATGCAGGATCTTCTGATCTATGTGACAAAGGGGCTTTGCGCGATCACGACAGAACTTCGTAACGAAGGAAAAGAGATCGATGACATGATTAATCATCTCGTCGTGATGAATCTTTTTACAACAATTACAAATGTAAATTTTGACAGAGAAACTATCGTAGAACGTATCAGAGAAACTCTGGATATAAAGGAAAAGTTACTTACAGAAACGGCGAATAGAGAGCAGCTTCCACAGGCGGCCGTCTGGAATGGTACAGAGACAGAGTTTGACAAAAAAGCGGCTGAAGTTGGAATCCTTTCCACAGAAAATGAGGACATCCGAAGTTTGCGGGAACTTATCACTTATGGATTAAAAGGTCTTGCCGCCTATGAAAAGCATGCGTTTGCGCTGCTGCATAATGACGAGGAACTGGATGCATTTCTGCAGAGAGCACTTGCCGCAACGCTGGACGATTCACTTACAGCCGAAGACCTTACAGCCCTTACGCTGGAAACTGGCAAGTACGGCGTTCAGGTGATGGCTCTGCTCGATAAGGCAAATACAGAAACTTACGGAAATCCGGAGATCACCAAAGTAAATATCGGTGTCAGGAATAATCCGGGAATTCTGATCTCCGGACATGATCTCCGTGATCTGGAAATGCTTCTGGAGCAGACACAGGGAACGGGCGTGGATGTCTACACACATTCAGAAATGCTCCCTGCGCATTATTATCCTGCATTCAAAAAATATCCGAATTTTGTAGGAAATTACGGAAATGCATGGTGGAAACAGAAAGAAGAGTTTGAGAGTTTCCACGGCCCGATCGTGATGACAACAAACTGCATCGTTCCACCGAAGGACAGCTACAAAGACCGCGTTTATACAACCGGTGCAGTGAGATATCCGGGATGTAAACATATCCCAGGTGCAGAAGGCGAAGAAAAAGATTTTTCCGCGGTGATCGAACATGCGAAAAAATGTGCACCGCCGCAGGAGATTGAGAGCGGCGAGATCATCGGAGGTTTTGCACACGCACAGGTATTTGCACTGGCAGATCAGATCGTGGAAGCAGTCAAGTCCGGCGCGATCCGCAAATTTGTCGTGATGGCAGGTTGTGACGGACGTGCAAATACAAGAAATTACTACACAGATTTTGCAAAAGCCCTGCCGAAAGATACGGTGATCCTGACCGCAGGCTGTGCGAAATACAAGTATAACAAACTGAACCTTGGCGATATCAACGGAATCCCGAGAGTCCTTGATGCAGGACAGTGCAACGATTCCTATTCCCTGGCAGTCATTGCCCTGAAACTCAAGGAAATCTTTGAGCTGGAAGATATCAATGAACTTCCGATCGTATACAATATCGCCTGGTATGAGCAGAAAGCCGTGATCGTGCTCCTGGCACTTCTTTCCCTCGGAGTCAAAAATATCCACCTCGGACCAACCCTTCCGGCCTTCCTTTCCCCGAATGTTGCGAAGATCCTTGTGGATAATTTCGGAATCGCCGGAATCCGTTCTGTGGAGGAGGATATGAACGATTTGATCGGCTGATAAAATAAAAACAGATTGCAAATCCACTGCATATGTTAGATAATGTGTGCAGTGGATATTTTTGTCTGCTGATGGTATATAATATCGTAGATCAGGGATGGAATGAAGATGGAAACGGCAAAATACGACGAGAACCGGCTTTTGCATCTGCTTCTGGATATGGGAGAGATGCTACTGGCTTCGGGGGCGGAGATCAACCGTGTAGAAGATACATTGCAGAGGATCGGGCGTGCATATGGCGCTGCCAAAATGAACGTATTCGTGATCACATCGAGCATTGTGATCACAATGGAAAGAACAGACGGGGAACTGCTTACACACACCAGAAGAGTGAATTATACGGGCAGTACGGATTTTACTGCACTGGAACAGCTCAATGCACTCAGCAGGAACTGCTGTATCAACCCCATTCCGCTGGACCAGTTTCAGCGGCGGCTTCAGGAGATCGCAGAGCCGAGGGGACGATGGGATCTTTATATGGGAAGTATCCTGGCAGCAGGCAGTTTTGCTGTGTTTTTTGGCGGGACATTTGCAGATGGAGTTGTGGCGGCACTGGTGGCTGTCCTGATCTGCTTTATACAGCAAAAAGCGACGAAACTTTTTGCAAATACGATCATGTTTAACCTGTTCTGTTCTTTTGTTGTGGGAACGGTGATCTGCCTGACGGTCAAAGTCCTGCCGGTTTTGAACATGGACAAGATCATGATCGGGGATATCATGCTTCTGATCCCGGGAATTCCGGCGACAAACTCCATCAGAGACATGCTGATGGGAGATACGATCTCCGGACTGATGCGACTGATCGAGAGTATTCTGTGGGCGGGAGCCCTTGCCTGTGGATTTATGGCAGCGATTTGGATGGTGAGAGTATGAAAGATGTGATATTGCAGTTGGTTATGGCGTTTGTCGGTTCTCTGGGATTTGCCATGCTGTTCCGGCTGAGACAGTCATTGTGGGTATCGGCATCTCTGGGAGGTGTTGTCTGCTGGGGAGGTTATCTGCTGGTGATGTATTTCAGTAACGGTCAGATTTTTATTTCCGGTCTGGCGGCTTCTGCACTGGCAGCAGTCTATGCGGATTTTCTTGCAGCCAGAAAGAGAGCTCCGGTCCCGCTGTTTTTGATTCCGTCAGTTGTGCCGCTGATTCCGGGAAGTACGCTGTACTACACGATGAGTGCAGCAGTGCAGGGAAATACAGAAGAAGTGTCACACTATGGCAGTCTGACACTTCAGTATGCATTGTCCATCGCGGGTGGGATCTGTATCGTGTGGACGATCTTATCAATTTTCCGAAGATATTATGTTCTCAGAACAAACAGAATTAAATAATCAAATACATTTGTATGCAATGATCGTTACCGTTCCTTTGCCGGGGTAACGTTTCATTGCATATTTATTTGGATAAGCTTCGATCAGATCCGGCAGTTTGAGGAAACCGTAGGTGCGGGCATCGAAATCCGGCTTTGCACGCTTGATATACTGGCCTGCAGAGCTGACATTGACATAACGGTCGTCATCCTGGTACTTGTCCCAGGCGATGTGGAGCAGTTTGTGGATTTCCTTTAATTCTTTTGCTTTGCGGCGTTCTTCTGCACTTTCCTGGCTGCGTCTGCTGTTTCTCGTCTTTCTGGAAGAAACCGGGGCAGGCTGATGCTCCGGAGTATCTGGGTCTTTGCTCAGATTTTCGAGATAAACAAATTCATCGCAGGCATTTCGGAACGGCTCCGGTGTTTTCTTCTCTCCGACGCCCATGACATAGACTCCGGATTCGTGGAGTTTGATCGCAAGAGGCGTGTAATCACTGTCACTGGCAACGATGACAAATGCATCATAGATCCCGCTGTGCAGAAGATCGAGAGTGTCGATCACGAGAGCCATGTCGGTGGCGTTTTTGCCCGCAACGTAGTCAAATTGCTGTTCTGCCTTGATCGCGAGGCGTTTCAGTTCATTCTCCCAGTTCTTAAGGGAACCTTTGCGCCAGTTGCCGTACGCGCGCTTCACGACGATACGGCCGTTGGCAGAGATTTCCTGTATGACAGATTCCAGCTTGGACAGCTGGGTGTTGTCGGCATCTATGAGCATTGCTATATTTTTAAGATTTTTCATTCGATTTTTTCTCCTTGATAAAAAGCATCATTAATAAAACTATATCATTTTCAGAAAAAATTTTCCAGATTGATTACAAATTATTCTGGATTTTTGCATAGGAGTGTGCTATTATCGAGAGAATGCTGTTGATTCACGTGTAAAATTTTGGGAGGAATAGGAATGATCACGTTTTTGGCATCACTTTTTATTAAGGACAGGCGGAATTATGATTCACCGGCGGTCCGTCAGGCATATGGAGTTTTGAGCGGGGCAGTGGGAATCGGACTGAATATCCTGCTGTTTCTTGGAAAATGGATCGCAGGAACGCTCAGCGGATCGATCGCGATCACGGCGGATGCATTTAACAATCTGTCCGATGCGGGTTCATCGATCATCACATTGATCGGATTCCGGCTTTCCGGTCAGGCACCGGACCCGGAGCATCCGTTTGGACATGGAAGGATGGAGTATATTTCGGGGCTGCTGGTCTCTGTTGCGATCCTGGTTATGGGATTTGAGCTGATCAGGTCATCGTTCGGGAAACTGCGTGATCCGGAACTGATCGAGAGCAGTGCATTGGTCTTGGGAATCCTGCTTGCGTCAATCCTTGTGAAAGTCTATATGTTTTATTACAATCGTTCCCTGAGCAAAAAGCTTGACAGTGCAGCGATGAAAGCGACATCAGTGGACAGTTTGAGCGATACTGTTGCGACGACACTGGTTCTGATCGCAACCGTGATCAGTAAATATACAGGACTGATCCTGGATGGATGGTTTGGTATCCTGGTCGGGATCTTTATCGTTTATACAGGTGGTTCTACACTGAAAGAAACCATAGACCTTCTTATTGGACAGCCGCCGAAGAAGGAGTTTATTGATGAGATCCGGGAGATTGTTCTGGGACATTCACTGGTCTATGGGGTGCACGATCTGATCGTCCATGATTATGGTCCGGGACGAAGAATGATCTCGCTCCACGCGGAGGTTGCTGTGGATGGGGATATCCAGGACATCCACGAGCAGATCGACCATATCGAACATGAACTTCAGGAAAAGCTGAACTGTTCCGCAACGATCCACATGGACCCGATCGTGACAGACGATAAGGAAGTTCTGGAAATGAAGGCGAAGGTGGAGGCGATGGTACAGTCTCTGGATGAAGCCTTCAGCATGCACGACTTCCGTATGGTCAAGGGGACGACCAGAACCAACCTGATCTTCGATGTGGAAGTGCCGAGAAAAACTTCCCTGACCGACAATGAGATCATGAACCGTCTGAAAGAACAGGTACATGGCCTGCCGGGAAGTAAATATTTTGCGGTGATACAGATCGATCATGAGTATTATTAAGTACGGAAAGATAAATGTACAAAATCAAGTACAAAGAAAATACCTGCAAAAAGAAATTGACAGATACAAAAAAATTGTTATAATAAACGCATCGAGAGAAAATTTTGTGCACAAGCTGCATGTATAAAGGAAATAGCAGATGACTTCGAAGGCGAAAATACCTGCTGTTTCCTTTTTTATTTGGCTCGGTAAAAAGAGAAAGAGAGGAAAGAATATGGAAACAAAAGAAAAAAACGTGGCAACGCCATATGATCTTGATGGAAAGCCCCCGCTGAAACTGGCGATTCCACTTGGACTGCAGCATGTACTTGCAATGTTTGTCGGCAACCTGACTCCACTTCTGATCATTACAGGAGTGTGCGGCATTGAATCAGGAAGCAGTATTCAGGTGGCACTCCTTCAGAATGCCATGCTGGTTGCAGGAATCGTAACACTGATCCAGGTATACACGATCGGACCGATCGGCGGAAAACTACCAATCGTCATGGGAACGAGTTCCGGTTTCATCGGTGTCTGCAGAAGTGTTGCGATTACAATGGGAAGTGGGGTTGCAGGATATGGAGCAGTCCTGGCGGCATGTTTTATAGGAGGTCTGTTTGAAACAGTACTTGGTGGATTTCTGAAACCACTCCGCAAATTTTTCCCTGCAGTTGTTACCGGTACAGTGGTACTGTCTATTGGACTTTCACTGATCTCTGTTGGTATCGGATCTTTCGGAGGCGGAAGTTCAGCAGCAGATTATGGCTCTCTGGAAAATCTGTTTGTAGGTACTTTTGTTTTGGTCGTGATCATTGCACTGAAACATGGAACAAAAGGATTTACCAGTTTTTCCTCTATTCTGATCGGTATTATTGCCGGATATATCCTGGTATCGATCATGGCAATGATCCTTCCGACAACATTTACCTATGTGGATGAAACGGGTGCCACAGTAGAGGCAACAAAGGCCTGGGTAGTGAACTGGAGCAAGGTGGCAGACGCATCCTGGTTTGCAGTTCCGAAGATTATGCCGGTCAAATGGGTATTTGACGCGAAGGCAATCGTTCCGATCTGTATTATGTTTGTAGTTACAGCAGTAGAAACAGTAGGTGATATTTCCGGTATCACAGAGGGTGGCCTTGGAAGAGAGGCTACGGACAAAGAACTTTCCGGTGGTGTTATGTGTGACGGACTGGGATCTTCTTTCGCAGCTTTGTTAGGTGTCCTTCCGAACACATCTTTCAGCCAGAATGTAGGCCTGGTCGCAATGAACAAAGTCGTAAACCGTTACAGCATTGGAATCGGTGGAATCTTCCTGATCGCATGCGGACTGTTTCCGAAACTTGCAGCACTGATCTCTATCATGCCGCAGAGCGTTCTGGGAGGAGCTGCTGTCATGATGTTTTCCTCCATCGTAGTCAGCGGAATCCAGCTTATTACCAAATGGCCTATATCACCGAGAAATGTAACGATCGTTTCGGTTGCGCTTGGCGTTGGATACGGGCTCGGTTCCAACTCCGCAGTTCTTGCACAGCTTCCGGAGAGCATCAACCTGATCTTCGGCGGCTCCGGTATTGTTCCGGCAGCGTTATTCGCAATCATCCTGAATATCGTTCTTCCGAAGGATGAAAAAACAGAGGTGGAAATGGCAGAGGAGATTCTGGCAGATAAAAAAGCGAAAGAAAAGTAAGTAAAATAAGAGAATGATAACAGGCAGGGACGAGTGGAAAAAACTCATTCCTGCCTGTTGTATATGTAGGAATGATAGTATAAAAGTAGTTCTGATGCCTGCAGGGGCAGTCTTAGAAGCTTCGTGTCTGAAGCGATTTTTCCAGTAATTACAGTACCGTGAAATCAGAATACAGGGTTTACACGTGTCTTTAACGGGAACTGCGCTCTTTTGTTTTTGTATCTGTATGGAGTTGCCAGAGGTGACTATTTTTCTTGAAATTTCATATAAGCGAGGCCGGTAATATCGGCAAACACCCATCCGATCGGGATCGCCATCCAGATGCCGGTTTCTCCGATATATGCAGACAGGATATACGCCAGAGCTACACGTGTTCCGAGAGATATCACAGTCAGGATGACGGACATGCCCGGTTTCTTGACTGCACGATAGTAACCATACAGCAAAAACAGACAGCCGATTCCGCAGTAAAAAGCCCCCTCGATCCGGAGATAACGCACACCGGAAGCAATAACTGCAGTTTCCTTCGCACTGACAAAGATCCGCATCAGCGGTGCGGCAAAAATACATACCACCGCCGAGATCACAATACAGAAAAGAAAACTGATCAGGAATGATTCCCTTGTTCCCTTGCGGATTCGATCTTTTTTGCCTGCACCGTAATTCTGTGCGATAAAGGTAGAATATGCATTGCCGAAATCCTGTACCGGAAGATACGCAAACGTATCAATTTTGACAGCAGCAGCAAAAGCAGCCATAATGACCGGTCCGAAGCTATTTACCAGTCCCTGCACCATCAGGATACCAAAGTTCATGACAGACTGCTGGACGCAGGTCATAGAAGACAGATTTCCAATCTCACCAAGGATCTGGCGGTTGAATTGTAGATCCTCTCTGGAAGGAAGCAGATCACGGCATTTCAGCAGTACATAGAGCGTAATGCCGATGCCTGAAACATACTGTGCGATCACCGTTGCCAGTGCGGCACCACGGATACCCCATGGGAGTACAGCCACGAACAAAAGATCCAGTCCGATATTCAGGACAGCAGAGACCGCAAGAAATACCAGCGGAATCGTGGAATTCCCAAGTGCACGGAGCAGACAGGAAAAGTAATTGTACAGTGAAGTGGCAATGATACCCGCAAATATCACAAGCAGATAAGCTTTCATGCCATCCCATACCTCGTCAGGTACACGCAGGAAATGCAGGATCGGATCAATTCCTATGTACACCAGGACATTCAAAAGCACTGTGACAGCCATGATCAGTGCAAAAGCATGTACGATCGCATTGCGCAGAGAATCCTGATCGTTTTTTCCCTTATAAATAGAAAAAAGAGCCCCCGATCCCATACTGAGTCCCAGAAAGATAGAAGTCAGAAAAGTCATCAGAGTATAAGCAGATCCCACCGCCGCCAGCGCATTGCTTCCAAGCACACGCCCGACGATCAGCGTATCCGCAATATTATAGAACTGCTGCAGAAGATTGCCGGCCATCATAGGTAGCGCAAACAGCAGCAGTGAGCGGGAGATTTTCCCCTCGGTCAAGTCATGATACATTTTTAGTTACCTCATCCTAATAAATTTTTATATATTATAGCATGTTAAAAAACAGACTTCCATAGACGGAAGTTCGATATTAGTAATAAAAAAGTCAGAGAATTCATGCCCGTGTATACAACTTTAAAATATTAACAAAAATAAGAACTAAATAAAATAATATTTGGTTAATCTGTTTTGGCACTCAGTGCTATACTTCTAACCGTAAAAAGTAAACAGAACTTAACAAAACCTCCTTTCACAAAACAAAGTTGAAGGCTGCTAAGCATCAGATTTTTGGAGGAAAAGACAAATGAATACTTTAAAAGCTGAAAAAAGAAGCATGGACGTTAAGGCAAAAAGACTGAGAAGAGAAGGATACGTTACAGGTAATGTATTTGGTCGTGAGATCGAAGGTTCCATTCCAGTAAAAATGCTGAAGACCGAGGTTGACAAACTGTTAAAGACTGACCACAAAGGAAGCCAGGTTATGCTGGATGTAGAAGGTCAGACATACGACGCACTGATCAAAGAGGTTGACTTCAACCCACTGGCAGGCAGAGTAGATGAGATTGATTTCCAGGCACTGGTAAGCAATGAAAAAGTACATTCTGTTGCTGAGATCGTGATCGTAAACCACGATAAAGTAGCAGAGGGTGTTCTCCAGGAGAACATGGAAGAGGTGAACTACAGAGCTTATCCGTCAGCACTGGTTGACAAAGTAGAAGTAGATGTAGCTGGACTCAAAGTTGGCGATACCATCCGTGTCAAGGATCTGAGCCTTGCAAAAGATAAAGACATCGATATCAAAGATGATCCGGAAGCTGTTGTATTGACCGTTGTAACTGTCCACAACGGAGCTGTTCCGGAGACTGTAACACCTGAGGAAGAAACAGAAGAAGCGTAATGGGGACTGCCCAAACGCCCGCCAGTTTGGCAGCTGAAAACCCTGAGGGGGGGGCGATCTCATAGTTGCGAAGGTCGAATGTCCCCCTCAGACACCCCCTTTTTGGTCACGCTTGGCTCATCAAGACAGAACAGTGTTGACGCCAACTGTGTAGGGCTGTTTCGCTGGCGCGAAAGGCGCGGCAACTTGAGTTGGTAATAGCTGTACTTCCCGCGAGCACGCCGAAGGCGTGGCGTCGACGGGCTAGTAGTATGATAAAATAACAGGATATCTTCTCCATGCGAAAGAGAAGATATCCTGTTATTTTTATGTCACGAAATCTATAGCTTAAGAAAACTAAGACTCAAGGAGCACCAGCGCAAGCCTGAGCTCCATTCATACGAAAGCCTTCCGACCTGAAACACCAGGAGAATTTTTCAAAGGGCACTACACAAGACAAAATTTCCGTCAAACACCCAACCCAGGGGTTGTCAGGGGACTGGCCAAGTCCCTTGACGGTTTTCTTATATCCCAATATAAACAAAAGCCCCCAGGGCATTTGCCCTGCTAAAAAATGTCAATATAAATTGACGGGATTCTGGGAATTCCCCAGAATTTCCTCTATTCTATCCTGCATCTCCGCAACCGTATGCCTCCGCGCCCGCGCACACTCCTGCGCCTGACAATCGAATTCATCAGTCCCTCGCCCTGGTGTTCATGGCTGACCGCCATACACCGAAGCGTATTTCCAAAACAGCTTCCTGTTGCGATCAGATTCATTTCATCATCATACATCCCACAGGTATAATCAAGATTCCCATCCCTTCGGATTCCTTCCGACGTAAGTAGTTCGTCTACCAGACGGTTGCCGCGCTTATCTGATGCGGTGATTTGTGTTATAAAATAATCGGACATAAAACTCTCCATTCCGCCGCCTTCCACCGCGGCATAAATACTATATTAATCTTATAACAGCCGCCGAAAGATGTAAAGAAAAAAGCAATTCGTAAATGGAATGAGGATATAGTTGCTGTGAACAGTAACACCGATTACTTATACGGGATGTGTGTCGTTCTGAAAGTTATTGAATTACATAAGGAAGATGTGGTATCTTATATTCAGACAACACCGCAGAATCAGAAAAGTAGTGCAGACATATACGCTGGTGTATGTCTGCATTTCGCATTTGTATTGCATATAAAGGAAGTGCTGTGGCACATCCATTGATCAAAGGAGGAAACATCATGGAAATTACAGAAATGCTAGACGAACTAAAAAGCAAAGCCCGCCGCGACGAAAACCTTCGGGCAGAGCTTCTGGAAACACGTAAGGATGCACAGCCGCTCAGCGCATTCTGCCAGAAATGCCGTGAACTGGGCTACGAGATCTATGACATGGACCTCATCACCGCCGGAGAAGAATTTTATGCCACCATGCGCAGAAGCACCAATGGCGGCGGGGAAAATTCTCCGATGCTGGAAGGTGAGGATGATTTTTACGAGTTATTTTTCGCAGGATTGGAGTAAATTATGAACATATGCATCTATGGAGCCTCCAGCGCAGAACTGGAGCAGATCTATTATGAAAAAACAGAAGAACTTGGCAAAATGATGGCAAAGCGGGGGCATGGCCTTGTGTTTGGCGGCGGAGCGACCGGAATGATGGGAGCAGCAGCCAGAGGCGTTGATTCCGAAGACGGTTATATTCTCGGCATTGCTCCACGTTTCTTCGACAAGCCGGGAGTTCTCTATGAGAACTGCAGCGAATTTATTTTTACAGAAACCATGCGCGAGCGCAAGAAACTCCTTGAGGAACGTTCAGACGCAACGATCGTAACACCAGGCGGGATCGGAACTTATGAAGAGTTTTTTGAGATCCTGACACTCAAAAGTCTGCACAGGCTGGACCGTCCGATCGTCCTTTACAATATCAATGGCTATTACGATGGAATGAAGGCACTTCTTCAGCATACCGCAGACGAGAAATTTATGGATGCTTCCAATATGGAACTTTGTGCATTCATGGACGATCCGGAGCAGATCCTGGCATACATAGAAAACTATAAATAACTGCTCCATAGAAAGAAAACCATGTAAATAAAAAAATCACAGGAAGAACATCGTATGAACAAAAGAATTGTTTCCATGATCCGGAAATTGAGCAAAACAGAACAGGAAATAAGCCTCACAGAGCTGGCAGAGGAATTCCAGATCTCCTAGCGGACCGAGAGCGACCGGCGCGTTTTTCTCCTGAGTCTGGTCAATTATAACCCTGATGCCGCCAGAGAAGATGTGGTACAGAAGCAGATTGCCGTCGATGAAGAACGCAATGCCCTTCTTGGCAAAATCCTCTATGAACAGGAGCACGCACACGAATGTTTCCTGAGTGATTCATCTTTCCGCAAGATCCAGTTTTTAACGTATATTCCGTAAAGAAACAGAAAAAAGGATCTATGACCAGAGAAGGAGAAAAAGCTCATGACGAAACAGTATTTATTGGGGATTGATATAGGAACAAGTGCATGTAAAGTTGCGTTATTTGGAAAAGACGGCAAAGTAGAAGCGACAGTTTCAGAAGGTTATCCGGTGTACTACCCACACCCGGGCTGGGCAGAACAGAATCCGGATGAATGGTGGGAGGCTGTGTGCAAGGCTATCTGGACAGTGATCAGTTCCAGCGGTGTTTCACCGGATGATATCGCAGGAATCGGCATTGACGGACAGAGCTGGTCTGCTATTGCAATCGATGAAGAAGTTAAGAAATACGTCATGCAGAAGATCATGGTCGCAGGAAGCAACGGAAAAGCGAAGTGATAGTGTAAAATTATTATACTGTTTACGGGTAATATCCCGCGAGGTGTTTTGCCATATATATGGCAAAATCCCGAGACATACGGGGCAAAATGCTATCACCGAAGGTGATTTGGAATGCAGTTTGACCAAGTTGCTGTGAATAAAGTGAACAGCAACACAATCATCACTCTCATCGGTTTACAAAAGCAGCGGTTTGGTATAAACTGGTTGCATTGAAACTTTACCGAAGAGAGGGATTTTATTATGAAAAATCCATTACATTACCAGTTATCTGAATACGATTGCGGGCCGACATCCATGATGAATGCGATCGCCTATTTATTTGAACGGGAGGAAATCCCGCCGGAGGCGATCCGAAATACCATGCTCTACTGCCTGGACTGCCACAGCAAGGAAGGTATCCCGGGGAAAAGGGGAACATCCAGAGCCGCGATGATGTTCCTGAGCAACTGGCTAAATGAGTACGGAGAGCTTGGAATCATGTCCGTGAGCAGTGAATACCTGTCTGGACGAAGCGTGTACATAAATGAGGAGAGCCGCATCAATCATGCACTGAACCACGGCGGCGTGGCAGTTGTCCGTCTGTATCTGGACGAAGAGCACTATGTCCTGATGACCGGAGTGGAGAATGGAAATATCCTTCTTTTTGATCCGTATTACTGGGATGAACCCTATGAGCAGAAAGACATACTGATTGACAAAGATCATCCAAGAGCTTACAACCGTATTGTTCCATTCAAATACTTTAACCAGGAAAATAAAGAAATCTATTCCCTCGGTCCATTGGAAGAGCGGGAAGCAGTCCTCATCTATAACGAAAAGACCAGAACCGTACCGGAGGAAGTCATCGAGTACTTTATCTGATCGCAATATAAAAAGGATTTCAATTCCATGAAGATGCCAAGAGCATCAAAGCATGGAACTAAAATCCACAAAATAGTAGATAAAGTTTAAGTTAATTGTTAACAGGCATCGAGACAGATGAGAAATCTGTTCCTCGATGCCTGTTGCATATGCTATATTAAATGACTGGCATCGATTATACGTTAACCTCGATTTCCCGATGCACAATACAGCCATTTAATTGGATTATCAGCATCGATTCATACAAATAATGCTTTTTCGATGCCGAAATTTGCATTTTTACCGTGTCGCAACAGTCATCTGACGTACATTCGGGATGGAGATCAGGATCGGATAGAGGATGCAGGAAATAACAAGTCCGCCGATACCCTGGATGATGTTTGCCGGGATGCTGGCAGCAGCACCTGCACCGTAGATGAAGTATTCACATACGAAATATCCACCTGCAACAAGGATGATGTCTGCAACACCGCCGAGAACGACTGCAACGTAACGGCTCTTCTGAGTTTTGCCGATTTTCTGATACAGATGTCCGGCAACCAGTGCAACCAGTCCTTTGATCACGAAAGTGATCGGTACATAAACGAAATATCCGCCGATCAGGTCAGAAAGTGTAGAACCAATGCCGCCTGCAAAAAATCCCCATACAGGTCCAAGGATCACACCGGAAAGGATGACGATGGCATCACCCGGATGGATGTATCCGCCTGTTCCCGGAGTTGGGATACGGATGGACATGGTTGCCACACAGGAAAGTGCTGCAAATAAAGCAGCGAGGATTAATTTTTTCAGGTTGTTATTCATAGTAAAAGTGCCTCTTTTCTTTCAGTTCTTTACAGAACATTTTGTAAAACAGAATCTCTAATTTCATATTGTTTCTATCAATATCCGTGTTTCAGATGCTCTTTATTTCATGCTGTCGCAGAAAATTTCCTCCATGCTTGCTTTAAGCGGAACACCGAGTTTGGCAAGAGTTCCGTCCAATGCGGCAAAAACCTCACGGACATTGTAAAAATCAGCATTATTTCCCATATGTCCAATGCGGATGACTTTGCCTGCAAGTACATCAAAAGAACCTGCAAGCATGATATTGTAATCTTTTTTGATACCATCGAGAATGGCGGCTGCAGTAGTTCCTTCCGGTACTTCAAATACAGTCACTGTACTGGAAAATCCACTCTTAAGATAAAGGGAAAGTCCAGCTTCGGTGATCGCCTTGCGGGAAGCCTCAGCGATCTTTTCGTGTCGTGCGAGGATATCCGGGTCAGCGGCGATATTGTCGATCGCTGCGCGAAGTCCGTAGATATCACTGATCGGCATGGTGTACGGGAACCACTTTTCTTCATAATAATGTGCAAAAGTGGTCAGGTTTGCATAGAAAGACGCAATCGGTGTCTTGCGCTCTGTCATGGCTTTCTTTGCATCGTCACTGATGACTACGAAAGTAAGTCCTGGAGGTGCGGAGACGACCTTCTGGGAACCGCCGCACATGATGTCAATCTGCCAGTCGGAGATGCGCATCGGCTCACCGAAGGATGCAGATACGGAATCGACAACAGTCATGATGCCATATTTCTTGAGAAGCGGACAGATTGCGGAAACATCATTCAGCATACCACTTGGTGTGTCGCCGTGGACAACGGTTGCATATTTGTAATCGTGATGTTCTTTGAGGAAAGCTTCAAGTTCCTGCACATCGAGAGTTTCGCGGTAATCTCTGGAATAGAGTTCCGGACATCCGCCGTACATGGAAACGAAATCAGCAAATCCCCTGCCATAGATACCGTTATCCAGTACGAGGACACGGTCACCAGGTTCCGTCATGGAAGCACAGGCAGCCTCCAGACCGAGGATTCCCTCTCCGCCGAGGATAAGAGTTTCGTTGTCGGTGTGGAGAAGGCGGCTGATCTCTTCACAGGTTTCTTTGTAAAATTCTACAAAGCTCTCATCGAGATCAGGGTTTGTACATTCTCTGCTGCGGGCGAGACGCACGTTTTCGGCAACCTGCGTCGGACCCGGTGTCATAATTTTATACATAAGATCAAGTCCTTTTTCTTTTTATTATTTTTTTAAACCTGTTCTTTTAGCGGCAACATTCAGTGGTGCAATCACGATAAGTGTGATGACTGCTGCAACACCGATCTGTACCAGGTTTCCAGGAATAGAAGTAACAGGTGAGAACGGGTTTCCGTAAATAACAACTTCTGCGATGTAGTATCCAACAACTTTGATCACACAGGCTGCTGCGATTGCAATCACATACCATTTGAAGTTCTGGTGTTTTTCGTCTTCAGTAAGTTTTCCTACAGTGAATCCCATCAGAGCAACGATTACGAAAGTAAATGGGGCCCATAAAGTCCATCCGGAAAGCAGGTCAAACAGTCCCATTCCAACACCGCCAGCGATCGCACCGGTCTTCTTGCCAAAGATGATCGCGCCGATGAACAGCGGAACGTTGCCGAGATGGATGAGTCCTCCGTTTGCTGCGATCGGAAGACGAACGTTGATGAATGCTGTAAAGATGTAAGTAAGTGCTACAAAGATTGCTGTTACAGTAAGAAACTGAACGGAAGAAGTAAACTCCCTGTCGTTTGCTGCTGTCTGTACATTTGTGTTTGCCATGATAATTGTTCCTTTCCCGGAAGGTAAGAGTACTTGAAGTGTTACTGTATAGTTTTTCTCAGTAACGGAAACTTACTTAACCTTCCTTTTTCCTATGTTTTTTAATTGGGTATACTTTACAACAGAACTGTACATGAATAAAGAGGCAATTTAAAGAAAAAATAAGGGGACAGTTTGTGGACCTGCTCTATACTTGCTCTTCTACGGGGCACTTTTGACCTGAAAATTTGGTGGCATAATTTGACGTTGATTATTTTGAGGTCATTGGGGGACACTGCTGGTCAGTAGATTTATAGTTGTGATGAGCAGGACGACATGGTATGATAATCTAAAATCAGAAATATGAAATAATGTATAAATAAGAATAGACATACGGGAGGAAAAACGTGAAAAAAATACTGTCCCCGATGGAAAAAATGCGATTCCCGGAAAGTGAGGAACTTCCGGAGGGAGTGAAAGAAATAGAAGTAAAGGACACCTTCGGATACTGCACAGAACTTTATCCGGATGTAGAATATGCAGAGCACAGCGGAAAGAAACTTCACCTTCAGATCATGACACCGCTGGTCTACGGACAGGATCTGAAGTGGCCGCTGATCGTATATGTGCAGGGATCTTCCTGGCATAAGCAGAAATTGTTTCAGAGCCTTCCGACACTGGTGCGGATGTGTGAAAGAGGATATGCCGTGGCGATCGTGGAGCACAGAGAAAGTGAGCTTGCACCGTTTCCGGCTCAGGTAATAGACACCAAAGCAGCCATTCGTTTCCTGCGGATGAATGGAGCTCATTATGGGATTGATGCGAGTAAGGTGGCACTCTGGGGTGATTCCAGCGGAGCGCATACTGCCCTGATGGCAGGAATTACCGGAGATGCAGAATATCTTCCGGAAAAATATCCGCAGACAACAACCGAAGTAGATTGTATCATAGACTGGTTCGGACCGACCGATCTTGTGGCAGCGTCACAGTATCCGTCTGCGATCGATCATGATTCCGCAGACAGTCCGTCAGGAGTATTGATCGGTGGAAAAGCACTTCACGATCATCCAGAGGATGCTTACCCGGCAAATCCCGTGGTACATCTGCGCCGCAATCGTAAGACACCGCCAATCCTTATTATGCATGGCGGCAGCGACCCGCTGGTTCCGTTTAATCAGTCCTGCATTTTATATGAGGCATTGAAACGAATGGATAAGGAAGTGGAATTTGTCAAATTTAAGAATGCCGGACATGGATGGGGCGGCTTTATGAGTGAGACAGCACTTGATATAGTAGAAAAGTTTATAACTGTAGACAGGTAATATTCCCTGAGGTGTTTGTCATGAAGATGACAAAATCCCGGGACATACGGGGCAAAACGCTGCCATCGAAGGTGAGTTGGAATGCATTTTGTCCAAGTTGCTGTGAACGGAGTGAACAGTAACAAAATTTATAAAAGAAAAAATGTAATCTTCAATAAAAATACAAAGACAGGGAGAACGATATGGGACAGGAAACACAGACACCACACAAACGAAGAGTACGATACAAAGGAAAATATCCACGCAAATTCGAGGAGAAGTATAAAGAACTGAATCCAGAGAAATACAAAGACACGATCGAGCATGTCATCAGCAAAGGAAACACACCTGCGGGAATGCACATTTCGATCATGGTAAACGAAATCCTTGATTTCCTCAAGATCCAGCCAGGTGAGACCGGATTTGATGCGACACTTGGATATGGCGGTCATACAAAAGCAATGATGGAGTGCCTGCATGGAGAAGGACATATGTACGCGACGGACGTAGATCCGGAAGAATCAGCAAAAACCCGCAAACGTCTTGCTGACCAGGGCTTCGGTGAGGATATCCTGACAGTGAAGCTTCAGAATTTCTGCACGATTGATGAGATTGCAAAGGAAGCAGGAGGGTTTGACTTCATTCTTGCTGACCTTGGTGTATCTTCCATGCAGATCGACAACCCGAAGCGCGGCTTTTCCTTCCGTGCAGACGGACCGTTGGATCTTCGACTGAATCAGGAAAAAGGAATCAGCGCAGCCGAGCGGCTGGACAAGATCAGCCGTGACGAGCTTGCTGGAATGCTGTATGAGAATTCCGACGAGCCGTACTGCGAAGAAATCGCAAAAGCCATCACCGATGAGATCCGCAAGGGAAAACGTGTGGATACTACGACGAAATTACGCGAGATCATAGAGAAGACTTTGGATTTCCTTCCGGAAAAAGAAAAGAAAGATACCATCCGGAAGACCTGCCAGCGAGTTTTTCAGGCATTGCGGATCGATGTGAATCGTGAATTTGAAGTTCTCTACGAATTCATGGAAAAACTTCCAGATGCCCTCAAACCAGGCGGACGCGTGGCAATCCTGACTTTCCACTCCGGCGAGGACAAACTGGTCAAGAAAGCCCTCAAAGCCGGATACAAAGCAGGAATCTATTCCGACTACGCCAAAGATGTCATCCGTCCATCCGCCCAGGAATGCGCCCAGAATGGCCGCGCCCGCTCCACAAAGATGCGCTGGGCAATAAAAGCAGAATAAAGAAGACAGAGGAATGGTCTGCCAGATAGAAAGTTGTGATCAGACTATCCCCAAAATGATTTCAAAATGACCTTCTAAGAAATAAGTACAGGTGAAGTCATCTCAAAATAGGACTCAAAATGACCTGTGAGATAGTAAGTTTGAATTTGGTCATCTGCAATTCAGTTAATTAGATGACTTAATATATAGTAATTGAAATTTGAGCCATAAAATTAGCTTGAAAAGGATGGTCTAATTGAAAGTTAGAGAGAAAAGAGTCATCTGAGATACGAAAAAAGGATGGTTTGATTTATACTTTCGTGGGAATAGGCCATTTGTATGGGAAATGTATACGGGAAAAATGAAGATTCTGTGAAATGCTTTTCAAAAGCATTGACAGCGAAGTGAATAATTATTACAATAAACATATCATAAAAGTATGTTAAATAAGACTGTTACAGTAGAACTAAGATCTATTGTGACAGTCTTTTGTTTGTTAGGGCAAAGCCCGATTTTGCATTGTGGAGTTTTTCGTGATCCGAAAAACGAAACTTTGAAAAACAAATAAACCACTTGCTGTGCTGGTGGTTGAAGTTGCTTCAGCTTACAGTATTATAATAATGATAGGTTCGCCAACCGCATTATTTAACAGAGGAGGTATCCATATGAATAGTAATAGTTTATCACATACAAAATGGAATTGTAAGTATCATATTGTTTTTGCACCAAAATTAAGAGAAGTTTATTCAAATTGAGGCGTTATTGCAAATAAAGATGACAGTAATGCAGCAGCAGAAAGGAAACAAATTATGAAACACGAGAAACTATACATCAATGGCATGACCTGTATTAACTGTCAAACCAGAATAGCATCAGCATTAAATAGTCGAAGTGGAATCACAGAAGTTTCTGTCAGTTATGAAACCGGTACGGCAGAATTTTCCTATGACCCGGAGATGGTCTCACTGGATCAGATCATAACAATGATAGGTGACTTAGGCTACGAGGCATCGGCACAGAATACTTCCAAAAAGAAAGTCATCCTGAAGGCTGTGCGGGAAATCATGATCATTGTGGTGCTGTTTTTCCTGCTGCAGAGATGCGGGATTCTGAACCGGCTTGTGCCGAATTCTCTGGCGGATAGCGAGATGGGGTATGGGATGTTGTTTGTGATCGGACTGATCACTTCCGTTCATTGTATTGCTATGTGCGGCGGAATCAACTTGTCGCAGACACTACAGAAAGATACGTCGACAGAAATCTCAAAGGTCATGTTCCGTAATACTCTGGAATATAACATCGGACGTGTGGTTTCCTATACAGTGATCGGCGGCGTGCTTGGAGCAGTCGGAGCTTTGGCAGGAATCGGCAGTAGTTTACAGACATCTACACTTTTTCAGGGAATACTTAAATTATTCGCAGGGATTATCATGGTAGTCATGGGTGTAAATATGCTTGGGATTTTTCCGGGACTTAGAAGGTTGGCGGTACACATTCCGAACTTCAATAAAAAAACAAAACAAAAATCAGGCAAAAAACCCAGAACTCCATTTTTCATCGGGCTCTGTAATGGTCTCATGCCGTGCGGGCCGCTGCAGTCCATGCAGGTTGTTGCCCTGGTATCTGGAAATCCGCTGGCGGGAGCTTTGTCCATGCTCTGTTTCAGCCTGGGAACTGTTCCACTGATGCTTGGATTCGGTTCCGCAGTATCCATGCTTGGAAAACGATTCACAAGGCAGGTTCTGAAAGCCGGCGCAATTCTGGTAGTGGTCATGGGCCTCTCTATGATGGTGCAGGGCGGTACATTATCAGGTCTGAACAGTAAAGTTACAGGCACACTTATGGCAGAAAATACAGACGTTGATAAGAAAAATACAGATGAGACACAGTACATCACCAGTACCTTACAGTCTGGCAGGAGCTATCCGGACATTACGGTCAAGGCAGGCGAGCCTGTAAAGTGGACTGTCGAGGCCCCGGATGGAAGTGTCAACGGATGCAATTATAAAATCATCCAGCAGGATCTGGGAATAGAATATGCTTTTGATGAGGGCGAAAATGTAATCGAATTCACACCAGAAAAAGCAGGTACTTACACTTACACTTGCTGGATGGGGATGATCACAGGAAAGATTTATGTAGAAAGTTGAGGAAGAAACAATGAAAAGATTTATGATAACAGCAGCAATGGCAGCCATGTTAATGACAACAGCGACAGCGTATGGAAAGGTAGAAAATGTAATGGCAGCAGCTTCCAGCACAACAAAGACAACAGAGAAAAAAGCATCAAAAGCAACCGACGATAAAGAAGATAAAAAAGAAACAACCAAAATAGAAAAAGGCGACAGTCTGACCATTAAAACAGATGACTTATCTGAAGATGCAGCATTTTATCCAATCGAAGTGGACGGAACAGAGATGGAAGTGATCGCGGTAAAAGATGCAGAAGAAATCGTTCGTACTGCATTCAATACCTGCCAGATTTGTTATGATTCGGGCAATGGCTACTACAAGCAGGAAGGAGACAAACTGGTCTGCCAGAACTGCGGTAATTCTTTTGCGATGGATCAGGTCGGAGAAACAGCAGGAGGATGCAATCCATATCCGATCCTGGATGATGATAAAACAGCAACAGAGGATGAAATACAGATTTCCTATGAGTTCCTGAAAGAATCCTCGGATATTTTTGCAAACTGGAAAAGAAAATAGATACTACTTGCTAACTGGCGGTTACTGTTCAAGGGCATGACGGGGGAAAGCAGCATATCTGCACAGGCAGTCCTGCGTTCAGGCACAGTTTTTAAAGCAAACTCCCTGCTGGGCTTACTTACCATCCCCTTGGAGATATTCAGTTTCCCGCCTGTCAGGTCTGACAGGAACCTCCTGCTCTTGTCAATGGAAACACAGCAGTCATTGTTCAAAAGGAACAGGAATGCCCGGATACTCCCATCATAATTCACTTCATCTACAACTCCGGCTGGAAATGCAGCGTGCACCCGTTCGCCTGTCTTCGTGTTATAGTAAACATCTGCATGATATTCCCTTATATTTAGGTACACCTGGAATCCTGCCATCTGTTTTATGATTGTTCTTCCGGTCTTTTTGAAATCACTGTCTTCCAGGACTTTTTCAGGTGCAGGAAGAAGGATGACCGGCTGTGTGGGTTCCTGTTTTTTTCTGCGGTGGCCGGGATGCCCCGGCTGACCGCCCGGTTTCCGTCCTGTTTTTTCCCTGCTGTTTGCGATCTTTTTCCGTTTGATCGACTTAGAGGAAGGAATAGCGGAGTTTTCATAGTCACGATTGATCTGTGCACGCAGTTTCAGGTTTTTCCCCCGTTCTTCTTCCAGTTCAGCAGCTGTTTCATAATACTGCAGACGGATCCCTTTTGCTTTATCCAGTGCATCATCCCGCTGTTTTTCAGCATCCAGTGCACGTTTTTCCATTTTTTTCTGTTCCTGGATTAGTCCTTTCTGGATCTCAATCACTCTGAGATATTCGGCAAGAAGCTCATCCTGTTTTCTGATCTCTTCTTTTAAATCAATGTCCATAAGGCAGCCCTCTCTTTCTTATAGAGAAGTATAGCAGAAACATGGGAAAAAAGCGAATTTCCAGGAATTGTCCTTTCGTCAATATGACTGCGGATAAGCAGGTATTTTGTATCTTGAAAAATAAGGACTATATGGTAAGGCTATAAAAAAATGTACTGTGTAAGATAAAATCCGGTGGATAACTCTTCAAAAAAGAAACAGCAGGAAAGACTATAAACATAATTTTTCCTGCTGGAACTGGTTATCCACAAAACAAAAAATAAATTTCGTCACTTTTTACAATGGGCTATGCATACCCTTGAACAGTAACCAGGGGGAAGGTATGTGGAGATGGTGTGAAAAAGTATATTGCAAATGAGAAGTGCATATGCTATAATGCCAGTAGGCAAAGAGATTACAAGTCCATGCGGACAAAAAGAATGAAGCCCTCAGTAGCACCAATACTGGGGGCTTCTTCTTGCTTTTTATAGTGGACAGGAAAACCACTAGGTTAGAGTTGCCCTATTTGTCTCCGTCTAGCCATTTGCAAACATAGTAGGCAAATATGCTTGCCGTACAGGAGACAAGAAACGAGATTACAGTATCCATGCAGTTCACCTCCTCCCGTTGCCGGGTATCGGTTGGACAACATAACCATTATGTCATAGAACAAAATGTGCAACAAGAGTGAGCGTCAATTATTCTTCAGAGATATACGAAAAATGTATATCTGTGGATATAAAATAGGTATTTGACGCATTATTTACAAAATAAGAGGAGCACCACACAACATGAATGATCTACTAAATAAAATCCGCACCCAATCCGCCACCGCATTCACCCACAGTGGCAAATTCCACGCAGATGACGTTTTTTCATCTGCGCTGTTATTATATTTGAACCCTGAGATCACGATCCTACGCGGCAACCGCGTGCCGGATGACTTCGACGGGATTGTTTTTGATATCGGCAGAGGAAAATATGATCACCACCAGAAAGACAGCAGGATCCGTGAAAATGGCGTCCCATATGCAGCATTTGGACTTCTGTGGGAGGAGCTTGGACCGGAGATCCTTGGCGAAGAACTGGCGCAGAAATTCGATGAAGCTTTCGTGCAGCCGCTTGATAACAACGATAATACCGGTGAGAAGAACGAACTTGCAATTCTGATCGGAAACTTCAACCCGACCTGGGATGCTGAGGGTGGTAACGACGAAGCTTTTTTTCAGGCAGTCAGCGTTGCCGGGATGATTCTGGAAAATAAATTCGAACGATACAGAGGCAACGAACGTGCCGACAAACGAGTAGAAGAAATCTATGCCAGACATCAGCAGGCGTTTCACGACAGAGAAAAGCACAGAGATGACGCAAGAATCCTCACCCTCCCGGAATTTGTTCCCTGCCAGAAATTCCTCTCCGAGACACAGATTGCCTTCGTGATCTTTCCATCTAACAGAGGTGGCTACTGCATTCAGCCTCAGAAAAAAGAATACTCTATGAATTACAAATGCAGTTTCCCGCCAGAATGGCTCGGTCTCGAAAACGAAGAACTCAAGGCAGCAACCGGTCTCAAAACAGCAAATTTCTGCCATAAAGGCGGTTTTCTTATGACTACCGGTGAACTTGCAGATGCAGTACAGGCATGTAAGCTCAGTATGGAACAGTTTCACGAGAAACCTGTAATCGTAAGCTTTGGTGGAGCAGCAGAATACGACGAACTTCTCCACCAGCTCCCTAAATTACAGGCAGCAGAGATCATCCACATAGATTTCCCAGCCCTTCCGGAACTGGAAATCCAGGGAATCTACGCCGAAGTGTCCATGGAGAAACAGGAATGGAAAGTCCGGATCAAAGATCAGGTCAGAAAAATCCTCAAATACAAGCCGGAAGCTGTTTTCGTCGGAGAAAATCTCTTCGCAGCATACCCGATCGTACATGCACTCCGAAAGAAACACATCCCGGTTCTCACAGCAGCAGAAAAAGACGGACAGAAGCTTCTTGTCAGAATTCCATCAGGTTCATAAACGAATAACATCTATAACGCCGCAACACACACTAAAATATACCAAAACAGATTAAAACATACGAAACAAAAGGAGGCTGAACAATATATGATCCGTCTTCAGGACATCGCGGAAATGGCAGGCGTCAGCCGCACCACCGTATCAAATGTCATCAACGGCAAAACCAAAAGGGTTTCCCAGGCAACCATTGATAAAATAACGGCAATCCTCAAAGAACAGAACTATGTCCCACACATGGGCTCCGTGATGCTTTCCGGTCACGGTTCCAGGATCATCGGAGTAGTTTTAGGTTTTGCCTACACGCACGGCATGCAGTCCCTTCAGGACCCGTTCGTAGGCGAACTGATCGGAACTATCCAGAAGGAAACCGAAGAAAAAGGCTACTACGTCATGCTCATCGGCGGAGAAAACATCCAGAATGTAGTGGACATTGCTTCCAAATGGAACGTAGAAGGTCTCATCATCCTCGGTTATGACAAAGATCAGTACCGCAGACTTTCCCGCAAGCTGAACAAAAAAATGATCCTGATCGATGCCTACCCCAAGGGAGCCTACACCTTCCAGAATGTTGGTGTAGACGATTACTCCGGCGGTTATCAGATCGGGGAATACCTCTATTCCCGCGGCTATGAGAAAGCCCTGTTCATCGCAGAAACCGATCAGGACAGCGATTATTACCGCTGGATGGGCTTCAAACAGGCGATGGAGAAGCAAGGGAAATTCTGCAGCCGTTCCCGGTATATCGTCGTCCCGGGTGACAAAAATCCACGTCTTCGGAAATACAGAGAACTCCTTCCACGTTTCCTTGAAGCAAAAGCACTGGCTTTTTCCTCAGATTATGACGCGATCGAGGCGATGAACTTCTTTTTTGATGAGGGGATCAGTGTTCCAGATCAGATTTCCATCACGGGTTACGATGACAGTATATATGCAAGCATGGTCCGGCCGAAGCTGACAACAGTTCATCAGGATATCCAGCAAAAAGCACATCTGGCACTGATACGTCTAATGAAACTGATCCAGGGAGAAAACCTGAAAGAACTAAATGTAAAAAGTCCGGTCTATCTGGTCAAAAGGGATTCTGTCAAAGAATGACAGAGTCCTTCTTTTTTTTGTTCAAAGTGCATAAAAACAGAAGCTAAACTTTGTCTACAATTTAAGTTTCGCGAGAAACCTATTGATTTTATAGAGGCAGTGGGGTTATGATAAACTCACCAAAAGGGAACAGGACAGACGTGTCCGGGGTAATGTTTCGTAAACTTCTGGTGCTGCGCAGCCTTCATACTTGTAAACAAACATCATGGAGGAAAGAAAAGATGAAAAATAAAAAAATTATCAGCGTATTAATGGTTGGTGCCTTAATGGCAGGTATGCTCACTGTAACTGGATGCGGCGGATCTTCCGACGGGGATTCTTCTGCAAAGGGTGGAAAAACAGAGCTGGAACTGTTTTCCAGTAAAGCAGAAAACAAAGACGTTCTTCAGCAGCTTGTAGATAAATTCAATGAAACACATGAGGACGTGACGATCAAGATCACAGCTCCGGCAGATGCAGGAACTGTATTAAAGACAAGAATGGCAAAGAACGATATGCCTGACATCGTAATGATGGGTGGAGACAACAACTATACAGAAGTAGAGAGTGCAGGAATGCTGGTTGACTTAAGTGATCAGGATTACATCTCCAACATCCAGGATTCTTATATGCAGATGGTTTATGACGTAAACAAAGACAAAGAAGAAAAAGCATACGGCGTTCCATACGCAACAAACGCATCTGGTGTCATCTATAACGTAGACAAATTTGAAGAACTCGGGCTTGAAATTCCAAAGACATGGGATGAGTTCATTGACGTACTTGACCAGATCAAAGATGCAGGAGAGCAGCCGCTTCTTATGACTTACAAAGATGCATGGACAAGCCTCTGCCCATGGAACAGCATGGCACCTGATCTTCAGCCGGAAGGATTCACAGACGACCGTAAAGAAGGCAAAACAACATTCGTGGGAACTCACGAAGAGATCGTAGAAAAATATCTGACACTCCTTGACTATGCACAGGATGACTTCATGGGTCTGACTTATGACGATGGAAACAAAGCTTTTGCAAACGGTGATTCAGTCATGATCATCAACGGAAACTGGGCGATCAATCAGTACAAGAGTGCTAATGCAGATCTGAATGTCAACATGTTTGCACTTCCGGCATCCAATGATGAATCCAAAAACTATGTAACATCAGGTGTTGACGTACTTCTTGGCGTATGCAAAGACAGCGCAAACGAAGATATGGCAAAAGAATTCGTTTCCTTCATGATGGAGCCGGAAAACGCACAGACCTATATCGACGATCAGTTCGCATTCTCCGCTATCAAAGGTGTAGAGCAGAACAATGAAACAGTTGCTGGTGTCAAAGAAGATATCGCCAACGGCAAAGTAGCAAACTTTCCGGATCACTACTATCCGTCAGGATTTGATCTTTCCGCACTTATTTCTGAAATGTGCCTGAACTATTCCAATGGAATGGACAATCAGGAAAATATGGACCAGTTCCTGAAACAGTGTGATGAAAAATACGACATCGCTAATGTAGATTAAGTGAGGAGATGATCCCATGAAGAAAAAAACAGCCCGCAAAAGACCTGCTGTTAATAAAGTTTATTACATTTATGTAGGAATCCTTGCAATATTATTCTTTATCTTCCATACGATCCCGTTCCTGAGAGGCGTTTTGTACAGCTTTACGGACTGGAAAGGATATGGAGACTGGAACTTTGTTGGTCTGCGCAACTATCTGCACATGTTCTCAGATGCAGATACAGGAAATGCATACCTGTTCACTTTCAAGTTTGCAGTGATCGCAACGATCCTTGTAAATGTGATCAGTCTGATCCTTGCGTGTGCACTGAATGCGAAGATCAAATTCAAAAACACGATCAAAGCTTTTTACTTTCTTCCATATATGCTTGGAAGCCTGATCGTTGGATTTATTTTTAACTATATTTTTGCAAACCTGATCCCACAGCTCGGAAAGAGCCTCGGGATCCAGGCATTAAGCGTAAACATCCTTGGTACCAATCATGCGATATGGGGAATCATCGCCGTTGCTGTATGGACCGGATGTGCATTCAACACCCTGATCTATATCGCAGGCCTGCAGTCTATTGATACGGATGTGTACGAAGCAGCAGACCTCGACGGAGCAACCGGCTTCCGCAGATTTACCAAGATCACCTTCCCGCTTCTGGCACCATCCTTTACCATCAACATGGTACTTTCTGCAAAAGGATACCTGATGGTTTACGACCAGATCATGGCGATGACAGAAGGTGGACCGGGAACCAGTACAACTTCTATCGCAGTACTTATTTATAAGAAAGGCTTCGGCGGCGGTCAGTTTGCTTACCAGTCAGCCAACGCAGTCATGCTTTTTATCGTAGTAGTATTGATTTCCGTGTTCCAGTTACGTATACTTGAAAAGAGAGAGGAGAAATTAGGATGAAACGTCGTACAGCAAACGTAAAAGAACGTTACAACTGGCCTGTGACCATTCTTCTGATCGCAGGAATCGTGCTGATCATCCTTCTGCCTCTGTATATGGCACTGATGATCGCAATCAAAGATCCGTCAGACATGAACAATATCCTGGCACTTCCGACAAAACTTCGTCTTCAGAACTTTGTCGATGCCTGGAATATGACAAATTTCCCGAGGAAATTTTTTAACACAGCTTTTATTACCGTGATCAACCTGATCTTTACCCTGATCACAAACTCATTCGCAGCATATGCGATCACAAGAAACAGAAAGAAGAGTAAATTCTTCTCAATCATGTATTACTACTTTATCAGTGCAATGTTCATTCCGTTCCAGGTAATCATGCTTCCGTTAGTTGTACAGGCAAATACTTTCCATTTGGACAACATCTACGGAATCACATTCCTGTATATCATCTTCGGTCTGCCGATGAACACCTTCCTTTATACAGGTGCTGTCAAAGCAATCCCGGAGGCACTGGATGAAGCAGCAATGATCGATGGTGCAAACCCGATCCAGACATTCAGCCGGATCATTTTCCCGGTACTGAAACCTACCACTGCAACCGTAGCAATCCTTTCATTTATGTGGACATGGAACGACTTCACCATGCCGCTGGTACTTTTGAGCGATGAGAGTCAGCAGACATTACAGCTTGCACAGTACGTATTCAAAAAACAGTTCTCTGTAGATTACAACCTGGCATTCGCATCCTATCTGCTGGTTCTTGCCCCTGTACTGATCGTATACCTCTTCTGCCAGAAATGGATCATGAACGGTGTGGTTGCCGGTGCGGTTAAGTGAGATACCAGGGTTAAAAGTTCAGAATGTCGTTCCTGCTTGCAGGATAAGACATTTGAACTTGGAACCCGCCAGACATGAGGAAGTAGCGATTTACGGAGTAAATCTGTGGATTCCGAATGGCTGTAGAATTACGTGAGCTGTGCAACAGCGGAGTAATTCGTAGGTATCGGTCAATAAAACAATAATAAATAGGAGGCTTATAGCATGGAGAAAAAATGGTGGAAAGAAAGCGTCGTATATCAGATCTACCCGAAAAGTTTTAATGACAGCAATGGAGATGGTATTGGAGATATCAGAGGAATCATACAGAAACTTGATTATCTGAAAGAACTTGGCGTAAATGTGCTGTGGATCTCTCCAATGCTTGAGTCTCCACAGGATGACAACGGTTACGATATCTCTGATTATCAGAAGATCTACAAAGACTACGGAACAATGGAAGACTACGAAGAACTGCTTGCCGAGGCACACAAACGCGGCATCAAGATCCTGATGGATCTCGTTGTCAATCACACTTCCGATGAACACAACTGGTTCATCGAAAGCCGCAAGTCCAAAGACAATCCGTACCGTGATTACTATATCTGGAAAGAACCGGTCAACGGAAAAGAACCAAACAACTGGGGCGGTGTATTCGGCGGTTCCGCATGGGAATATGATGCCCAGACCCAAATGTATTACCTGCATCTGTTCTCGAAGAAACAGCCGGATCTCAACTGGGAAAACGAAAAAGTCCGCCAGGAAGTTTATGATATGATGACATTCTGGTGTGAAAAAGGAATCGATGGCTTCCGTATGGATGTTATCAGTATGATTTCCAAAGATCAGGCATTTCCGGACGGAGAAATGAACAATAGTCTCTATGGCGATTTTGGACCATATTGCGTACATGGTCCGAGGGTTCATGAATTTCTTCAGGAAATGAACAGAGAAGTACTTTCCAGATATGATATCATGACAGTTGGTGAAACTTCAGGAGTTACTATCGAAGAGGCACAGAAATATGCGGGAGAAGCCGGAAAAGAACTGAATATGGTATTTCAGTTTGAGCATGTGGATAATGGAAGCGGTGATTACGGAAAGTGGACAACTGAGAAATATGATTTCAAAGAGTTCAAGCGCATCATGATCAAATGGCAGGAAGAACTTCAGGGCAAAGCATGGAACAGCCTGTTTCTTGGAAATCATGATCAGCCGAGAAGTGTCAGCCGATTTGGAAATGACAATCCGGCATACAGAGAGACTTCCGCAAAAATGCTGGCAACCTGTCTTCATATGATGCAGGGAACGCCGTATGTATATCAGGGTGAAGAGCTTGGTATGACAAATGTCTACTTCGATAAACTGGAAGACTATCGTGATATTGAGAGTATCAATTTCTTTACAGAACTTACGGAATCAGGACTTATGACTCCGGAATACATGATGAAATGTCTGATGCTGAGAAGTCGTGACAACGCGAGAACTCCGATGCAGTGGGATACTTCCGCGCAGGCAGGATTTACAGACGGTGAGTCCTGGATCAAAGTGAACCCGAACTATAAAGAGATCAATGCGGCGCAGCAGCTCAAAGATCCGAACTCTATTTTCCATTACTATCAGAAACTGATCAGCCTGCGTAAAGAAAAAGACATCATCGTTTATGGTGAGTTTGAACCGCTTTATCGTGACGACGAGCAGATTTTTGCTTACACAAGAAAACTGGATCAGGAAAAACTTCTGACAGTCTGCAATTTCAGTGAAAGAAATGCAGAGATGGAGATTCCGGAAGAATTCAAAGGTGCAGAATGTCTGATCACAAATCTTGACAGAACTGTATTTGAAGGTAAAATTGTTTTGAAACCATATGAGGCATTTGTATTATATAAATAAGAGGGAACACAGAGATGATCAGAAAATACAGATATGGAACTCCGTTTGACACGGAGGCACTGACCGAAAAAATTGAAACAACTGAGGGCGTTTTTCCATATGGAGAGGTCAGTCAGGAAGAGGGATTTGCTTTTACTTATATCATGGACGAAGATGATATCGTCTATGGCCTGGGTGAATCCAACCGCGGAATCAACAAAAGAGGCTACTGCTACATCAGCAACTGCACAGATGATCCGGAGCATACAGAGGACAAGCGTTCTCTGTACGGAGCTCACAACTTCATTATCGTGAGCGGCAAGACGACGTTTGGATTATTTTTTGACTATCCGTCAAAACTGACCTTTGACATCGGATATACCAGAATGGATACCCTTAAAGTATCCTGCGAAAATGCAGATCTGGATATTTACGTGATTGAGGGCGAAAATGCTTATGATATCGTAAAACAGTTCCGTCATGTGATCGGGCGCAGCTACATCCCGCCAAAGTTTGCTTTTGGTTTCGGACAGAGCCGCTGGGGTTACACCACAAAGGAAGATTTCCGCACTGTTGCAAAAGGATATCGCGAGAATCACATCCCGATCGATATGATCTACATGGATATTGATTATATGCAGTCTTTTAAGGATTTCACACTGAGCGAAGAAAACTTCCCGGATTTTCCGGAATTTGTACAGGAAATGAAGGACCAGGGTCTTCGTCTGATTCCAATCATCGATGCCGGAGTCAAGGTCGAACCGGGATACGATGTTTACGAGGAAGGCGTCAGAAACAACTATTTCTGCAAGAGAGAGGACGGAAGTGATTTCGTTGCAGCCGTGTGGCCGGGAGATACTCACTTCCCGGATATGCTGAATAAGGATGCCAGAAAGTGGTTCGGAGACAAATATCGTTTCCTTATTGAACAGGGAATTGAAGGCTTCTGGAACGATATGAACGAGCCGGCAATCTTTTATTCCTCTGAAGGACTTAAAGAAGCAAAAGAACTTGCCGGAGAGTTTGCAAAAGACACAGAAGGCAGGATCCATCCGTGGGATATGCAGGCAAAGATGAAGGGCATTGCAAACAATCCGGAGGATTACAGAAGATTTTACCACAATGTGGATGGCAAAAAAATCCGTCACGACAAAGTGCATAACCTTTTTGGCTACAACATGACAAGAGCAGCAGGGGAAGCCTTTGAGCGCATTGATCCGGAAAAACGTTTCCTGATGTTCTCCAGATCTTCCTACATCGGAATGCACCGTTACGGTGGAATCTGGACCGGTGACAATAAATCCTGGTGGTCACACATTCTTCTTAATCTGAAGATGATGCCATCTCTGAATATGTGCGGTTTCATGTACACAGGTGCCGACCTTGGCGGATTTGGCGCAGATACAACCAGAGATCTGGTGCTCCGTTTCCTTGCTTTGGGTGTATTCACCCCGTTAATGCGTAATCATGCGGCAGAAGGAACCAGAGAGCAGGAATGCTACCAGTTCGAAAACATCGAGGATTTCCGAAATGTCATTAATACCAGATACCGTCTCGTACCGTATCTGTACAGCGAGTACATGAAAGCTGCACTGAACGATGACATGTACTTCAAACCGCTCGGCTTCGTTTATCCGGATGACAAGATGGCGATTCGCGTAGAAGACCAGCTCATCCTCGGAAACGAGATCATGATCGCACCGGTCTACGAGCAGAATGCAAGAGGACGCTACGTTTACCTGCCGGAAGAAATGAAATTCATCAAGTTCCTGCCAGACGGAACCATTTCCGAAGAAATCCTCGCAAAAGGAGTTCACTATGTAGACGTAGCACTCAACGAAGTACCACTCTTCATCAGAAGCGGCAAATGCATCCCGCTCGCAGAAGTGGCAGAGTGCGTGAAAGATATTGATACAGAGCACCTCAAGATGCTTGGCTATGAAGGCAGCAGCTATACTCTGTACGAAGATGACGGAATCCATAAGGATTATAATAAGGAAGAGAATTACAGGGTTCTGACGAAATAGGGTAATATTGAATTTGGATATGTGTGAATGAAAGCAGGGCTGACAGTCTGTTTGGGATTGTTGGCTCTGTTTTTTTTATGTTAAATCTGGAAAAAATTTATGATGAAAGGTAAAAAATACTTGTGTGAGAGGAGAGACGAGAAGGTGTATAGCACAACAAAGAATCAAAAGTATTCCTGTGGAGAGAGCAGTAATCCTAAAATTAAAAGAGTTCATAGTTAATTAAGAAAAGAGATTGCTAGAAAAAGAAAAGTGTGATAATATTTTTTTATAGAATGCGAAAATATGTTCGGGAAAAGGTCAAGAATGAAAATGTGAATACTGATATTCTATTTCATGTTTACGTTGTCCTGTGAAATAAGTGATATATTAGAAATTGTTGTTGATGAATAAAGGAGTATGATTATGAAAATACCTCATTTAGTACAATATCAGGGGAGTAAAAGAATTATAGCCCCAGAAATAGTTAAATTTTTCCCAACATCATTTGACAGACTTATTGAACCATTTGCAGGTACATGTGCGATTACAATTTTAGCCGCTGCACAAGGTCTATGTAATGAATTTTGGATTAATGATATTAATGAGCCTCTTGTAAATCTTATGGAAGAATGTATAAACAATCCTTTAAAATTAATTGATGCATATGAAGATATATGGAATGGACAATTTGATGAAGGAGAAAATAATATAGATTACTTCTATAAAATTAGAGAAGAATTTAATAAAGGTAAAAAAGATTCAGCCAGGATGCTCTTTTTGTTGGCAAGGGTAGTAAAAGGGGCGGTGAGATATAATTCTAATGGAGAATTAAATCAGTCTTGTGATAAAAGACGTTATGGTACAAGACCGAAAGTTATTGCTAATAATGCATTAGAGATATCTAAATTGTTAAAGGATAAAGCCTCATTTTCAAGTTTGGATTATAAAGATGTATTATCTGGAGCACAAAAAGGAGATTTGGTCTATATGGATCCTCCTTATCAGGGAACTTCCAAAAGAGACAATACGAGAGATAATAGATATATTCAAGGTGTCGAATTTGATGAATTTGTGGAACAGTTAAAGAAATTAAATGATAAAGGCATAGATTATATAGTTAGTTATGATGGGAAAACAGGTGATAAAATCATTGGGAAGGCTTTACCTGAATCATTGGGATTAACGCATGTTTATATAAATGCCGGGGTATCGGCACAGGCAACACTCAATGGCAAAAATGAAATTACGTATGAGTCATTATACGCTAGTAAAAATTTAATAAAACGGCAAGAACAATATGAACAAATGAAATTATGTTTTGCGTAAAGGAGAAACACAATATGGATTTATCCCAGGAATTTATAGATGTGTTGAAGGTAGTAACAAAAAAGAGAGCAAGATTTGTAATAGATACGATTCTGGAAAAGGGGTATTGCAGTACAGAGGATTTAAAAAATGCTGGTTATGAACATGCTCCGAGGGCTGCAAGAGATGTAAGAGAATTAGGTATTCCATTGGAAACTTACAAAATAAAAGATTCTATAGGAAAAAGTATCGCAGCTTATAGATTTGGAGATTGGGAAGAAGCAAAAAGAAAAAATCAGTTATCCAAAACATCTGGAAGAACACAACTGACGGAAAAACTAAAAAATGCATTATTGGAACATTATGGTGCCAGGTGCAATTTATACGGTGAAGAATATCCTGCAAGGTTACTTCAACCAGATCATCGCATTCCATATGAAATAGGTGGAGATCCAGAGAATATGATGGATTTAGATCGATTTATGTTGCTATCACCTTCAGCAAATAGAGATAAATCTTGGGCATGTGAGCATTGTGAAAACTGGAGTAAAAAAGATATAAGTATGTGTAAAGAATGTTATTATGCATATCCGGAAAATTACAGTCATATTGCTGGAAAATTGGAGAAAAGAGTTAGTGTGATTTTTAATGATGAAGACATGTATTTATATGATGAATTACTTGCTCAAGCCAGTGAAAACGGCATTACATGTGAAGAGGAAACAAAAAGAATGATTGCATATTATCAGAAAATGTTAAAAATGCGAGGTGATAAAAAATAAAATACTAAAAGAGGATGTGAGTATTATGTGTAATTTAAGCCAGAAAATTAAAGAGACTGGAATTGAAACCGGAATTGAAATGGGTAAACGGGAAATGATCATGAAAATGTACAACAAAGGCTATACAGCTGCTCAGATCGCGGATGTGGCAGAAATGGACGAAGAACAGATAAAAGATATTATAAAAAATTCTGAATTGTTGGCAGTATAAGAAATCCAGGTAAATGAATGTAAGGATGTGTAGATAAGATTAAGGCTGGCAGTCGTATGAGATGACTGTCAGCCTTAATTTTTATATCTTGAGTGTTTTCTTACAGGAAGAGGTTTTTTGATATTGGTGAAGCCGAGGATATAGTCGGCAGAGACCTGATAATACTGACACAGTGCAATCAAATGTCGGATTGGCATTTCATTGGCTCCGCGTTCGTATCGGGCATACATAGTCTGAGAGGTTCCGAGATATTCTGCAATCTGAGTCTGCGTACAGTCGGCATCTTCACGAAGATCCCGAATTCGTTGTATATAATTCAAATAAAGCCTCCTTCCATGCAATTTAGGTAAACTTTACCATAGTACATATATTTATCATTGCGATTAGTAAATATATGTACTAAAATTAAATCAAATCAAGCACCAGAGAAGAAATAATGCATAAAAATAATGAAATTTGCAGGAATAAAAGAACAATTTGCGCTAGAAAAACAAAAGACTCAAAAAGAACAAGCTGTTGTTTTGCTATAATCTGCAAATAAAACACAAAAAAGAGGAAACAGAGTATGAAAAAGAAAGCAAAGAAGTGGTTTAGCTGTATAACGGCGGCTGCACTGGTGATGTCTACGGTGAACTTGCCAATAGATGTACTTGCCAGCGACTTTGAGGATGGGGTGGAGACTTCGGTAGAGGATGAGCAGATGGATTTTTCAGATATGGAAAATTCAGAGGACTTGGAAATCGAAGATGTTCCAGAAGATGTACTAGTGGAAGAGGAAACAGATACAGAGGAGGGAGCATCAGATTTAGAAATAGAAACAGAGTTATTTACGGATACAGAGGAAATAACAGAATCAACAGATGAAATTTTAAGTGAAACTGGCTCAGAAATAAATACTTTTTCCAGCCGGGCAGGAGGAATGACAACAGGAGAAAATGGATATTCACTTATAAAACAGTTTGAGAGTTGTCGTTTGACGGCATATAAGGCAGTTTCAACAGAAAAATACTATACAATAGGATGGGGACATTACGGCTCAGACGTCTATGCAGGGATGACAATTACTCAGGCACAGGCAGACCAGTATTTAAAGCAGGATGTTGCGAAGACAGAGAATTCGGTAAATAGTTTTCTTAATTCTAATAGAATTACAATAGGACAAAATCAGTTTGATGCGTTGGTTAGTTTTACATATAATTTGGGAAATGTATGGGTTAGTACGGAAACTTTTCAATTAAAGACAATTTTGAAAAATGGATATACAAAGTATTCTGATGCACAAATACGTACAGCATTTACAAACTGGAATAAATCAGGAGGTCAAGTCTTAGCGGGATTGACAAGAAGGCGAAATGCTGAGGCAGATTTGTTTTTATCTAATAGAAAGCCGGATCCGACACCAACACCCATCCCAATCCCGCAGGGAAGCGTGACCATCAGCGATGGAGAATATCACATTGTTTCGGCTTTAGACAGTTCAAAAGCATTGGATGTATGTAACCAATCGAAAGATAATACTGCCAATATCCAGATATACAGCAACCTGGCAGATGGGACAGAAACTTTTCATATAACATATATTGGAAATGGTGCATACAAGATCATAAATTCAAACAGTGGCCGCTGTCTTGATGTGGATGGAGCCGGTATGACAGCCGGAACCAATGTCCAGCAGTATGATTATGTAGGGGCAGACCAGCAGCAGTGGATCATACAGGAAGATAATGGCTGGTTTAACATCATATCCAAGAAAAATGGACTGTATCTGGATGTGGAAGACGGCAATTCATCAAATGGAGCAAATGTACGGGTATGGAACGGAAATGGATCGGATGCCTAGAGATGGCGTTTTGTTGCCTGGGGAGACAATATAGGAGAAACTGTCAGTGAAGGCAGATATCATATTGTTTCAGCATTGGATGGGGCAACGAAAGGATTGGATGTTTACTGTGCGGCGAAGGACAATGGAACAAATATCCAGATTTCTGACAATCTGAACGATGACAAACAGACATTTGACCTTACTTACCTGGGAAAAGGATATTATAAAATCATAAATACCAACAGTGGGAAAAGCCTGGATGTGCAGGCAGCAGGTACAAAACAGGGAAGCAATATCCAGCAGTATGATTATGTTTATGGGGGAGTGAACCAGCAGTAGTGGATCATTAAGGAATCATCTGGTGGCTGGTTTAATATCATTTCGAAACATGATGGCCTGTGCCTGGATGTAGCAGCGGAAAATGGAAGCAATGTACAAGGCTGGACGTGCAATGGTTCGGACAGGCAGAAATGGCGTTTTATTGTATGTGGAAGTGATGACGGACAGACCATCAGTGATGATGAATACCATATCGTGTCCGCACTGGATGAAAAGCAGGGACTGGATGTTGAAAACTGTTCAAAAGAGGATGGAGCAAATATCCAGATCTATCCGAATACCTGGGATGCAAAGGAAACATTCCATGTGAGTTATCTTGGAAACGGGTATTATAAGATCATAAATTCCTACAGTGGAAAGAGCCTTGATGTTATGTGGGCAGATACAAGACGTAAAACGAACTTACAGCAGTATGGGTATAATGGGGTAAACCAGCAGCAGTGGATCCTGCGAAAAACATCTGACGGGTATTATAAGATCATATCAAAGGCAAGCGGCTTATGCGTTGATGTTGAAAATGGAGTTGTTGCCAATAATGCAAATGTATGGATGTGGACAAGCAATGAGACGAAAGCCCAGAAATGGAAGTTTATACCAGTAAAGAAAGACTTAAGCGGCTACAGCTTAAGCTTATCCCAGGACACGTATTCTTATGACGGAACAGAAAAGGCACCGGATGTGACTGTGAAAAATGGAACTATTACATTGGTAAAAGGTAGCGACTACTCTGTAAGTTATACGAATAACATCAATGCAGGAACAGCAACGGTTACAATCACCGGAACAGGAAAATACACAGGAAAAATCACACGACAGTTTAAAATTAACAAAGCATCCCAGAACTTGACAGTCTCCATTGATAAGACAGACCTTGCAATAGGAGAAACGGCACAGATCAAGGCAAGCGGACAGGGACAGATCACTTATAAATCCAGTGCGGAAGATAAGGTGACAGTCAGCAGTACTGGAGTAATCACAGGAAAACAGGCTGGTGATGCAACGATCACGATCACCGCAGCCGGAACAGAGAATTATAACAGCGCAATTAAAGAGCTGGTAATTCATGTGCTGAAGGACTGTGTGGGAAATAAACATACCTGGGATTCTGGAAAGATTACAAAACAGCCAACCTGTACAGAGGATGGAAAAAAGACTTATACCTGCACAACCTGTGGAACCACAAAAACAGAGAACCTTTCATCCACCGGACATGCTTGGGATAATGGGAAAATAACAAGAGAAGCAACCTGTACAACAGATGGTCAGAGAACTTACACCTGTGCGACCTGCAAGAATATAAAAACAGAAAGTATCAGCAAGACAGGCCACAAAGAAGTGAAAGATGTAGCAGTATCAGCAACTTGTGAGAATGCAGGCAAGACAGAAGGAAGCCACTGCAGCGTCTGCGGTACAGTAATTAAAAAACAGGAGACAATCCCAGCTGCCGGGCATACCTGGGACTCTGGAAAAGTCACGAAACAGGCAACCTGCACAACAGATGGACAGAAGACCTACACCTGTACGATCTGTAAGAAAACAAAAACAGAAAACATCAGCAAAACCGGACACAAAGAAGTAAAAGATGCGGCAGTATCAGCAACCTGCGAGAATACTGGTAAGACAGAAGGAAGCCACTGCAGCGTCTGCAACACAGTGATCAAAAAACAGGAAATTCTTCCGGCAACAGGACATACTTGGGATAGCGGAAAAGTTACCACTGCAGCAACCTGCACAACAGATGGAGAAAAAAACTACACCTGTACAACCTGTCATAAGGCCAGAACCGAAAGCATTCCAAAAACGGGTCATACAGAAGTGAAAGATGCAGCAACACCAGCAACCTGTGAAAACACCGGAAAAACAGAGGGAAGTCACTGCAGTATCTGTGGAACCGTACTTAAAAAACAGGAAACTCTTCCAGTACTCGGACATACCTGGGACAGCGGAAAAGTTACCAAAGCAGCAACGTGCACAACAGACGGAGAAAAAACCTACACCTGCACAACCTGCCACAAGACCAGAATCGAAAGCGTTCCGAAAACCGGACATACAGAGATTAAGGATGCAGCCGTATCAGCAGCTTGTGAGAGCACTGGAAAGACGGAAGGAAGCCACTGTAGTATTTGTGGAACTGTAATCAAGGCTCAGGAAATCATTCCAGCAACCGGGCATGACGAAGTTACAAAATTTGTAAAGAAGGCAACTTGTGAGGTCGAAGGTTACACAGGTGATATATACTGTAAAAAATGCGGAAAAATGCTCAAGGAAGGAAAAGTCATCGAGAAACTTTCCCACGACTGGAAACAGATTGGAACCAAAAAGGCAACCTGCACTACCAGTGGCGAAAATACTTACACCTGCACCCATTGCAACAAAAACAAGACAGAACAGGTCCCGGCAACCGGACACAAATGGAGCACCTGGAAAAAAATTCCGATGCGACAGTCCTCAAACCACAGAAACAGCAGAGAACCTGCAGCCTGTGTCATATTTCACAGACCAGAGACTATGGAAGCAAACTCAAATCTGTAATGAGGACATCTTGTAGCAGCCTTCTGTTAAAGACAAAACAGACTACCAATGTATTAACAGTATCTGGAATGGCAAAAGGTGATTACGTATCAAGAGTTATATCAGGAAACACCAGAATCGTAAGAGTAACAAGATACACAAAAGACGGAAAGATCCAGTTAACAGCACAGGGCAGAACCGGAAACACCAATGTAACCATCCGGCTTGCCGGCGGAGCAGTAAAACGAATCAACGTGAAAGTTCAGAGCGGAGCTGTAAAAACAACTGCAATAAGAGTATCCTTCACAAAAGCTACCCTTAAAGCAGGAACAAAGAAAACAATATCTACCACAGTAACGCCATCAACTTCACAGGAAAAAGTAACCTACACAACCTCCAACAAAAACATAGCAACAGTCACTGCCAATGGCATAATCACAGCCAGAAAACGAGGAACCGCAAAGATCACCGTCAAATCTGGAAGTAAGAAACAGAGCATTACCATTACTGTAAAATAACAACTCAAAAGAATTGCCCCAAAACGCAAGCCATAGGATTGACTTGCGTTTTGAGGCAGAAAAATTTATTTGATATTTTTTGAAAAGTTGTTGATGATTTAAAATTTATGTGCTAGTCTAGTTATAGATCGTAGGAAGGCGTGGGCAATGCCTGAATCCAAATATTCCATTGGCGGGTAGGTAGCTAAGAAAATAGCTGCCTATTTTAAATGAGTTTTAATGCAATGAGCATTCTAAATACTGGTTTTGGGGCTTACTTAGTATAGAATAAAGATGAAGTAGAAGCTGACAGTTACGAGAGATGACTGTCGGCTTTGTTTTTCAGGAAAAAATAAGACAATATATGTATTTATTGTTGATAATAGTAAAAATATATACTAAAATTAAACTAGTATGTACCATACAGATAAAGAAGGAGGTATTTTGCAAATGAGAAAGAAAATAAAAAAATGGTTTAGCTGCATGATAGCAGCTGCAATGGTAATGTCCACAGTAAATCTACCAGTAGATACATTTGCCAGTGATTTTTCTGATGGAGTGGAAATTTCAGTGGAGGATGAAATTGAAGAAGATACACCGGATGTGACTGCGGATGGTGACGAGGTGGAAACGGATGTCTTTTCTGATGAGGAAAAAGAAAATATTGAGGATGTGGATATAAGTGATAAAACTGAAAATGAAATTTCAGATAAAGTAGAAACCGAAGATGAAGAAGTGTTTTCTGATCATATGGATGAAATTGTGGAGGATGAAGCTGTAGCGGTAGGAATATCACAATCTGAATTTAATAATAAACTCAATGAACTGAGAGGTCGTTATCCAAATTACAGTGTATGGAATGATTGGTTTGATGGGGGACATCAATGTTTTGGATTTGCCAGATTAATAGGCTATAATGTTTTTGGCTCTATGCCGTCAACTTGGGGGAAAACATATAGTATTAATGATGTAAAAGCAGGCGATTTAGTACAGTATGGCAATACCAGTGGATCAGGTCATACTATTTTTGTTACGAATGTTTCAGGAGATACAATTACTTTCGTAGATTGTAATGGAAACGGAAATTATAGTAATGGAACAAAAGTCAGAAGTAATGGTGTAAAGTGGGATAATACAATCAAGAAAGGTGCAAAAATATGGAATAAATACTCTTTTAGTTATATTATATCTTCTCCGGGGATTGGTCCAGACCCGACACCAACACCATCGCCATCCCATGTAGATGTAGGAACCAATTTCTATGCATATCTGATCAATACAGCGACCTGGCTGCATGCAACAAATGACGATTCGGGAAATGTCAGTGTACGTAAATTACAGTATACTTCAAACCAGACCTGGTATTTTGAGCGGCAGGGTGATGGAAGTTATAAGATTACATCCTGCAAAGATGGACGCTGTATGGAAGTACATAACTTTGAATCCGCAAATGGGACAAACGTGGAGATGAACGGCTGGAATGGAAATACGGCACAAAGATGGTTTATCTACGGAAGTTCAGGGGAATATAAATTAAAAGCGGCATGTGGAAATAACGCACTTGATATGAGGGGCGGACCAGACGAAGCTACGGATGGAACAAATCTTAACATGTGGGAAGACAATGGGACGGCAGCGCAGAAATTCCAGATATGGAAACTGGAACCAAATCTGGGAACAACAGCAGCATCCGTAGAAAAGTACGGTGATGCAGATGGAAATAATGTAAAGATTTCATGGAATTCCTGTAATAATGCGACGGGATATGATATCCGTATTTTTAATGAAAGCGAAACGGAAGTCGTACAGACATTCTGGAACGTCCAGGGTACCAGCTGTCTGGCGAAACTGGCAAGTGGGACTTATCGTGTAAGAGTATATACACTGAACAGCCAATTCAATGCCTGGAAAGAGGGAGAAACAAGAAGTTTTACCTGCGGCAATAATCTTGGAAAGGGATTTTATGCATATCTGATCAATACAGCAACCTGGCTGCATGCGACAAATGATGGAGGAAATGTAAATGTAAAGAAATTAGATTACAGTCCAAACCAGATCTGGTATTTTGAGCTGCAAAGCGATGGAAGCTATAAGATCACATCCGCAGAGGATGACCGCTGTATGGAAGTACATAACTTTGAATCCGCGAATGGAACCAATGTGGAGATGAATGGCTGGAACGGAAATACGGCACAGAGATGGTTTATCTATGGAAGTTCAGGAGCATATAAACTGAAAGCGGCATGTGGAGAGAATGCACTTGATATGAAAGGCGGACCGGAAGCTGCCACGGATGGAACAAATCTCAATATGTGGGAAGATAACGGGACAGATGCACAGAAATTTTCGATATGGAAACTGGATGATATCAAAGATACTATTAGGAATAAGACGATAGAACTGGAATACTCTGAATGTGTCTATACTGGAAAAGAATGTACGCCGGAGATATCGGTGAAAAAAGATTCCACGAAACTGGTGAAGGATACTGATTATAGGGTAAGTTACGAGAATAATGTAAAAGTTGGAACAGCGACAGTTACAATTCTGGGAATTGGGAAATATACTGGAAGAATAAAAAAACAGTTTAAGATCAACAAAGCATCCCAGAACCTGACAGTCTCCATTGATAAGACAGACCTCGCAATAGGAGAAACGGCACAGATCAAGACGAGTGGACAGGGAAAGATCACCTATAAATCCAGTGCGGAAGATAAGGTGACAGTCAGCAGTACTGGTGTAATTACAGGAAAACAGGCGGGTGATGCAACGATCACGATCACCGCGTCTGGAACAGAGAACTATAACAGTGCAGCTAAAGAGTTGCTAATTCATGTGTTGAAGGACTGTGTGGGAAATAAACATACCTGGGATTCTGGAAAGATTACAAAACAGCCAACCTGTACAGAGGATGGAAAAAAGACTTACACCTGTACAACCTGCGGAACTGTCAGAACAGAGATCCTTCCAGCCACCGGACATACTTGGGACAATGGAAAAATAACAAGAGAAGCAACCTGTATAACAGATGGACAGAAGACCTATACCTGCACAATCTGTAAAAATACAAAAACAGAAAGCATCAGCAAGACAGGACATAAAGAAGTAAAAGATGTAGCAGTATCAGCAACCTGCGAGAATACTGGTAAGACAGAAGGAAGCCACTGCAGCGTCTGCGGTACAATAATTAAGAAACAGGAGACAATACCAGCTACGGGTCATACCTGGGATTCTGGAAAAGTTACGAAACAACCAACCTGCACAACAGATGGACAGAAGACCTATACCTGTACGATCTGTAAGAAAACAAAAACAGAAAACATCAGCAAAACCGGCCACAAAGAAGTAAAAGATGCGGCAGTGTCAGCAACCTGTGAAAACACCGGAAAGACGGAAGGAAGCCATTGCAGCGTCTGCAACACAGTGCTCAAAAAACAGGAAACCCTTCCGGCAACAGGACATACCTGGGACGGCGGAAAAGTAACCAAAGCAGCGACCTGCACAACAGATGGAGAAAAAAACTACACCTGCACAACCTGTCACAAGACCAGAACCGAAAGCATTCCAAAAACGGGCCATACAGAAGTGAAAGATGCAGCGACACCAGCAACCTGTGAAAACACCGGAAAGACAGAAGGAAGCCACTGCAGTGTTTGCAACACAGTGCTCAAAAAACAGGAAACTCTTCCTGCGCTCGGACATACCTGGGATAGCGGAAAAGTAACCAAAGTAGCGACCTGCACAACAGACGGAGAAAAAAACTACACCTGCACAACCTGTCACAAGACCAGAATCGAAAGTGTTCCGAAAACGGGTCATACAGAAGTGAAAGATGCGGCAACACCAGCAACCTGCGAGGATGCAGGAAAAACCGAAGGAAGTCACTGCAGTATCTGTGGAACTGTAATTAAAAAACAGGAAACCATTCCTGCACTCGGACATACCTGGGACAGCGGAAAAGTAACCAAAGCAGCGACCTGTACAACAGACGGAGAAAAAACCTACACCTGCACAATCTGCCAGAAAACCAGAACGGAAACCATTCCAGCTACCGGACATACCGAAATCACAAAATTTGCAAAAAAAGCAACCTGTGAAACAGAAGGTTATACCGGTGATATATACTGCAACAACTGTGGAGAAATGCTCAAAGAAGGAAAAGTCATCGAGAAACTTTCCCACGACTGGAAACAGACTGGAACCAAAAAGGCAACCTGCACCGCCAGCGGCGAAAATACTTACACCTGCATCCGCTGCAACAAAACCAAAACAGAACAGATCCCGGCGACCGGACACAAATGGAGCACCTGGTGGAAACTTTCCGATGCAACAGTCTTCAAACCACAGAAACAGCAGAGAACCTGCAGCCTGTGTCATATTTCACAGACCAGAGACTATGGAAGCAAACTCAAATCTGTAATGAGGACATCTTGTAGCAGCATTCTATTAAAGACAAAACAGACTACCAATGCATTAACAGTATCCGGAATGGCAAAAGGTGACTATGTATCAAGAGTCATATCAGGAAACACCAGAATCGTAAGAGTAACAAGATACACAAAAGACGGAAAGATCCAGTTAACAGCACAGGGCAGAACCGGAAACACCAATGTAACCATTCGGCTTGCCGGAGGAGCAGTAAAACGAATCAACGTGAAAGTTCAGAGCGGAACTGTAAAAACAACTGCAATAAGAGTATCCTTCACAAAAGCCACCCTTAAAGCAGGAACAAAGAAAACAATATCCACCACAGTAACGCCATCAACTTCACAGGAAAAAGTAACCTACACAACCTCCAACAAAAACATAGCGACAGTCACCGCAAACGGCATAATCACCGCCAGAAAACGCGGAACCGCAAAGATCACCGTCAAATCTGGAAGTAAGAAACAGAGCATTACCATTACCGTAAAATAACAACTCAAAAAAATTGCCCCAAAAACGCAAGTCAATTTTATGGCTTGCGTTTTTTGCCAGAAAAATTATCGGATATTTTTGAAAAATTGTTGATGATTTAATTTGGATGTGCTGAGTTTAAAAGAATTGAGAACTGTCAGCCTCGTGTTTTCTGTATAAACGAAAATAGAAAATTCACAGAATCTTCACAAAATAATTAGCACTCACATCTTTACAGTGCTAACAACATGTGTTATATTACCAGTATAACAAAGATAACCCAAAGGGTACGGAAAGAAATTTCGGTATCCTTTTCCTACGATATAGAGGAGGAAAGCCTATGAATATCAGTAAATTTACACAGAAATCCATCCAGGCTGTTCAGGACCTTGAGAAGGTTGCTTATGAGTATGGCAACCAGGAAGTAGAGCAGGAGCATCTTCTGTATGCGCTGCTGACACAGGAAGACAGCCTGATTCTCAAGTTGATTGAGAAGATGGAGATCAATAAAGATTATTTTATCAACGTAGTGAAGAAAGCCCTGGATGCGAAGGTTAAGGTATCCGGCGGCGATCTGAGATTTGGACAGTATCTGAACAAATCTCTTGTAAATGCAGAGAACGAAGCAAAGGCAATGGGAGATGAGTACGTTTCCGTTGAGCATCTGTTCCTGTCCCTGCTGACACAGCCGAGCCCGAGCATGAAGAAGATCTTCAACGAATTCGGTATCACCCGAGAAAGATTTCTCCAGGCACTTTCTACTGTGAGAGGCAACCAGAGAGTTGTCAGCGACAATCCGGAAGCAACTTATGATACCCTGAACAAATACGGAGAGGATCTTGTCGAGAAGGCAAGAAACCAGAAGCTTGATCCGGTCATCGGACGTGATGCAGAGATCCGTAACATTGTCCGTATCCTTTCTCGTAAGACTAAGAACAACCCGGTACTGATCGGTGAGCCTGGTGTCGGTAAGACAGCAGCCATCGAAGGACTGGCACAGCGAATCGTTGCCGGCGATGTTCCGGAAGGCCTTAAGAATAAGAAGATTTTTGCACTGGATATGGGAGCACTGGTTGCAGGTGCCAAGTATCGTGGTGAATTTGAGGAACGTCTGAAAGCTGTTCTTGAAGAAGTAAGAAAGAGTGAGGGTGAGATTATCCTTTTCATCGATGAGCTTCATCTGATCGTCGGAGCCGGTAAGACAGACGGTGCGATGGATGCAGGCAATATGCTGAAACCTATGCTTGCCAGAGGTGAACTGCATTGTATTGGTGCCACCACACTGGACGAGTACCGTCAGTACATTGAGAAAGATGCCGCACTGGCACGTCGTTTCCAGCCGGTTATGGTTGATGAGCCGACCGTAGAAGATACCATTTCTATCCTTCGTGGACTGAAGGAAAGATACGAAGTCTTCCATGGTGTCAAGATCACAGACAGTGCACTGGTAGCAGCAGCTACACTTTCGCACAGATACATCACAGACAGGTTCCTGCCGGATAAGGCAATCGACCTGGTAGATGAGGCCTGTGCCCTGATCAAGACAGAACTGGATTCCATGCCGACAGAGCTGGATGAGCAGAGACGTAAGATTATGCAGCTTGAGATTGAAGAGTCTGCTCTTAAGAAAGAAACAGACAATCTGAGCAAGGAGCGTCTTGCAGAACTGCAGAAAGAGCTTGCAGAGATGCGTGACACCTTCAACACTCAGAAAGCTCAGTGGGACAATGAGAAACATTCCGTAGAGAAGCTCCAGAAATTACGTGAGCAGATCGAGGATATCAATAAACAGATCCAGAAAGCAAAACAGAACTACGATCTGGAAAAAGCTGCCGAACTGCAGTATGGTGAACTTCCGAAACTCCAGAAACAGCTTGAGATCGAGGAAAAACAGGTCAAAGAAAGCGACCGCAGTCTGGTACACGAAGCTGTCACAGACGATGAGATCGCAAGGATCATCTCCCGCTGGACCGGCATTCCGGTAACGAAACTGACCGAAGGCGAGAGAACCAAACTTCTCGGACTGGAAGACGAACTTCATAAACGTGTGATCGGACAGGATGAAGGTGTACGTCTTGTAACAGATGCGATCCTTCGTTCCAAAGCAGGAATCAAAGACCCGTCCAAACCGATCGGTTCCTTCCTGTTCCTTGGACCTACCGGTGTCGGTAAGACAGAACTTGCCAAGACTCTGGCAGCAACTCTGTTTGATGACGAGCAGAATATGGTACGAATCGATATGAGTGAGTACATGGAGAAATATTCTGTATCCCGTCTGATCGGAGCGCCTCCGGGATATGTTGGATACGAAGAGGGCGGTCAGCTTACAGAGGCTGTTCGTCGTAAACCGTACAGCGTTGTCCTGTTTGATGAGATCGAGAAAGCACATCCGGATGTATTCAATGTACTTCTGCAGGTTCTGGACGATGGTCGTATCACTGATTCTCAGGGCAGAACGGTAGACTTCAAGAATACGATCCTGATCATGACATCCAACATCGGTTCCCCGTATCTTCTCGACGGTATCGACGAGAACGGAAACATCAAACCGGATGCACAGGAACTCGTTATGAACGACCTGCGTGGACACTTCCGCCCAGAGTTCCTGAACCGTCTGGATGAAATTATCATGTTCAAACCATTGACAAAAGACAACATTGGCGGCATAGTAGACCTTATGGTACGCGAACTCAGCAACCGTCTGGCAGACCAGGAGCTTTCTCTGGAACTGACCGATGCAGCAAGGACTCAGGTAATTGAGAACGGCTACGACCCGGTATACGGTGCACGTCCGCTGAAACGTTATCTGCAGAATTATGTAGAGACACTTGCAGCCAAGAAGATCCTTTCCGGTGACGTTCATGCAGGTGATACACTTGTATTGGATGTCAGAGACGGCGAGTTTGTGATCAATACGAAATAAATTGCTGCTGTGTGAGAAGTGCTCAGCGGCAGGATACCACAGGAGGTAAAATATGATACCAAGAGATCCGGTGATGCTGTTGAGCTACGTCAACACACAGCTGAGAGATTTTTATTCCTCCCTGGATGCTTTTTGCGAAGACAAAGACATATCCAGAGAGGAACTGGTAGAGAAACTGTCATCAATTGATTATCAGTACGACACAGTGACAAACCAGTTTGTATAAAACAATAACGCGAAAAGGCATTTGCTTTTCCACAGATATAAGGTGGGAGGCAGATGCCTTTTTTGATGCATTGTATATTATATTGGGGAGAGATAAGTGGTGTTTCTGCTAAGTGTTTGAATCATTAGCCGGGCAAAATGATTTTCTTCTTTTATCCGTAAGTTGTTCCTTTATAAAATCTAAAAAAAGTGTGAAATATACAAAAAACAGTTGCATTTTTTGTGCAGATGCATATAATAAACAATTAGCCGACTAATTAATAGCTGACTAATGAAATGAAATATGTTTTAGTACGGAGGTGAAAAGGTGTTTATAGGAGAAGAACCAGGGTTCGCCCCTGAAGAGCATAGAATGAGTTTTTTGTCTATGTTTATGCGGATCGACCGCCGCTTTATGGGGAAGTGCTTTGGGCAGATGCAGGAACTTGGAATTTATCCGGGACAGATCCCGGTGCTTGGACTTTTGGCATATAAAGACGGATTGAGCCAGCGCGAGATTGCAGAACATTTGAGAATCAAACCGCCGACCGTCAATGTGACCGTCCAGCGGCTGGAAAAAGCAGGATTCCTTTTCCGCAAAGCAGATGAAAAAGACCAGCGTGTCTCCAGAATCTACCTGACAGAGAAAGGCAAACAGGCCAAGGAACGCGGCATGAAACGAGTAGAAGAAAATGAGAAGATCCTTCTTGACGGTTTCAGTGATGCAGAACTTTGTCTCTTACGAAGATTTCTGGAGCAGATAACCGCAAATATCGATAAAATACCCGGATCATCCGGAAAAAATGACACAAAGAAAGCGAGGCAGCAAAAGTGATCAAACTGATGAAGTATCTGAAAAAATCAGCAGGCTATATCATCCTGATCATAGCCCTTCTGTTTCTTCAGGCATACTGTGATCTGTCTTTGCCGGACTACACTTCCAAGATCGTGAATGTAGGTATCCAGCAGAGCGGAATCGAAGACAGCGTCCCTGAAAAGATCAGAAAGACATCCATGGACAGCTTACAATTGTTTATGGATGACGACGACAAAGAAACCGTAGATTCTTTTTATGAAGAAGACGGAGACGATCTCGTACTCAAAGACGATATAACAAGTGACGAACGGGACGAACTGAACAGTATCTTCGGCAAACCGATGATGATCGTGGCAAGTCTTTCATCCGGAAGCGAAGAAGTTACAGCCATGCTCTCCCAGATGAGTGTTCCAGAGGGAACAGACCCGATGCAGGCGATCGCCATGATGCCAGAGGAAGCACTTGATGCGATGACTGAGAAGTTCAGCGAGAAGATCGACAGCATGCAGGATTCCATCATCACCCAGGCAGGTGTCGCTTATGTGAAGAGCGAATATGAGGCACTGGGAGAGGACGTAGATGCGATCCAGATGCATTACATCAAGATTTCAGGTGTCAAGATGCTTGGTATGGCACTGGTAACGATGCTCTGTGCGATCTGTGTCGTATTCCTTTCATCCAGAGTGGCAGCAGCACTTGGTCATGACCTGAGAAATGCCGTGTATCGCAAGGTTATCACCTTCTCAAGCCGTGAATACCACAAGTTTTCCACAGCATCTTTGATCACCCGCTGTACGAACGATATCCAGCAGGTGCAGCAGGTAATGGCAATGCTTTTCCGTATTGTTCTTTATGCGCCGATCCTTGGTATCGGAGGTGTGATCCGTGTACTTAATACCGATTCTTCCATGACCTGGATCCTTGGTCTGGCAGTCGGACTGATCCTGGTAGTCATTATCGTTTTGTTCCAGGTGGCAATGCCGAAATTTACCGCATTACAGACACTGGTCGATAAACTGAATCTGGTAACACGTGAGATCCTTACCGGTATCCCGGTCATCCGTGCATTCAGCCGTGAGAAACACGAAGAAGAACGTTTCGAGGAAGCAAACGAGCGACTGACAAAGACAAACCTGTTCGTCAACAGATGCATGACCTTTATGATGCCGACCATGATGCTTATTATGAACGGTGTTTCCGTACTGATCATTTACAGCGGTTCCTATGCCGTTGATAACGGAACTATGCAGGTAGGTAATGTTATGGCATTCATCCAGTATGCAATGCAGATCATCATGTCCTTCCTGATGATCACAGCCATGTCCATCATGCTCCCGAGAGCAAACGTGGCAGCACTTCGCATCAATGACGTTCTCAAGACAAAAGTAAGCGTCACAGATCCGGAGAATCCGGTCCAGCCAGCCGAGAATATCAAAGGAACGGTTGAATTCGACCATGTAAGTTTCGCTTATCCGGAAGCAGGAGAGAATGTCCTGACGGACATTTCCTTCAAGGCGGAGAAGGGTGAGACGATTGCCATCATCGGAAGTACCGGAAGCGGCAAGAGTACTCTTGTAAACCTGATCCCTCGTTTTTACGATGTGACAGAAGGTAAAGTTCTCGTGGACGGTATCGATGTCCGTGATATGACACAGAAAGAAGTCAGATCCAGACTTGGATACGTACCGCAGAAGGGAGTCCTTTTCTCAGGTACGATCGATTCCAACATCCGTTACGGCAAGACTGATATTTCAGAAGCAGAAGTAAAAGAAGCAGCAGAAGTTGCACAGGCAACGGAGTTTATCGAGACAAAACCGGAGAAATACACATCCCCGATCGCACAGGGAGGAACCAACGTATCCGGTGGACAGAAACAGAGACTTTCGATCGCGAGAGCGATTGCCAAGAAACCGGAAATCTTTATTTTTGACGACAGCTTTTCTGCACTGGACTTCAAGACAGACAGTACCCTGCGTAAAGCACTCAAAGCACATACAAAAGATGCGACAACGATCATTGTTGCACAGCGTATCAGTACGATCCTGAATGCAGACAAGATCATTGTCCTGGATGACGGACATATGGCTGGTATCGGTTCTCACAAAGAACTGATGAAGAACTGTGAAGTTTACCGCCAGATTGCAATGAGTCAGTTGTCAGAGGAGGAATTGGCATGAGTGGACAGAGACGACGTGGACCGATGGGCGGCAGAGGAATGCGCCCGACAGAAAAAGCAAAAGACTTCAAAGGTGCGATGGGCAAACTGTTCCGCTACATGGGACGCTATAAACTGCGTTTTGTGATGGTGTTCATTTTTGCGATCGCAGGAACAATCTTTAATATTGCAGGACCTAAGATCCTTGGTAAAGCGACAACCGAACTTTATACAGGTCTGGTTGCAAAGGTAAACGGAACCGGAGGCATTGATTTCACGAAGATCGGCACGATCCTTCTGTGGACACTGGGACTGTATGTGGCAAGCGCATGCTTTTCCTTTATCCAGGGCTGGATCATGACTGGTATCTCCAATGACGTGACCTACAACCTCCGTAAAGATATTTCAAAGAAGATCAACAAACTGCCTCTGAATTATTTCGAGAGCAGGACAAACGGTGAGATCCTCTCCCGTGTAACAAACGATGTTGATACACTGCAGATGAGTCTGAACCAGAGTCTGACACAGCTGATCACATCTGTGACAACTCTGATCGGTGTATTTATCATGATGCTTTCCATCAATGTGTGGATGACACTGGCAGCACTTCTGATCCTGCCGGTTTCCATGTTTATCATCCAGGCAGTGATGAAGCATTCACAGAAATACTTCCAGGCACAGCAGAATTACCTTGGCGCAGTCAATGGTCAGATTGAAGAAAACTTCGGCGGACATGACGTAGTAAGAGTATTCAACAAAGAAAACGATGTTCTGGAAGAATTCGAAAAAGACAACAAGAAACTTTATGAATCTGCATGGAAATCACAGTTTTTCTCAGGAATGATGATGCCGATCATGCAGTTCGTAGGAAACCTCGGATATGTAATGGTAGCACTGCTTGGAGGAGTCTTTGTTATCAAAGGTTCCATCGAAGTCGGTGATATCCAGTCCTTTTTCCAGTATATCCGTAACTTTACACAGCCGATCCAGCAGATCGCGCAGGTAACAAACCTCCTGCAGTCATCCGCAGCGGCATCCGAGCGAGTATTTGAATTCATCGAGGAAGAGGAAGAAGTACAGCAGCCGGAACATCCGGATTCTATCGAAGGTCTGAATGGAAATGTACAGTTCGAGCATGTAGAGTTCGGTTACAACCCGGATAAGATCATCGTTCATGACTTCTCCGCAGATGTACATGACGGACAGAAGATCGCAATCGTAGGTCCGACCGGAGCAGGTAAGACCACCATGGTCAAACTCCTGATGCGTTTCTATGATGTGAATAAGGGTGCAATCAAGGTAGACGGACACGATGTCAGAAACTTCAACCGAAGCGAACTTCACGAGATGTTCGGTATGGTGCTACAGGATACCTGGCTGTTCTCCGGAACGATCATGGAAAACATCCGTTATGGCCGACTGGATGCAACGGATGAAGAAGTGATCGCAGCAGCAAAAGCAGCACATATCCACAACTTCATCATGCAGCAGCCGGGCGGATACCAGATGGTACTGGATGAAGAGACCAGCAACATTTCCCAGGGACAGAAACAGCTTCTTACGATCGCGAGGGCGATCCTTGCGGACAACAAGATCCTGATCCTTGACGAAGCAACATCCTCCGTCGATACAAGAACAGAAATGCAGATCCAGAAAGCGATGGATAATCTGATGAAGGGACGAACCAGTTTCGTTATCGCACACAGACTTTCCACGATCAAGGATGCAGACCTGATCCTCGTTATGAAGGACGGAGACATCATCGAGCAGGGCGATCATGAAGAACTTCTGGCAGCCAAAGGATTCTATGCAGACCTTTACAACAGCCAGTTTGACAATGGTTCTTCAGAACTTTGCTCATAAAGCCAGAAATAAAACCAGAATTTTAAGCCACGAAAAGGCAGCTATTGGCAGGAGTCAGCTCTTGTCAACGGCTGTCTTTTTGAGTATAATAAGAAAATTATATTTAATAAAAAGTCTGGCAGGAAAGGGAGGTATTTATGATGAGCGGCAATATAGAAAATGGCAGAGAGTACCTGCTGCATGTAATGGAATGTCTGAAGAAACGTCTTGCCGAGACAGATGCTGCGATCCTTGAGGGTGAGAAAGAGATCGAGGATATGCACGAATATTACTGGGAAAACTATACAGAGATGGATGAGTACGGTTATGAAAATTTTGATAACCAGCAGGCGCTTTTCCGTCAGATGAATGCGAATGAAGAACAGTTCCTTCTTCGCAAGAGATTTAAGAAGATGATGGATTCTCCGTTTTTTGGAAGAGTGGATTTTCGGTATGACGGAGATGACGAGCCGGAGCTTTTTTATATAGGGATCGGAAATCTCTCGGAGCGGGCGGGGAGCCTGCCACTGGTGTATGACTGGCGTGCTCCGGTCAGCGGACTTTTTTATGATTACGACAAGGGTTCTGCGTCCTATGAGGCACCTTCCGGTGTTTTTGAAGGCGAGATTACTTCCAAATGGCAGTACAAGATCCGCAATGGAAAAATGATCTACGAGTTTGAGAGCGATGTCAAGATCGATGATGAGATCCTGGGCGCAGAGCTTGGAAGCAAGGGCGAAGTCCAGCTCAAAAACATCGTCCGGACGATCCAGAAAGAGCAGAATACAATTATCCGAAACACAAGTGATAAGATTATGGTAATCCAGGGAGCTGCGGGAAGTGGTAAGACTTCTGTTGCACTTCACAGGATCGCGTATCTTCTGTATCACGACAGAGAAAATCTGAAATCTTCCAATATCCTGGTCCTTTCACCGAATGGTGTGTTTGCAGATTATATCTCGCACATCCTGCCGGAACTGGGAGAGGAAAATATCCGCGAGATGAGTTTTGATCTGTTTGCCTACCGTGAACTTAAGGGGATCGTTTCTGACTGTGAGGACAGGTATGACCAGATCGAGCGTTCTGTCCTTATTCCGGAATCACAGGAACTGTGCAGGGAGAAACAGTCGGCAGGATTTGCAGGTCAGATGGACGCTTACATGCTAGGGCTGGAAGATGAACTGATGAATTTCAAGGACATAGAGTACAAGGGCTGTACGCTTTCCGAGAAGGAGATCATTGATCTGTTTTACTTTAAGTTCCTGGATATTCCGCTTCTTTCCAGAATGGAGGCAGTGGCAGAATATTTCATCGATCAGGTGGAGACACTGAGGGACAGAGACCTCGCAGATGAAGAAAAGGAAGAACTGACGGAGCGTTTTCTGCGTATGTATGAGACGAGAGACTGCTATGTTCTGTACAGTCGTTTTCTTGAAGAGGCAGGCTACGATCCACTGCCGCGTGTTCCGCTGGAGAAGCGTAAGCTGCGTTATGAGGATGTCTATCCGGTCCTTTATCTGAAATATTCTCTTTTCCGCTGCAAAAATCATCATGGCATCAAGCATGTCGTGGTTGATGAGATGCAGGATTATTCCTGGATCCAGTATGTGCTCCTTCGGAAACTTTTCCCGTGCAGGATGACGATCCTCGGAGATAAGGCACAGACGATGGAAGAGCAGCAGCAGGATGTACTGAAATTTTTGCCGAAGATCTTTGGCAGGGATATCCGCAAGATCGTTATGAACAGAAGCTATCGAAACACGATGGAGATCGCAGAGTATGCCAATAAGCTTACCGGAATCCAGGATATGGAACTGTTCGAACGCCACGGCGAGCCGGTTGAGGAGCGGTCTTTTGCGAAGCTTGAGGAAGCTCTGGATCAGGTGATCGTAGACTGGGAAGCAAAGAGAGCAGACTATGAGACAGAAGCGCTGATCTTTTTTACAGAAAGAGAGGCAGAGCATGCGTATCTCTATATAGAAGAAAAACTGAAAAACCTGGACCCGGACGGAGAGTACCAGTTATCGTACATGAACCGTGACAGTCAGAATTTCAAAAAAGGTCTGACAGTGACTACGTTCTATCTTGCAAAAGGTCTGGAGTTTGATCAGGTATTCGGAGTTTTTGCAGCAGATGCAGAGGACGGACTGAGTAAACAGGCGAAATATATTGCAGCGACAAGGGCACTTCATGAGCTGCATATGTATGATTACAAAAAGCTCTGAAACCCATATATTTTCAGGAAAAAACGCAGATAAAAGATTACAGAAAAGAAGATATCCGACACAGAAAATTCACAATATTTTACAGGATTTTCATAAACCATCAGGGAAAATTCATTGACATGCATGTAATAAAATTGTAAAATATAGCACAAAGGTTTTATTATAAACTATAATCATAACCGATATTAAGGAGGATGTTATGAGAAACAAAAGAATTCTTGCGATTTCAGCAATTGCCATATCAGCATCTGTATTTATGGCTGCCTGCAGTTTCGGCGGCAGTAATCCGGATGAGTCTGTTGCAGTAAGTGTAACACCAACACCGGTGGCAACCGAGACACCAGCTCCGACAGCCACGATCGCTCCGAATGTACAGGCTACTACCTATACATCCGCAGACAAATCCGTAGCGATCAACCTTCCAAACGCAACATGGGCAAACAAGACAGATGAAGCAGATACACTCAGCTTTGAATCTCCTGACGAGGGCAAGATTCTGATCCTTCACGGACAGGGAGCAGACACCATGGCTTCAACCGTGATCCCAAGCACACAGGACATGGCTACCTCTCTTGAGCAGGCAGACGGAGACAAGGTTGACGGAACAGACTTTGAGATCCAGGACTACACTTCTACAGATGTGAATGGCATTGGCGTGTACACCTACACAACCAAGATGCTGAACACAGAGAAGAGCAACGGAAGCCTGTATGTGATCCACAAGGTTATCGCAAACGATTCCGAATACTACAGCATCGAAGCATCTGTTAACAAAGAAGATGTTCTTTCCGCAGTGAAATCATCCGTAGATTCTTTCCAGATCCTTGGTGATTCTTCTCTGAAAGAAGCAGCTCCGAAGCAGGCAGCAGCTTCCACTCCGGCAGCCGACAATGCAAACGCAGCTTCTTCTGATGCAAACGCAAATGCAGCAGACAGCAGCGCAGCAGCAGATACTTCTGCGGCAGGAACAGACAGCAGTGCAGCCACAGATACAACAGGAAGCACAGACAGCAGCAGCGACGGATCCGAAAGCTATGACAGCTCCAGTGATTCCAGCTCTACAACAATTTCCAACTCTGCAGGATTCACAGATGAGCAGCTTTCCAACACAGATGAGACAAGAACCATCTATCGTAATTCTGACGGACATCCGCTTGTGATCACACCGGACGGAAACGGAAGCTGGGTTGACTTTGACGGAAATACCTACAACTTTACCAGCGATGAGGACGCTTACGACGAGAACGGAACAAGCTACTACTGGCATGGTGAGGGAGCAGACGTATATTATATGCCTGTTCAGTAACAACAGAACACGATCTGATTTATCGTCAGCATGAGATAAGAAGGAAAGGCAGGTGAGCGATCATCTGCCTTTTTACTCACAAAATATAAACAGGGGGACGACGATGGGAGCATATGAGAAATTTGCACAGGTGTATGACCTGTTCATGGATAATATTGATTATGAAGAATGGGCGGATTATATCACCGGTCATCTGAGAGAATATGGGATCGAGGATGGCCTGGTACTGGAACTTGGATGTGGAACAGGAACGATGACGGGATTGCTTGCGGACAAGGGTTATGATATGATTGGTGTGGACAATTCCGAGGAGATGCTTGCGGAGGCAATGGAGAAAAGAGTCGAATCCGGACAGGATATCCTGTATCTTCTGCAGGACATGCAGGAGTTTGAACTGTACGGAACGGTGCGGGCCGTTGTAAGTGTCTGCGACAGTCTCAATTATATTACAGACAGGGATGAACTGCGTCATGTTTTTGAACTGGTAAATAATTACCTTGACCCGGAGGGAATTTTCCTGTTTGATATGAATACCGTACATAAGTACAGGGATATCCTTGGGGATACGACGATCGCAGAAAACCGTGATGAGGGAAGTTTCATCTGGGACAACAGCTACGATGAGGAAGAGGGACTGAACTATTATGAACTGGCAGTTTTTCTTCCGAGAGAGGACGGACTGTATGAGAAGGCAGAGGAAGTCCACTGCCAGAAAGCATATCCGAGAGAAGAGATCGAAGAACTGATCCGCGAGGCAGGAATGGAGCTTCTCGCTGTATACGATGCCTACACAGGCAAAGCGGCATCCGAGGAGAGCGAGCGGTTATTCTTCATCGCAAGAGAAAAAGGCAAAGCAAAATAAGAAACGAGGTAAATTCATGAGTGATTATATAGTAAGAGCAATTGCGGCAGACAGCCAGATCCGTGCGTTTGCAGCAGTGACAACAGAGACAGTAGAGACAGCAAGAAAGGATCACAACACCAGCCCGGTTGCAACAGCAGCACTTGGACGTCTTCTGACAGCAGGTTCGATGATGGGCGTGATGATGAAGGGCGATAAGGATATCCTGACACTTCAGGTCAAGGGTGACGGACTGCTTCAGGGAATCACGGTTACAGCAGATTCCAAAGGCCGTGTCAAGGGATATGTCGTTGAACCGGATGTTATCATCCCGGCAAATGCCAAGGGCAAACTGGATGTTGGCGGTGCTGTTGGACACGGTTTCCTTCAGGTCATCAAGGACATGGGACTCAAAGAACCATATGTGGGACAGGTGGCACTTCAGACAGGTGAGATCGCAGAAGACCTGACTTATTATTTCGCAGCAAGTGAACAGGTTCCGTCCGCTGTAGGTCTTGGTGTTCTGATGAATAAGGATAATACCGTGCGTCAGGCAGGTGGATTTATCGTTCAGGTCATGCCGTTTGCAGAGGAAGAAACGATCGCGAAACTGGAAGCAAACGTACAGAAGATCCAGTCTGTGACTACACTTCTGGAGCAGGGACACACTCCTGAGAGTCTTCTGGAGCAGGTACTGGATGGATTTGATATTGAGATCAACGACAGGATCCCGACAGAATTTTACTGTAACTGCAGCAAAGAACGTGTAGAAAAAGCCCTGATCAGCATCGGAAGAAAAGAATTAAATGAGATGATCCAGGAAGGCAAGAAAGTAGAACTGAACTGCCATTTCTGTAACACCAATTATACATTCAGTGTAGAAGAACTCAAAGAAATCCTCAGAAAGTGCAAATAAAGGAGAAGCAGGAATATGAAGGACGGGTTTATCAAAGTAGCGGCAGGAACGCCGGATGTGCAGGTAGCAGACTGTGAATTCAATGCAGCTGAAATTATCAAAATGGTCCGTGAGATGGAAGCAGAGGGAGCCAGAGTCATGGTTTTCCCGGAACTGTGTATCACAGCATACACCTGCGGAGATCTTTTCTGGCAGGAAAATCTTCTGGAGGAAGCCAAAGTACAGCTTATGCGTATTGCAGAAGAGACTGCGGATGTAGATGCGATCATTTTTGTAGGACTTCCACTGGAATACAAGGGCAAACTTTATAATGTGGCAGCCGGACTGAACCATGGTGAGATCCTTGGGTTTGTGCCGAAGACTTATCTGCCGAATTATAATGAATTTTATGAGGCGAGATATTTCACTTCCGGAGAGGATGTAGACGGAACTGTGACGATCAGAAGGTCTGAGTATGGATTACATCATGACGAAGAGATGACGGATGAGGACGTGGAATTTGGACTTGAGGCAGAAGTCGAGGCTCTGGAGGAAGAGGACTCCTTTGAGGAACTGGAAGAGATCGATGAGGAACCGGATTATATTGATGAAGATGAAACAGAAGAGTTTGATGAAGTGGATGTCCCGATCTCCTCAAATATCCTGTTCATCTGTCAGGAAATGCCGAAACTCAAGATCGCGGCTGAGATCTGCGAGGACCTCTGGGTTCCGAATCCTCCGAGCGTAGGACATGCATATCATGGAGCAAACCTGATCGTGAACCTGTCTGCGAGTGATGAAGTTGTAGGCAAGGATTCTTATCGTAAGAGCCTTGTAAGTGCACAGTCAGCAAGACTTCTCTGCGGATATATCTATGCGACAGCAGGAGAGGGAGAATCCACCCAGGATGTTGTCTACGGCGGCCACAATCTGATTGCAGAAAACGGCACGATCCTTGCAGAGAGCAGACGCTTTGTCAATGGCGCACTTTATGCGGATCTGGATATCCACAGACTGGATAATGAGAGAAGAAGGATGACGACCTGCCGCTTTGTACCGGATCTTGCACCGGAAGGACAGGATGTTTTTTATAACGAAGTTTATTTTAATGCAGGCAGAGGAGTAACACCGCTTACCCGCAAATTTGATTCCAGACCATTCGTACCGGGGATCAAAGAAGAGAGAGAACGCCGCTGCGATGAGATCCTGAATATTCAGGCAATGGGACTCAAGAAGCGTCTGGCACATATCCACTGCCAGAATGCAGTGATCGGACTGTCCGGCGGACTGGATTCCACACTGGCACTTCTTGTGACAGTACGTGCATTTGACATGCTTGGAATGCCGAGAGAAAAGATCACAGCCGTAACAATGCCATGCTTTGGAACAACGGACAGAACTTATAACAATGCCTGCCAGTTAAGTGAATGTCTTGGTGCAACCCTCAAGGAAGTCAACATCCGCGAGGCGGTAAATCTCCATTTCCGCGATATCGGACATGATCCGAAAGTACATGATGTCACTTATGAGAATGGTCAGGCACGTGAGCGTACACAGATCCTGATGGATATTGCAAACCAGTCCGGTGGTATTGTTATTGGAACCGGTGACCTTTCGGAACTGGCACTTGGATGGGCAACTTACAATGGCGACCACATGTCCATGTATGCAGTCAATGCATCCGTACCGAAGACACTTGTCCGTCATCTTGTGAGATATTATGCAGATACCTGTGAGGATGCGAAGCTTTCAGAGATCCTTCTGGATATCCTGGATACACCGGTAAGCCCGGAACTTCTGCCGCCGAAGGATGGCGTGATCTCACAGAAGACAGAAGATCTTGTAGGACCGTATGAGCTTCACGATTTCTTCCTGTATTACATGCTCCGCTGGACCTTCCCGCCGAAAAAGATCTTCCGTCTGGCACAGAATGCATTTGCGGGCGAGTATGATGATGAGACGATCCTGAAATGGCTTAAGACTTTCTACCGGAGATTCTTTATGCAGCAGTTCAAGCGTTCCTGCCTGCCGGATGGACCGAAAGTTGGTAGTGTAGCAGTTTCTCCGAGAGGAGACCTGAGAATGCCGAGTGATGCATGCGCGAAACTCTGGCTGAAGCAGATTGAGGAACTTGAGGCAAGAAATTAAGGTAACTTTTTGAGGTGTGATTTATCACACCTCAATGTGTTTTTGGGGATAACTGTTTTCAGGAAGAAGCTGCTTTCTGGACAGTTTCTTCAATGGCCTGAATAAGCATCTGGGCTGTATATTTCTGGTCGCTGGCGTAATCGAGATTTTCCAGAGACTGTGTAGAATAGATCTGGCTTGCAAGAGAGTCCAGGACCGGCTCTACGAGAGGAAACATAGCGGCAGTGCTCTCGCTTAAGTTTGCCAGATGGATGGAACGGATACTGTCGGCATCGACGGTCACTTCCAGGTCAAAGGAATTATTGTTGAGCTGGACAGACGTGCGGTAAATGCCGGGGGTATATCTGGAATCGGTCTTTGGAGCGGTATTCTGTGCTTTTCCGGGACCGAACATAAAAAAGACCAGTACACCCAGGATCACAAGGAGAAGAAGGAAAATACAGGTGTAGATCACCTCTTTCATATGTAGAACGATGATTTTTGTTTTGGAGCTCATAGTCTGCGCCTCCTGATTCGCGGTTACGGTTCCCCGGTATACTTTCCTTATATCCTATTAGGCTCTGTCCTGATTTATGTCAGAAATATCCCGCGAGGTGCTATTCAGAAAAAATGTTGAAAGGGGTAAGATATGTCCCTGCAGTTTATTATAGGAAATTCCGGTGCAGGCAAATCCGGCACCGCATATGAAAATATTATCCGGGAAGCGTCAGCAAATCCCGACAGACTTTATTATGTGATCGTCCCGGAGCAGTTTACGATGCAGACACAGAAAACTCTGGTGGAAATGCATCCGGATGGGGGAATCCTCAATATTGATATCTTAAGTTTTGAGCGTCTTGCGTACCGCGTTTTTGAGGAAGTTGGCGGTGATACGAGACGGATCATGGAAGAAACAGGCAAAAACATGGTGCTCCAGAAACTGGTACAGATGAACCAGAAGGATCTGGTCTATCTCAGAAATCAGATGAAGAAACCAGGCTATCTGGATGAGGTGAAGTCTCTTATTTCGGAGTTCATGCAGTACGAGATCAAAGAAGAGGAACTGGATGAGATGATCCGTGAGAGCGAGGATAAGACGCTTCTCCAGATGAAACTCCAGGATGTGAAAGTTCTGTATCAGGCGTTCCGCGAGTATCTTTCCGGACATTTTATGACAGCGGAGGAAGTTCTTGAGGTTCTGGCAAAAGAGATCCAGTTTTCTGAGAAACTTAAGGGAAGTGTCCTTCTTCTGGATGGATACACAGGATTTACACCGGTACAGCTTGAAGTCCTGCGGGAACTTCTGGCTGTCTGTGAGAGAGTTTCCGTGACGGTGACGATGGATGTCAGAGAACAGTTTCTTGCGCTGGGAAAACCGCACGAGCTTTTTTATATGAGCCATAAGATGATCCGCTCTCTTGCGGAACTTACGAAGGATATCGAAGAGCCTGTCTGGGTCGTGCCGGGCAGAAAGTCCCGGTTTGCGGATGCCCCGGCACTTGATTTTCTGGAACAGCATCTGTTCCGTTACCACAGGGCTGTCTATGAGCGGGAGCAGCAGGAGATACAGATCTTTTCGGCGAGAGATCCGGAGAAAGAAATGGAGGAAACTGCCCGACGGATCCTGCGGCTGGTCAGAGAAAAGGATCATCGTTACGGACAGATTGCGGTTATCACAGGAAATCTTGAGGAATATGGAAGCGTAGCCGCACAGGTTTTTGAAGATGCCGGGATTCCATATTTTATTGATGAAAAACATTCGATCCTTATGAATCCGTTTGTGGAATATCTCCGTGCGGCACTTGAGATGGTCGTTCAGGGATTCAGTTATGAGAGTGTATTCCGTTATCTCCGCTGTGGGATGTCTGATATCTCCAGAAGTGAAGCGGATAAACTGGAAAATTATGTGATCGCGCTTGGAATCAGAGGGATCCGCAGATGGAGAGAGAAATGGGTCCGCATCTACAGAGGTATGGATCCGGACCAGATCCAGGAGATCAACGAGATCCGGGAGCGTTTTGTCGGAGAGACAGGAATCCTGGCAGATGGCTTTTCCGGAAAAAAGAAAACAGTGGAAGAATACTGTCGTTATCTGTATGAATTTATTGTACAGAGCCAGATCCAGCAGAAACTGAAAGTTCAGGAGCTCTATTTCCATGAGATCGGAAACAAGGCAATGGAAAAGGAATACGTGCAGATCTTTGGTATCATGATGGAACTTCTGGATAAGATGGCAGAGATCCTTGGGGACGAGGTGGTTTCGCCGGAGGAGTTTCAGCAGATCCTGGAAACGGGAATGACACAGGCGAAAGTTGCACTGATCCCGCCGAGTATGGATCAGGTGCTGATCGGTGATATGGAGCGTACCAGGCTCAAAGACGTGTGTGCACTGTTTTTTGTCGGCGTAAATGAGGGAAATATCCCAAAGAACACGCAGTCCGGCGGGATCCTGACAGAGATGGACAGGGCTTTCTTTAAGGATCAGGGAATGGAACTTGCCCCGGGTCCCAAAGAACTGATGAACATGCAGAGGTTTTATCTTTACCTGAATCTGACCAAGCCGAAGGAACTCTTAAGCCTTTCCTACAGTCAGTCAAATGGAAGGGGAGAGGCATGCAGCCCTGCGTTCCTGATCCATACGATCAAAAGGCTGTTTCCGAAACTCAAAGAAACACGTGCAGATCAGCCGGAGAGCCAGATGGAACTTCTGGAGACACCGGGAACTTCCCTGGAATATCTGCTTGAGGGGCTTTCAGAGGAAAATACAGATGAGCTGGATCCTGTTTTTGAGGAACTGTACAGCTGGTATCTGAGAAGTCCAAAGTACAGGGAACTGGCAGAAAAACTGACCGATGCCGCATTTTTACGAAAGCCGGAGGACAAGGTCAGTGCGAGTGTTGCGAAAGCTTTGTACGGAGAAGTGTCTCCGCATGGAGCAACAAGACTGGAACGTTTTTCTGCGTGTGCGTTTGCACATTTCCTGAAATATGGTCTGGCTGTGACAGAGCGTGTGGAATATGAATTCAAGGCGATGGATATGGGAAATGTCATCCATCAGGCATTGGAAAATTTTGCTGTCGAACTGAGAAGGAAGAGACTGGACTGGAGTGACCTGGACGACAAAGTCCGTGATGAGATCGCAGACGAATGCCTGGACAAGGTGGCGGCAGATTATGGAAACACGATTCTTAAGAGCAGTGCCAGAAATCATTACATGGTCGAGCGTACAAGAAGAATCCTTAGAAGAACAGTCTGGGCTTTGCAGGAACAGCTTAAGAATGGCGAGTTCCATCCGGAGGGATTTGAAGTTTCCATTGGCGGCGGCAGGATCGACCGTCTGGACGTCCTCAAAGAAGACAACAAAGTTTACGTCAAGATCATTGATTATAAGACGGGCAATACTTCTTTTGACCTGGTGAGTATCTATCACGGGCTTCAGCTGCAGCTTGTCGTTTATATGGATGCGGCGGTGCAGGCAGAGCAGCGGAAATATCCGGACTGTGAAGTAGAACCGGCGGGGATTTTTTATTACAATGTCAAGGATCCGATGATCCAGAAAACGCTTCAGGAGGATCTGGATGAACTTGATCCTGAGATCATGAAGAAACTCAAGATGAACGGGCTGGTATCTTCTGACCCGGAGGTGATCCAGAAACTGGACGTTTCGTATGCATCCCTTCCGCTGGCATACACGTCAAAGGGTGCGCTGCGCAAAGGCTCGTCTGTCGCAAGCCCGGAGCGGTTCCGTCTTCTGAATGACTATGTAAAGAAAAAGATCACTGAAGTGCAGGATGCGATCCTCACAGGAAAAGCAGATGCTTCCCCGTATGAGATGGGGAACAAAAATGCCTGCACGTACTGTGCATATCAGGGAAGCTGCGGCTTTGACCGCAAGATCCCGGGATATGAATTCCGGAGACTGAAACAGTTTGCCGATGAAGAAGTCTGGAAGAATTTTGAACAGGAGGCAGAGTGATATGGGAATGAAATGGACCGAAGAACAGAGCAAAGTCATCACCCTGCGGGACCGCAATATTCTGGTCAGTGCAGCAGCGGGTTCCGGTAAGACAGCCGTGCTGGTTCAGAGGATCCTGAGTAAGATCATGGACCCCGACAGACCGGTGGATATTGACCGGCTTCTGATCATGACGTTTACCAGGGCAGCAGCGGGCGAGATGAAGGAGCGAATCTCCAATGCGATCGATCAGGCACTGTACGAAAACCCGGATAATGAACATCTCCAGAGACAGGCAGCACTGATCCATAACGCACAGATCACAACGATCGATGGTTTCTGTTCTTATATCATCCGGAACTATTTTCACATGGTGGAACTTGATCCGGGATATCGAACAGCGGAGGAGGGTGAGCTGAAACTTCTGCAGGAAGATGTCATGAAAGACCTTCTCGAAGAAGCATACGAAAAGGCTGATCCGAAGTTTCTGAGTCTGGTAGAATGTTATGCATCGGGGAAATCCGATGATGAGATTCGTGATATGGTATACAAACTCTACCAGGCGGCAATGAGCCATCCGTACCCGGAAGAATGGCTGGAAGAATGCATGGAAGTCTACCGCGTGCAGACGATCGAAGAACTCCGTGAAACAAGCTGGATACAGCTCCTCTGGGAAACGCTGGATGAAAAACTGGATCAGGCAGAGGCACTGACAGAGAGTGCAAGAAAAATCTGCAATGAGCCGGACGGCCCTTATTTTTATGACGAAGCACTTGTTGATGACCTGAATTTCTGGCGGGAAGTACGTCGATGCAGGGAAACCAAAGATTATGATAAGGTTGCGGATATCCTGTCCGGACATACATTCGCGAAACTTTCTGCCAAGAGGGACAGTTCCATAGACCCTGTCAAAAAAGAGCAGGCAAAAGAACTCCGCGATGAGGAAAAAGAAATCTGCAAAGATCTTTCTACGAAGTTTTTTAATCAGAAAGAGGAAATTCTTCTGGAGCTGATCGCCTGCGCACGCGAACCATTGGAAGGTCTGGTGGAACTGACATTGCAGTTTAAGGAGGCTTTTTCCAGCAAGAAGAGAGAAAAGAATCTTCTGGATTTTACGGATATGGAACATTTTGCCCTGAGGATCCTTGTGGAGAAAGTGGATGGAGAACTGATCCCGACACAGGCGGCGAGAGAATTGTCCGAGAAGTATGAAGAAGTCATGGTGGACGAATATCAGGACAGTAACTTTGTGCAGGAACTTATCACAACGATGGTGTCCGGATGGGTGGAGAAGCGCAAAAATATCTTTATGGTAGGAGATGTCAAGCAGAGCATCTATCGCTTCCGCCTGGCGAGGCCGGAGCTTTTTATGGAAAAATACCACAGCTATTCTCTGGAAGACAGCGAGGAGCAGAGGATCGACTTGCACAAAAACTTCCGAAGCCGGGCAGAGGTACTTACCTCGGTGAATTATATTTTCCGCCAGATCATGGGTGAGGATCTGGGAGGGATCACTTACGATGATGACAATGCACTGTATCCGGGAGCATCTTTCCCGGAGGGAGCAGACCCGGAATTCACCCGGACAGAGGTCCTTATCGTAGAAAAAGACGGCGAGGAACTGGAAGACGAACAGGGACAGAAGAATGCACAGGAGCTGGAAGCACTGGCGATCGCACAGCGAATCCAGAAGATGGTCGGAAACGACAGGATCCTGGACAAAGAAACGGGAGAATACCGCGGGATCGGATATGGCGATATCGTGATCCTTCTGCGAAGTGCGACGGGATGGTCAGAGACGTTCAGCCAGGTTTTGAGCTCCAGAGGGATCCCTGTCTATTCGGCATCCAGAACGGGATATTTTTCCGCGCAGGAAGTGGTGACGCTTCTGAATTATCTGCGAGTCTGCGACAATCCTCTTCAGGATATCCCGCTGACAGGTGTTCTGCATTCCCCGATCGTCGGATGTGATGCACAGGAGCTTGCAATGATTCGAAGTGAATGTCCGGAAGGGATGATCTACGACAGCATCTGCGCTTATGCGGAGAAAAATGAGGGAAGCCAGGAAGAAGAGGAAGAGAAGATCAGGCTCAGAAAAAAACTCCGCACTTTTCTGGAACAGCTTCACATGATCCGGGATATGGCGACGTATACACCGATCCATGAGCTTATCATGTACATCCTCAAAGAGACAGGTTACGGCACTTATGCGAAGGCGATCCCGGGCGGTGCACAGAGAGGCGCAAACCTCCATATGCTGGTCGAAAAAGCGATGGATTATGAGAAGACAAGTTACCGTGGACTGTTTAACTTTATCCGCTATATTGAGAAACTTCAGAAATACGAGGTGGATTTCGGCGAGGTCAATCTGGCAGATGCGGGAAGTGGCGCGGTGCAGATCATGACGATCCACAAAAGCAAGGGACTGGAATTTCCGGTCGTGTTTGCAGCAGGAATGGGCAAGCAGTTCAATTTTCAGGACATCAATGCCAGGTTCCTGATCCATCCGGAACTTGGTTTCGGCGTGGATGCGATCTTCCCGGAAAGACGACTGATCGTATCGGCAATGCAGAAACAGATCATCCGAAGGGCACTGAAACGAGAAAGTCTTGGAGAGGAACTTCGAGTTTTGTACGTTGCGCTGACAAGAGCGAAGGAAAAACTCATCATCACAGGCTCTATGGGGAATATAGAAGCAGCCCTGCGTTCTGTGTCCCGTTATATGGACAGTGAAGAGACCTTACTTCCACTGGGCGTGCGCTCTGAGGCAAAAAGTTACTGGTCCTATATCCTTCCGGCACTGGTGCGCCATCCGGCTGTGAAAGAACTTCTGGCAGAGTACGGTATCTTTGGAAAACAAGCGAAGATCTGTGAGAAAGAAAATGCAGATTTTCTGATCCACAGGGTAACGCTTGGGGAACTGGTGCAGGGTGAGATCCTGGGACAGACGGATGCACAGATGAGAGAAGCATTTTTCAGAGAATGGGACAGCCAGAGAGTTTATGACGAAACGATCCGTCAGACGCTGGAGGCGAAGTTTGGCTTTGCGTATCCGTATGCATATCTTGAAGAGCTTCCGGTCAAGGTTGGCGTTTCGGAACTTAAGAAACGCAAGTATGCAGACGAAGAGGAGATAGAATCTGCACTTTATCCGGAACCGGAGATCGAGGAGATCGTCCCGGCGTTTATTTCTGGTGAGAAAGAAGTAACGCGAGGGGCTGCGCGGGGAACCGCTTACCATTGTGTGATGGAATGCCTTGATTATACGCAGGTAAAAACCTACCAGGAGATAGACAGACAGATACAGACACTTGTCGAAAACCACAAGATGTCGCCGGAAGAAGGCGAAAGTATCCGAAGAAAGGATATTCTGGCTTTTTCAGGTTCAGAGCTGGGAATGCGGATGCAAAGGGCGGCACTGGACAAGAAACTTCACCGCGAGCAGCCATTTGTCATGAAAGTGGATATGAAAAATCTGGATGATTCCTGGAACGGAGATGAGACGGTTCTTGTACAGGGAATCATTGATGCGTATTTTATAGAAGGAGAAGAGATCGTTCTGGTGGATTACAAGACAGACAGGATCGGTCAGGGAGAAGAATCGAAACTGATCGAACGCTACCGAACACAGCTTGAAGATTATGCACTGGCACTGGAACGGATGCTTCATAAGAAAGTAAAGCAGAAATATATTTATTCATTTGCCCTGCAGAAAGCAATAGAAATATAAGAGACAACAGAAAAATATCCCGTGGGAAGGAGAGGATCAGACTCTCCATCCTGCGGGATATTTGTTTTTGAGTGTCGCCCCGACCAGCTTGCCGAATCCGATGGGATAGCCGTCCGCGCAGAGAAGATGCCAGCCTTTGGTGTGAGCTGCCTCTTCTGGTTCGATATTCAGTGTTTCGCCCTTGAGATAGCGGGTCAGGCACTCGTCCGATACCGGAAGGGAGATGACTGCCTCGGCGTCATCCTTATGCAGAGCCAGTGCAAAAGGTTCTGACGGCTCGAAACGGTTTTTCTTGAGATCGCCCAGGTAAAGGCCGTTTCGAAGGAAGGTCAGTCCGCGGAAATCTCCGGTGAGAGGCGGGAGATAGTAGACTTTATCTTTACGTGTTTCCACACGGTTCCAGTCGAATGGTTTTCCACCGAGGGTTTTGAGCCCGATCTCTTTAAGGAAAAGTTCCAGCCATTTGCGAGTGTCGGCATTCGGTTTTGTAGAGGACATGGTACCGATCAGATCCGCTCTGCCCTCTTTGCGGAATAATGCCATGAAATGTCCTTCGCCCTGCATGGTGTGCGGGAAGAGATGGACACAGCGCGTAAGGCGCGGATCACCGTTGCCCCATTCCGGAACGCCCGGCGTGAATCCTTCATAAGAAGGAAGTTCGATCAGTTCCATATCCGGCCGGTTTTCAAGAAGCCAGGAAACAACGCCCTCATCCTCATCCGGCGCAAAGGTACAGGTAGAATAAAGCAGCTGTCCGCCCGGACGGAGCATATCGGCTGCCTGAAGGATCAGTTCTCGCTGGATCGCGGCAAGTTCCTGTGATTTCTCAGGAGTCCAGTCTCTGGCAAGTGCTTCTTCCTTACGGAACATTCCTTCGCCGGAACATGGTGCATCCAGAAGGATCTTGTGGAAAAATTCCGGGAAGCGGTCTCTGAGACGTGCCGGAGTCTCATTGGCAACAAATGCATTCGTGAAGCCAAAAAGCTCCACGTTTCGAAGAAGGGCACGGGTACGGGAAGCACTGATGTCATTTGCGACCAGCAGTCCCTCTCCGTTCAGACGCGCCCCCAGTTCTGTCGTTTTGCCGCCCGGCGCAGCACAGAGGTCCAGTACATTCTCGCCGGGAGTGACAGGGAGGCAGGAAGCGGGTGTCATCGCGCTTGGCTCCTGGAGATAATAGAGCCCCGCCTGATAAAACGGGCAGTAGGAAGGACGGACATCTTCCGGATAAAAATAACCGTTCGGGATCCACGGGATCGGTGTCACCGGGAACGGAACAAGTTTTTCAAATTCTTCGCAGCTGATCTTGGCGGTGTTGACACGAAGCCCGTAAGTTCTGGGTACTTCGTAGCTTTTTATAAAAGAATCATATTCTTCTCCGAGCATTTCTTTCATGCGGGCGAGAAAGGCCGGATGAAGAAGTTCTGTGATATTCTGTTCTGACATGAAGTTCTCCTGTTCTGTGTAAGTTATAAAACATGGTTTATTGTGAAAGTTGTTACTGTTCACAGGTAGTATCCCGCGAGGCGTTTTGCCATGAATAATGGCAAAATCCCGAGACATACGGGGCAAAATCCCATCACCGTAGGTGATTTGGAATGGATTTTGACCGAGTTGCTGTGAACGGAGTGAACAGCAACTAAAAGTATAAATCAGGCATGGAAAATAGAAAATACTATTGACAAAACTATATTATATGATATATAGTATTACTAACAAAATAATATTATACAAAATAATATTATTATAGAATATATGAACAGGAAGTGAGAGCATGGTATTTAATACAGGTGCAGCACTCCTGGATGCGATCGTGCTGGCGGTAGTTTCCAAGGAAGAGGAGGGAACCTACGGTTACAAGATCACCCAGGATGTGCGGAGTGTGCTGGAGGTATCTGAGTCCACGCTGTATCCGGTCCTTCGGAGATTACAGAAGGATGAATGCCTGGAGACCTATGACATGGCATATGCAGGCAGGAACCGCAGATACTACAAGATCACAGAGAAAGGAATGGCACAGCTTAATCTTTACAGAGTTGAATGGAAGAACTATTCAACCAAGATTACGAAACTGTTTGAGGGAGGCATAGAGTTATGAACAGAGCGCAGTTTATGGAACAACTGGAGAAGCTGCTTTCTGACATCTCTGAGGAGGAAAGGCAGGAGGCTCTTGATTATTACGAGAGTTACTTCGACGACGCCGGAGAGGATCAGGAGGCAAATGTGATCAGGGAGCTTGGAAGTCCGGGCAAGGTAGCTGCCATCATCAAGGCAGACCTCAGGGAAAGCTCACAGAATTACGGGGAATACACGGAGAATGGCTTTCAGGATGACCGTGTAAAGGAGGATATGCAGATGCCGGAGCAGAGAGGCAGCCGTGCGGAGCGTGGATACCACGCAGAGCGTAAGGGCAGTAATGCAGGAGTGATCCTGGTATTGATCCTGCTGGTATTTATCTCACCGCTGATCAAGGGTGCAGTCGGAGGAGTCCTCGGATTTATCGTTGCACTGGCACTTCTTCCGTTTCTGATCGTATTTGGGATCGGGGCAGCGGTCGTAGGGCTTTTTGCAGCAGGGATCGCAGTCATTGGAGCAGGGATCGGGGCATGCTTTTCCGCTAGCATCGGATTTGGAATCCTTGGGATCGGGGTCGGACTTCTGATCCTTGCACTTGCACTGGTCGGACTTGTATTTCTGGTCTGGGCAGCAACGAAAGTACTTCCGGCGATCCTGCGGAAATTTATAGATTTCTGCAGCCGGCTTGTAAACAGAGGAAGTAAGAAGAAGGAGGCGGGATTATGAGAAAATTTTCCAAACGGATTCTTAAACTTGCATTAGCCCTTGCCGTTGTCGGACTGGGACTCAGCATAGGAGGCGTTGCCATGGGAGCGACGATCACAGGCATCAATCTTACGAAATATGGACTGAATGGAAATATCAGGAAAATTGCGAATTCTGCCTTACAGGAGAGCCATGATTCCTGGGACGAAGACTGGGATGAGATCACACAGCTTAAGCCGGTCACGACAGAGGATGACAAAGAAATCTTTGAGATTGACCCGGTATCGGATCTGGATTTTTCCCTGAGTGGAGATGCACTTAAGCTTCAGAGCTGTGACGGAGACAAGATCCGCGTAGAAGTGTCCGGTTCGAAGAAAGACAAAGTAAGGATCGGTACAGACGATGACAGCCTGGTCATCGAGTCACTTGGCAGGACACAGGAACGTGAGATCACTGTGAGTTATCCGAAGGACCTGAGGTTTAAGGACACTTCCATAGAGGTTGCAGCAGGTACTGTTACGATGTGTGATGATTTCAGAACAGATGACCTGGATGTGTCTGTAGGAGCAGGCGAGTTTACAAATACAGGGAAGATCAGCGTAGCTAACGATATCTCGGTTGAAGTCGGCACCGGAAATGTAGAAATATCAGAACTGGATATACACGATCTGGAAGTTGACTGCGGTATCGGAAATGTTGACCTTGACATTCTTGGCAAAGAAGCCGACTATAATTATGAGATTTCCTGTGCGGCAGGAAATGTGGACATCGGTGACAGTTCGTACAGCGGCATCGGCCACGACAAAAATATCACGAATCCAAATGCCAAAGGAGATATGGAATTGAACTGCGGCGTTGGTAATATTACAGTTAGTTTTAGTAAATAAATTTTTTTGAGAAAGAAGGCAGATTTTATGAATAACAAACGACTTTACAAATCTTCCGCAAATTATATGCTGTGCGGTGTATGCGGAGGCATCGCTGAATATTTTGACATTGATCCGACACTGGTGCGTCTTGCATGGGTCATCCTCACCTGCTTCGGCGGCGCGGGAATCTGGGCGTACATCATTGCAGCCATCGTTATTCCGAAAGGCTGATCCTGAGTGAATAAATTTTCTTCAAACTGTCCATACTCCAAAAGAAAAGCAACAAAGGAGTGAAAGGACATGAACAAGGAGAAAGAAGTGGAGGCATATCTGCGGGGCGAACTTCCCGAAGAAGAAAAGATCAAGTATGAGATCGCAGAAGAAATGGGAATTCTTGACAAGGTCCTCGAGAGCGGCTGGAAAAGCCTCTCGGCCAAAGAAACCGGAAGGATCGGAGGCCTGATGACCGGCCGCAGGAAAGAAAAGGATTCCACACTTTAGAAAAATTTCACAAAAGGCATTGTCTGGAAGCTGTTCCGGGCAGTGCTTTTTTGTGTTATACTTAAGGGTAACTACAACGGTATAACGACAGGGAGAGGCGGATGAATAATACAGAAGCATATGTAAAATTAGATAAAGTTTCCAAAATATACAAGATGGGTGAAGTCGAAATCCGTGCAGTCGATGAGATTAGTTTTGAGATTTCCAAAGGTGAATTTGTAGTCATTGTAGGACCGAGTGGGGCCGGCAAGACGACTGTTCTGAATATTCTCGGCGGCATGGATACTGCATCGAAGGGAAAGGTTCTGGTAGATGGCAGAAATATCACAGATTATAGCGGCAGACAGCTTACGGCATATCGCCGTGATGACATCGGTTTTGTATTCCAGTTTTATAATCTGGTTCCGAACCTGACAGCACTGGAAAATGTAGAACTTGCCATGCAGATCTGCAAGAATCCTCTGGATGCGGCACAGGTCCTCAGAGAAGTCGGACTTAAGGATCGAATGGGGAATTTCCCCGCACAGCTTTCCGGTGGCGAACAGCAGCGTGTTTCCATAGCGAGAGCCCTTGCAAAGAATCCGAAGCTTCTCCTTTGTGATGAGCCGACAGGTGCACTTGATTACCAGACCGGTAAGGCAATCCTCAAACTGCTTCAGGACATGTGCAGGGAGAAGGGGATGACGGTGATCGTCATCACGCATAATTCTGCGCTGACACCTATGGCAGACCGTGTGATCCATATCAAAAATGGAACCGTTTCTTCGATGGAACTGAATGACCATCCGACACCGGTGGAGGAGATCGAATGGTAGGAAAACGCAGAAAAAAAGCATTACACAAAGATTTCTGGCAGGAGATCCGAAAGAGCAGGGCACGTTTTATTTCCATCTTCTGTATCGTGGCACTGGGTGTTGCTTTCTTTTCCGGTATTCAGGCAGCGTCGCCGGATATGCGTCTTTCGGGAGATGCTTATTATAACGAAGCCAGCCTCATGGATCTCAAGGTCATGGCAACTCTGGGGCTTACCGAAGATGATGTAAAAGCGATCCAGTCAATCGATGGTGTGGAGAGTGCGGAAGGTGCATATTCGACGGATGCCATTTGTGGAGAGAATGAGAAACAGAAAGTTCTTCATATCGAATCTATGAATCAGAAGGTCAATCAGCTTACCGTAACAGAAGGCCGTCTTCCGGAAAAAAGCGGCGAGTGCTTTCTGGACTCGACGTTTGCCGCGAATCAGGGATATGAGATCGGCAGCACGATCAATATGCGCCAGGACGGGGACAGTAAGCTTCTGTTGACAGAAACCTATACGGTAGTCGGACTTGGCAAAAGCCCGCTGTACATTTCGTTCAACAGAGGAAATACGACAATCGGTTCCGGTGAGGTGAATGGATTTGCCTATGTGATGCCGGAGGATTTTGACCAGGAGATCTTTACACAGATCTATATCCGGGCACATGGAACCGATCAGGTGCTCAGCTATACAGATGCCTACGATAACCTGATCGAGAAACTTCAGGATAAAGTTGAGGAGATCCAGGAGGAACGCTGCCAGATCCGTTACGACGAGATCGTTTCCGAGGCACAGGACAAGATCTCTGATGCAGAGCAGGAACTTGCCGATGGCAAAAAAGAGGCCGACGAGAAGCTTGCTGATGCAAAGAAAAAACTCGATGACGGAGAGAAAGAACTTGCCGATGGCAGAAAACAGTACGAGGATGGCAAGAAACAGCTCGAAGATGCAAAGAAAGAAATTACCGACGGCAGGAAGCAGCTCGCAGATGCCAAAGCGCAGCTCGCCGACGGACGGGAACAGCTTGTTGCGGCGAAAGCCCAGCTTTCTGATGGTCAGTCCCAGTTATCTGCGGCACAGGCAAAGCTGGATGACGGATGGGCGCAGTATAATGCAGGAAAGAAAAAGTATGATGCAGGCAAAGCGAAATTCGACAAAGCAAAACAGCAGATAGAATCCGGAAAGAAACAGATCGCAGCCGGACGTACCAAGCTTGAACAGAAACAGAAGGAGCTGACGGCAGGAATCGCGCAGGTAAAGGATGGTCAGACAGCGGTGGATGCACAGATCACACAGCTGGAAAGCCAGATCGCACAGATCCAGGCAGGACTGGAGCAGCTCTCCGGTGTAGAAGATCAGCTTGCCGCGGCACAGCAGGCATACGATCAGACAAGTGGTGCAGTGCAGGCAGCACAGGAAGCTGTAAACAGTGCACAGGCAGCTTATGATGCGGCAAAGCAGCAGGTTGAGGCAGGAGAACTTTCTGAGGAAGAACTGGCAGGATATGAACAGGCTCTTGGCGAGGCACAGGGACAGCTGGAAACAGCGAACGGAACTCTCAGCCAGGCTCAGTCGGCATTGGATGCCTGTCAGCAGGCTGTAAATCAGAAAGCAGAACTTCAGAATAACTTAAGCGCAGCCCAGGGAGGACTCAGTCAGGCGCAGGCAAAGAAAACAGAGCTGGCAGCGACTATGCAAAATCTGAATGCCGGTCAGAAGACAATCGATCAGAACCGGGCACAGCTTGACAGCCAGGAGGCCAAACTTTCTTCCGGGGAAAAAGAACTTGCAGCTAATGAGCAGACTTTAACAGAGAGTAAGGAGAAACTTGATGCAAGTCTCGCACAGCTTCAGAGTGGACAGGTAGAGATCGATGCAAACCGCGAGAAATTGCAGAGTGGCCAGGCGGAGATCGAGGCTAATGAAGCGAAGCTTTCTTCTGGAGAGGCAGAGATCGCAGCCAATGAGAAGAAGCTTGCAGACGGCGAGAAAGAAATCGCAGAAAACGAACAGAAACTTAAAGATTCCGAACAGAAACTTGCCGATGCCGAGAAAGAATTAAAGGATGGAAAGAAAGAATACGAGGATGGCAGGAAAGAAGCGGAAGATGAGATCCGCGACGGTGAGCAGAAGATCAGCGATGCGAAAGAAGAACTGAACGACCTCAAAGAACCGGAATGGATCATCACAGACCGCAATGACCTTCCGGAATATTCCGATTACGGAGACAATGCAGACCGTATCAAAAATATCGGTCAGGTATTCCCTGTGATCTTTTTCCTGGTTGCAGCACTCATCAGCCTTACGACCATGACACGAATGGTCGAAGAACAGCGAACACAGATTGGAACGATGAAGGCGCTTGGCTATAAGAAACTCGATATTGCTTCCAAGTATTTAAGTTACGCATTTCTTGCAACAGCAGGAGGAAGCGTGACAGGGATCCTCATCGGCGAAAAAATTCTTCCATATATAATCATCAAGGCATATGGGATGATGTATCACAATGTTTCCAACAGCCTGCAGATCCATTATGAGTGGAAATATGCACTGACAGCTTCTGTTGCGGCACTTGTATGTACCGTAGGGGCAACGATCCTTTCCTGTCGTCAGGCACTGGCAGAGACCCCGGCATCCCTGATGCGCCCGCCGGCACCGAAGGAGGGCAAGCGGATCCTTCTGGAGCGGATTCCGTTTTTGTGGAAACATCTGAACTTTACATGGAAATCATCGCTTCGAAATCTTTTTCGCTACAAAAAACGACTGTTTATGACGATCTTCGGCATCGCGGGAAGTATGGCACTGATGCTGGTAGGTTATGGAATCCAGGATTCTGTTTCGGATATCGTTAATCTCCAGTATGCAAATATCCAGCATTATGACGGCACGATTATCTCCGATGACGATGCGACGGAGCAGGAAAAGAAAGCACTCACAGAGGAACTGGATAAGAATGAAAAACTGGAGCACTACACGAAGATCCAGCTTTCCAAACTCACAGCACCAAATGGCAAGTCAAATTTAAGCATATATGTTTATGTTCCGGAAAATCTGGATAACTTTAAAAAGGATGTTACGCTCAGAAACCGCAAAACAAAGGAAGAATATGAGCTGACAGACGCAGGTGCGGCAGTCAGTGAAAAAACAGCCGGTCTTCTGGACCTCAAAGTGGGAGACGAACTGACAGTCAAAAAAGACGACAGGGAATATCAGGTGAAAATCGCTGTCATCACAGAGAATTATGCCGGACATTATGTTTATATGACACCGAATGTTTATAAGGAAACCTTTGGTGAAGATCCGGATTATGCAGATATTGTTTTTGCTGTCAGAGATGAATACAAGGATCAGACAGAGTCGATTGGACAGAAGATCATGGAATCTTCGGCAGTCTTGAGTATCAGCTATACGGCCAGTACCATGGATATGGTAAACCGTATGCTCAGTACACTGGGGATCGTCATCATTGTGCTGATCGTATCGGCCGGAATGCTGGCGTTTGTTGTACTTTATAATCTGAACAATATCAATATCATGGAACGCCAGAGAGAGCTGGCGACACTCAAAGTGCTGGGATTTTTTGACGGGGAAGTTTCACAGTATGTGTTGAGGGAAAATATCATCCTGACTATAGCAGGAATTCTTTTCGGTGCTGTTTTTGGAATCCTTCTGCACCGCTATATCATCGTGACCGTAGAGGTTGACGCAGTCATGTTCGGAAGGAACATCCGGCCGATAAGCTTCGTATACTGTGCGGTGATCACCTGTATTTTCTCGATCATCGTAAATATCTTTATGCACAGAAAACTCAAGAAGATCGACATGGTAGAATCACTGAAATCTGTCGAATAATAAAAATTCTGGAATATATGTGATTTTTCATCAATCCTTCTTGACAAGGTCGAAAAATGCAATTATAGTAGTTTCAGAGTTAGGCAAACATTGCCCTTCACACAAGCAGTGTGAGGGGCTGTTTTTTCAATAAAGGAATTAGCCTATATAATAGGAGGACATTATGAGCAAAGAACTTGCAAAGACTTATGACCCGAAAGGGCTGGAAGAACGTCTCTATCAGAAATGGATGGACAACGGATACTTCCACGCAAAAGTAAATCCAGACAAGAAACCATTTACCATCGTTATGCCGCCGCCGAACGTAACCGGCCAGCTTCATATGGGACATGCACTCGATGAAACCATGCAGGACATCCTGATCCGTTTCAAGAGAATGCAGGGATACGAGGCACTCTGGCAGCCGGGAACTGACCATGCAGCAATCGCAACAGAGGTCAAAGTCATCGACAAGCTGAAAAAAGAAGGAATCGACAAACACGACATCGGACGTGAAGAATTCCTCAAACATGCATGGGCATGGAAAGAAGAGTACGGCGGAAAGATCATCAACCAGCTCAAGAAGCTCGGTGCATCTGCTGACTGGGAGAGAGAACGTTTCACCATGGACGAAGGATGCTCCAAGGCAGTACAGGAAGTTTTCATCCGTCTCTATGAGAAAGGTTACATTTACAAAGGTTCCAGGATCATCAACTGGTGTCCGGTATGCCAGACTTCCATCTCTGATGCAGAAGTTGAGCATGAGGACCAGGACGGATTTTTCTGGCACATCAACTACCCGATCGTAGGTGAAGAAGGAAGATTCGTAGAAATCGCAACTACACGTCCGGAAACACTGCTCGGTGATACCGCAGTAGCAGTAAACCCGGAGGATGAGAGATACAAGGATCTGATCGGCAAGATGCTGAAACTGCCTCTGACTGACCGTGAGATCCCGGTTATCGCAGATGAGTACGTTGACAAAGAATTCGGAACAGGCTGCGTTAAGATCACACCGGCACACGACCCGAACGACTTCGAAGTAGGCAAACGCCACAATCTCGAAGAGATCAACATCCTGAACGATGACGCTACTATCAATTCCCTTGGCGGCAAATATGCAGGAATGGACCGCTACGAAGCACGTAAGGCAATGGTGGCAGACCTCGATGCACAGGGACTTCTGGTCAAAGTTGTTCCGCACAACCACAGCGTTGGTACACATGACCGCTGCGGCACAACCGTAGAGCCGATGATCAAACCACAGTGGTTCGTCCGCATGGATAAAATGGCAAAAGCAGCTATGGACGCGCTGAAACCGGGCGAACTGGAATTTGTTCCGGCAAGCTTCGGAAAGACATATCTGCACTGGCTGGAGAACATCCGTGACTGGTGTATTTCCCGTCAGCTCTGGTGGGGACACAGGATCCCGGCTTACTACTGCGATGAGTGCGGTGAAGTAGTCGTTGCAAGAGAAATGCCGGAGAAATGCCCGAAATGCGGCTGCACACATCTCCATCAGGATGAGGACACTCTGGATACATGGTTCAGCTCCGCTCTGTGGCCGTTCTCCACACTTGGATGGCCGGACAAGACACCGGAACTGGAATACTTCTATCCGACAGATGTCCTGGTAACAGGATATGATATCATCTTCTTCTGGGTTATCCGTATGGTATTCTCCGCACTGGAGCAGACAGGAGAAGTTCCGTTCCATCATGTACTGATCCACGGTCTGGTACGTGACTCTCAGGGACGCAAGATGAGTAAATCCCTCGGAAACGGTATCGATCCTCTTGAAGTTATCGACAAATACGGCGCAGATGCACTTCGTCTGACTCTGATTACAGGTAATGCACCTGGAAACGACATGCGTTTCTACTGGGAGCGTGTAGAATCCAGCCGTAACTTTGCAAACAAGATCTGGAACGCATCACGTTTCATCATGATGAACCTGGAAGGCAAGACAGTCACCGAACCGGCAGACCTTAATGATCTCTGCTTCGAGGACAAATGGATCCTTTCCAAACTCAACACCGTGATCCGTGATGTAACAGACAACATGGATAAATACGAACTTGGAATCGCCGTACAGAAGGTTTATGATTTCCTGTGGGACGAGCTCTGTGACTGGTACATCGAGATGGCCAAGGTACGTCTCTGGAAAGCAGACGAGAATCCGAAGGCAGCCAACGATGCACTCTGGACACTGCGTACAGCCCTGACAGAAGGACTGAAACTGCTTCATCCATACATGCCGTTCATCACAGAAGAAATCTACTGTACACTTCTTCCGGAAGAAGAGTCCATCATGATCTCTGACTGGCCGGTATTCCAGGAAGCATGGGTATTCCCGGAAGCAGAAAAAGCAGTAGAGAGCTTCAAGGAAGCTGTCCGCGGAATCCGTAACACACGTACAGAAATGAACGTGCCGATGAACCGCAAGACACATCTTTACATCGTAGGTAAGGATACAGACACCTGCACAAGATACGAAGCCTGCAAGAAATCCTTTGTAAATCTCGCATTTGCAAAAGAGATCCACGTACAGGAAAATAAGGACGGAATCGGCGAGGACGCAGTATCCGTTGTTGTATCTGATGCAGTTGTATACATGCCTCTGGAAGACCTTGTTGACAGAGAAAAAGAGATGGAACGCCTCAAGAAAGAGCAGGAGCGTCTCACCAAAGAGATCGCAAGATGCCAGGGTATGCTCAACAATCCGAACTTTGTAAACAAAGCACCGGAAGCAAAAGTAAACGCAGAAAAAGAAAAACTTCAGAAATACGAAGAAATGATGGAAAAGGTAAACGTACAGCTGAAACAGATGGAAAAATAATAAAGGAGCATTCAGATGAAATGGTATAAAGTGTGTAACCGGATTTCCCTGCTGCTTCATGCACTGTGCAGTGCACTTGGCTATTTCCTGATCGAGATGATCAGCCGCCGTTCTTTTTCGGCAGCATGGACATATATGACCACGAAACCACTTGTCTTTGCATACAATGCTGCACTGATTTTTACAACTTCACTGATCGTGTATCTTTTCCGCAGGAGATGTTTCTGGCGAGTTCTGATCTCGATCTTGTGGCTGTTGCTTGGTATTATCAATGGAGTGATCCTGTCCAACAGGGTTACTCCGTTTACCGGACCGGATCTTCATCTTCTGACAGACGGAATGGCAGTCCTGAATAAATATCTGCCGGCATGGGGCGTAGTGCTTGCACTGATTCTTCTGGGACTTTTTGCACTGCTGCTTCTGATCCTTCTGATCAAGGCACCGAAGTACAAACGTAAGGTGAAGTTCCGCTATGACCTTCTCCTTGTCGTTGTCGGAGCGGCTCTTTTTGCGGGAGCGACACAGCTTGCACTTGAGAAGAGGGTCCTGTCCAACTATTTTGGAAATATTGCGTTTGCATATGAGGATTATGGATATCCTTACTGCCTCGCAGTAACGATCTTTGATACAGGGATCAGCTGTCCGAGAGATTACTCTGAGCAGGAGATCACCCGTATCGAAAAGACAGAAGACAATCTTCCGGCAACAAACGAGGACAGCAAGCCGAACATTATTTTTGTACAGCTTGAGTCCTTCTTTGATCCGACGCTGGTAGAGTATCTGAACATCTCAGAGGATCCAATCCCAAATTTCCGTAAACTCATGAAAGAATACACTTCGGGATATTACAAGGTTCCGTCTGTAGGAGCAGGAACTGCCAATACAGAATTTGAATCTATCACCGGTATGAGCCTTCATTATTTCGGACCGGGTGAGTATCCATACAAGAGCATTCTCAAGGAAACCACCTGCGAAAGTGCACCGTATGTGCTCAAGAATCTTGGCTATTCGACTCATGCAGTACATAATAATGAGGCGAATTTCTATGGAAGAAGGAGCATTTTCCCGAATCTTGGATTTGATACCTTCACTTCAGCAGAATACATGTCGGAGGAAGAGGACAAGAATCCGCTTGGCTGGACCAAGGATGAAATTCTGACGGATGAAATTATCAAATGTCTGGATTCTACGGAGGAATCGGATTACATTTATACGATTTCCACGCAGGGACATGGAGCCTATCCGGAAGAACAGCTGATCGACGATCCGGAGATCACAGTTTCCGGAGCCGAGACAGAGGCTCAGAACAATCAGTGGGAATACTACTGTAATGAGATCCATGAGATGGATAACTTTGTCAAGGAACTTACAGATGCGCTTGCAGATTATCCGGAGGATGTGATCCTTGTTATGTATGGCGATCATCTTCCGACCATGGGACTTACTGTGGAAGATCTCAAGAACAAATATCTGTTCCAGACACAGTACGTTATGTGGGATAACTTCGGTTTAGAGAAAAAAGATGAAAACCTTGCAGCTTATCAGATGGCAGCAGAGGTCATGGACCGTGCCGGTATCCACGAAGGTACGATCTTCCGTTATCATCAGGCGAGAAGAAATACAAGGAATTATCAGGTGGATCTGGAGACTCTTCAGTATGACGTGCTTTACGGCAAGAAATATTCCTATGACGGAGAAAGCCCGTTCCAGAGGATCAAGATGCGGATGGGACTTTATGATGTGACACTGGATTCCATGGAAGAGATATCTACAGTGGATCATACCTACCGGCTCAAGGGAACGAATTTCACGCCATCCAGTCAGGTCAAACTGAACGGAGAATGGTATGATACAGTCTATGTAAATCCGACCACTCTGATGATCTCGGGAACAGAGATCAATGATTTTGACCGGGTTTCTGTTGTTCAGCGAAGCAACAGTTCTACCAGAAAAGCACTGAGCAAGAGTTATGACCGCTCGGCTTATATGTTGTATAACGAAAATAAATGGAAACTTCCGGCAGAAAATTAAAGATTTTGACGAATAAAAGATTACGATTGGTACTGGACATCTTTCACCACTCATATATAATGAATATCGTAGTAGTTAAGGAGCGTATGGCTCCTTGCTGCTGCGAATACATTATAGGATAAAGTGGTGAATTTTTTTATGAATTACGAAGAGGCAGTTGCTTATATTGAAGAAACCCCGAAATTTACGACCAAGAATAAGATGGAGCATACGAAGGAATGCCTGAAACGTCTTGGTGATCCGCAGGATAAATTCCGCGTGATCCATGTGGCAGGTACAAACGGCAAGGGAAGTACCTGTGCATTCCTGACGTCTGTTCTGAGAGAGGCAGGATATTCCTGCGGACTTTTTACTTCTCCGCATCTGGTCGTGATCAATGAGCGTTTTCAGATCAATGAGAAAAATATCGATGATGAGACATTCCTGCGTGCATTCTGCAAGGTCAAAGCACTGGCAGATGAACTGGTAGAAGAAGGAAACTATCATCCGACATATTTTGAATTCCTGTTCCTGATGGGAATGGTGATCTTTGCAGATGCCGGGGTGGATTATGTAGTGCTTGAGACAGGACTTGGCGGCAGGCTGGATGCAACAACAGCAGTAGAAAATCCGGTTGCCTGTGTGATCACATCGGTCAGTTTTGACCATATGCAGTATCTGGGAAATACGATCGAGGCCATCGCAGGGGAAAAAGCCGGGATCATTGTTCCGGGAGTGCCTGTGATCTACGATGGAAACGATTCAAAGGCAGCAGGAGTGATCAGAGCAAAGGCACAGGAACTGAACAGCCCATATTATGAAGTGACAAGGAAAGATACAGAAATTATCCGAAATACACGCTCTGGCATTGATTTTTCATTTAAGAATGAGTATTATGGTAACACAGTATTTTCCATTCCGTTTATTGCTGTTTATCAGGTGATGAACAGTTCTCTTGCCCTCAAAACGATCGAAGTGCTGAAGGACGTCATTCCGGTATCTGCGGATGCAGTAAAGAAGGGACTTCTTGAAACACGCTGGCAGGGAAGAATGGAAACTGTACTGCCGGGCGTGATCGTAGACGGTGCGCATAATGAGGATGGAGTTGCCAAGTTCGTGGAAACAGCGGCACATTTTCAGAAGGAGTATCCGCTTACACTGCTGTTTTCGGCAGTTGATGACAAGGATTATACAGATATGATCCGTACGATCCTGGACAAGATCCAGTTCAAACATGTGGTAGTTACCCAGGTGGGCGGTTACCGTAAAGTACCTGCAGAACATCTGGCAGAGATCTTCCGTGAGAATGGCTGTCCTTCCGCTGAAGTCTGTGATGACGCGGAGGAGGCATTTAAGAAAGCACTTGCGGTCAAGGGCGAAGATGGACTGCTGTTTTGCGTAGGTTCCCTGTATCTGGTAGGCGAGATCAAGACCGCTATCCTTAAGGGAATCGGAAAATAAGGAGAATTTATTATGATCGATTATGAAGAGGAACTGAAGAAATTTGAACCCTGTCTGGATGTCACAGACGCAGAGGGTGCGATCTATGACAGAGAGCTGACTGATATTCTGGATGTCCTTCAGGAAGTCTTAAGAGAGGCAAAAAGCAATCGACGCACAAGATAAGAAGCATACGAAGTACACAAAGGGAGAAATAGTGAATGAATTGTGTGAACTGTGGGGCATTTCTTACAGACATGGATCTGGACTACTGTCCGAACTGCGGATATAATGTACTGATCCAGAAAAAAGTAGATTATCTGTCCAAGAGTTTTTACAATCAGGGTCTGGAGAAGGCAAGCATCCGTGATCTTTCCGGAGCGATCGCCTGTCTGAAACAGAGTCTGATCTATGATAAGAGAAATATCAAGGCGAGGAATCTTCTTGGGCTTGTTTATTTTGAGACAGGAGAAGTGGTTTCTGCACTCAGCGAATGGGTGATTAGTAAGAGTCTTCAGCCGACGAGAAACCTTGCAACAGAATACATCAATAAACTTCAGGCGAACAGAAACCGTCTGAATGCGATCAATGAGACAATCAAGAAATATAATCACGCATTGCTTCTGTGCCGTGAAGGACATGAAGATATGGCGGCAATTCAGCTGCGCAAGATTCTTTCACAGAATCCGAAGCTTATCAAGGGATATCATCTTCTTGCATTGATCCAGATGAAAAATCATGAATGGAACAAAGCGAGAAGAACTCTTCGGAAGGCAGCGCGTATTGATAAGACGAATACGACAACGCTTCGCTTTCTGAGGGAAGTGGATGAACAGACAGGAGTTACGACCAAGCTTGAAAAGAAGGGAAAAAAGGGATTTTTCCATTCGGGCAGTTCAAAGCAGCAGGAGATGGATGTGCTGGCTCCGGATCAGGTTGTGCAGCAGCCTGTTTACAGAGAACGCTCCAGAATTTCTCTGTTTTTTGTTCTGATGACGGGAATCGTGGCTGGAGTTGGTGCTTTCTGGATGCTGGCAGTTCCGGCAATCCGTCAGGGAATTTACAAGGAAGCGAACCAGCAGATCGTCCAGTACAGTGAATCGCTTGCAAGTCAGGCGGCAGAACTTACCAAGGCGCAGAATGATGCGAAGGAAGCCACGAATTCGGCAGATGAAGTTACACAGCAGCTGACTTCTGAACAGACAAAGAGTACGAGTTATCAGGCACTTCTGCAGGCATACGCAGATTATCAGCAGAAGAATCTGGACGATGCTGCACTGGAACTGCAGAATGTACAGGCAGATGTTCTTTCAGATGAACAGAAAACAATCTATAATACGATCAGTCAGGCTGTAAGTTCCGGAAATGCTGGATCAGATGATACTTCTGGTGATGGAAGCGATGACAGCGGTGATTACGATGAATCAGATTATTATGAATAATATTATAGTGAACAGTTAGTGATAGCTGCAGGCAATGCAGGGACAAAACGCTATAAGAGGAACCTCGGAGAAGGGGATGTGTATGATGCACATCTCCTTTTTTGTATTTGTATATTGAGGATGCCTGAACGGAACAGTAAAAAAATTGCAGGGGGAATGAAAATGAATGAGCTGTTTGAATTCAAAGACGCAATCCTGACGGTACATCTTCCGCAGGATCTTGACCATCCGCAGTCGGACTGGATCCGAAAGGAGACGGACAGGATCATGAGCAGAACCTATGTCAAAAGGATTGTTTTTGATTTTGAGAATACGGAGTTTATGGACAGTTCTGGTATCGGACTGATCATGGGGCGATACCGGGCGCTGGGGATGGGGCAGAAGTGTATCATGGCAGTCAATACAGGCAGTCATATTGACAAACTGCTCCATTTATCAGGAGTCCACAGATATATGGAGATTCAGAGGGCAGAGGAAGAAGGAGAAGATTATGGAAAAAGCAAATGAAGTAACACTTGTATTTGACAGCAGGCCGGTAAATGAAGCCCTGGCAAGGATTACGGCGGCATCATTCTGTACGCAGCTCAATCCGACGCTGGAGGAAGTGGCAGATCTCAAGACCGCAGTTTCTGAGGCAGTCACCAACAGCATTATCCATGCTTATGAGGGAAAAATACATAAGATAGAGATGAAACTCTGTATTACCGGTCAGGAAATCTATGTGGAGATCACAGATCATGGGAAGGGAATCCCGGACATTCAGAAGGCAATGGAACCGATGTACACCACAAAGGCAGACACAGACCGGTCCGGTATGGGATTTACCTTTATGGAGGCATTTATGGATGACCTGAAAGTAGAATCACAGGTTGGTGCAGGAACCCGGGTGCGGATGAAAAAACTCATCGGCCGGTAAAGGATAGCTTATGGAACATACTCTTGCCCTGATTGGGCGTGCACACCAGGGGGATAAAGAGGCAAGAGATACGTTATTTGAAGAGAATACAGGACTTATTTACAGCGTGGCACGGCGTTTCCTTGGGCGAGGCGTGGAGATGGAAGATCTTTTTCAGATAGGGAGCATCGGGCTTCTCAAGGCGGTGGATAAATTTGACCCGGCATTTGAGGTGAAATTTTCCACATATGCCATCCCAATAGAGTACGATAAAGGAAATGACCGGAAAAGCCTTAAAATAAGGGATTTCTGATAAAGGCATTGGATAAAAAAACAGTGCTGTCAGATGTACATTTCGATATCTTATGTTGAAATAACAGTATAGATAAGATATTGAAAATAATTCGGAATTGTTTCTGATAGGAACCTTCTTGAATGAGATGATGACCATTCAAAGGAGGTTTTTTTATGGCAAGAATTATGACAAGAAGAAAAGCCATACCCAAGGCAATCGAATTACTGCAATGTCTGCCACAGACGGAGGAAGTTGTGGAAGTGATACAGGCACTAAAAAAATATTCTTCCACGCCATTGGATAGATGGGATGCAGCCAGTGTATATGAAGCATTAGATGAATGGACAGAATCTCATAATGGTATACCACCGAGAATAAAAGAGTGTGACAGCCATAAAGAGCTACCAAGCCATATGGTCTTTGAAAAGCTTTTTGGAAAAACAGCCAGAGAATTTCTAAATGATTATTATGGTGAGATGGAATACGTAAGGATTGGACGTCATGGAACAAGGTGTGTGGATGATCAATATGATTTTTTGGAAATATTTAAAAACGAATTTGAACGGATACAACCGGCAACGTCAAAAATATATGATGCTTGTAGAAATCCAGAAACACCATCATGGGGAACGATTGCAAGAAGATGTAAAGTGTCTTCCTGGTCAGAGTTGGTTACACTGTCCGGTGTAGAAGCGAATTGCATTAGAAGAAGATATGACACATATAATATTAGAAATAAGTTGAGCGTTTCACAAAAAACGAATTTGGAAACGGATTTGACAGCACACGAACAGCAGGAAGAAAAAGAAAGATTTGAGGCATTGCTGATAAAGACGCATGATTTAACATTGCAGGCTGAAAATCAGAAAAAGGCAGAAAAAGCAGTTTCAAAACATACATTACGAATCGGGAGGAAATAGAGATGGCAAAAGTTATAGCAATAGTCAATCAAAAAGGTGGTGTCGCAAAGTCAACTTCCTGTGTGAATTTAGGAATCGGATTGGTAAAAAAAGGATATAAAGTTCTGGCAATAGATTTTGATCCACAGGGAAGTTTAACAGAAAGTCTTGGATATCAGAATCCAGATGAATTAGAAATAACAGTAGCGACAATTCTTCATTGTGAAATGAATGGTCTTGAATTACCAGAAGGATATGGAATTCTTCACCATGAAGAGGGAATAGACATTCTTCCGGCAAATATTGAACTGTCTGGGGTAGAAGTTAGTCTGGTAAATGTTATGAGCAGAGAATATGTGTTAAAACAGTTTATCAAGACAATTTCGCCAGAATATGATTATATCCTGATTGATAATATGCCATCGCTAGGAATGCTTACTGTAAATGCTCTTGCAGCAGCTGATTCGGTTATCATTCCGGTTATGGCACATTATCTTCCTGTTAAAGGATTGGAACAGTTGATGCAGACCATATATAAAGTTAGAAAGCAGATAAATCGAAAGCTTCAGATTGACGGAATCTTACTTACCATGGTAGATCGAAGAACGAATTTTTCAAAAGAGATTATAGAGTTGCTTCATGATAATTATGGCGAATATATCAATATTTTCAAGACTGCAATCCCGTTTTCGATAAGGGCAGCAGAGACGAGTGCTGAGGGAGTAAGTATTTATAAACACGATCCGAAAGGTCGTGTTGCCGAAGCTTATAAAAAATTGGTAGAGGAGGTGATTGGTGATGGCAGTGAAAGAAAGTAGTGCTTCAAAGATAAAATTCAAAGGGGTAGATGCATTATTCGGATTGTCAGAGGAGCAGGAGTGTGTGCGAGAAATTCCGCTGGACGAGTTGGATACATTCAAGAATCATCCGTTTAAAGTGTTTAGGGATGATAAAATGGAGGAAATGATTGAAAGTATTTCAGAATATGGAGTTCTTGTGCCAGGAATTGCAAGACCTTCAAATTCAGGGGAAAAGGATTATGAATTAGTTGTGGGACACAGAAGAAAATATGCTTGCAGGGAATTAGGACTGAAAACAATGCCGGTCATTATCAGAGATATGTCTGATGATGAAGCAACTGTGGTTATGGTCGATTCCAACATTCAAAGAGAAAATCTGCTATATAGTGAGAAGGCATTTGCATACCGCATGAAGTATGAAGCATTGAAACGTCAGGGTAGACGGACTGATTTAACTTTGGTCCAAGTTGAACCAAAGTTGAAAAAAAGATGGGCAGCTGAGATGGTTGGCACAGAAGTCGGAGAGACAATGAGTACGATCAAACGATATATACGCTTGACCTACTTGTCGAATTACTTGCTGGAGTTTGTAGATAAAAATGAATTGCCATTTACTGTTGCAGTTGATTTATCTTATTTGAAAAGTAATGAGCAGTCATTGTTACTGGCGTTTATAGGAACAACAAAGAAAATGCCAAATGGATCTCAGGCAAAAAAACTGAAAGACCTTAGCCAGCAAAAAGAATTGACTGGAGAAGATATAGAGAAAATTCTTAGAGGAGAAGCAAAAGTGAATTATCAGAAAATCAGTTTTTCAGAAAAGCAACTGCAAAAATATTTTCCACCAGATTACAAGAAAGAGCAAATCGAAAAAATAATTTTCCAGTTATTAGATTCGTGGAAAGCACAAACAGAGCAAAGGGGATGATAAAGTGGAATATGAAAAGCAAATAAGATATAATGATAGACAGATGCAAAGATATCAGGCATATCTTTCTAAAGTACAGAAGATAAAAAGATTAGATAAGAGGACGAAAGAAATGACGATTGGAGATGTAATTAAAAAATCAATTCTGCCACTGGCATTTATGGTATTCTGGTTTTGGATGACAAAAACAATTATGAAGGTCAGTGGGCAGACGGATTGGTTCTGGTGGGTATTTATTGCCGGACTTCCATTTGGAATACATAAAATGCGGTTGATTCTAATTCCGAGAGGAATGGATACCACAGCAACACTTGGGATGGCTGCATTAAGTGTCATTATTGGAGCATTGATTGGAAGCATCATGATTCCAGTGTATGTGATCAGAGCGATATACGTGTTTATACGGTATGTCATTGGAAAATAGAATATTAGATTGATAAGAGGCAGGCTTGCGAAAATAAAAATCGTAAGTCTGCCTCTTTTTTTGTGCTTAAAAACAGGCAATTCAGGGGAATTCCCTTTTGCAAATATATATATTCTTGGAGGATTTTTAAGATGAGAGAGCGAATTGAAAGTAAGCATGTAACAAAGGAAATCAAAAGTCAGATGCCAGTGATTCCGGTGGCAATTGTTAAAGAAAGAGGCTGTACGTTCTGCCCATATTATCTGGGCAATTATGAGAAACAGCCACGCTGTATGATGAAAACCTGTGCCTGGGATGATGAAAATGAACGTTTCCATCCAGTTCTTCGTGAACTGATCCCATTTTACAAAGAGAAGATGGAAAAAGCAGAAGAAAAATTCCTGGCAATGAAAAAGATTTACACAACACTGTTAGGAATGTTTGCCGATGAAATGAAGCAAGAAGAGTTGGAAAAAGATGAATGTTACGGATGTGCCTATGGAAAATGTGGACCATGTATCGGTATCTGTTACAAATCAATGAAAGCATAGGAGGGGTAAGCCAATGAATACAACAGTTATTTCCGGGCGATTAGTAAGAAATCCTGGATACAACGAAGTGGAGAATGAAAAAGGACTTCATAAGATTGCCAAGTTCGTTCTGGCAGTCAGAAGAAATTATTCCGATGAAGTCAGTTTCATTCCGGTAAAGGCTTTTGCAAAGAAAGCAGAATTTGCCAGAGATTATCTGATGCAGGGAACGAAGGTCATGGTGGAAGGCGAGATTGTCACAGGTAATTATGAAGATAAGGATACCGGGAAAAAGATCTATACCACCGAAGTGTATGCAAACCGGATTGAATTCGCAGGTGCAAAAATGGTTGACAGACCACCGTTTCCAGAAGATGCGGAAGGGTTCTTAGAGATCCCAGAGGGTATGGAAGAAGAAATGCCGTTTAGATAGAGGAGGATAAAAGATGGTTTCAGTAGATCAGGCGTATATGGTAGGGCATATGAAAAATGCCGATGGAAGTATCAACAACAAAAATGTAGTGCTGTCAGCAGCATGTGAAGCAGCGGAACTGTTCCAGTGCATGATGGCAGTAAATCAGAAACTGGAGGACTGGCAGAGATTTAATCACACCTTGGAGATGCATCTTAGAAGTGTGGAATGTGAGAAAATCCATGATATCTGTCAGGCAGTATACGGAATGAAACATCCGTCCAATGAACTGGAAGGATTGTATCTGGCAAGAGAGGATGAACAGATATGCCTTCTGTACTATCAGGTATTTGTAGGGATGTTGGAAATCAATATTAATTCAGCCGAAGTGCTGTACAAACAGAAGGAGGAAACAATCAATGAGTAAGATGGAGTATATGCCGGTAGATTGTCTGCAGGTGCCAAAGGTGCTGTTTCAGATGGAAAAATACAAAAATCTGTCAAATACAGCAAAGATTCTATACAGCTTATTTCTGGATCGTTTGAAATTTGCGGTGCAAAATGGCTGGGTAGATCATAACGGGAATCTGTTTGTTATCTATCCCAAAAGTGAAATAAAGAAAGACCTGAATACGACTCGATATGGAGTAGATCAGGCAGTACAGGAACTGGTTCAGGTTGGTAAACTGGTGCGTATCATTCCAAACAATGGAAAGGCGAACCACTTTTATATCAATGGTATTTATGAAAATGAGATGGAGGAAGAATCAATGATGACATTAGATACTATCATGGCAAATATGCCGCTGGCTGAAAGAGAAATTATTATGGATAAGATGGTGAAAGCATCCAGAGATATTTTTGAAACTATTGCGGATATGGGATATATTGATCAATATGAAACGTCTTTAACTGCAATGGAAAAGCGAGGATACCAGGATGAGCTTGGAGAGATGGATATTGATCAAATTCAGGCTGATGGATATGAGTTTGGTATGGATCTTGCATTTGGAATTCTGGAGGAAAATGAAAATAATCCTGCTCGTGTGTTAGATATCCAGAAATATGTGAACAGACAGTATGAAAGCTGTTCAAAAAAGAAGTTTATGAAGGTCCTGGAAACCCTTGTTCATGCGATGGGGAATGATGAAGGCTTTATTGGTGATATGTATGCTTGTAACAAGAAGGCCAGAAATTATTATTTGGACGAAATGATTCAATCATTCAATTTTGTATTTGATGAGATGTGCCATGGTACAGGCAGTGCAGCAAATTGTGATTTTGATGTAGAAGAGTAGGAAAATATTATGGCAGATTTTGAATATTTCAGAGCAGAAGAATCTGACCAGTTTTCTTTTTTTCGGATACCAAAAGCTCTGTTCACAGAAAAAGAGTTTGCAAGCCTGTCCACAGACGCAAAGCTCCTTTATGGAATTCTGCTTGATCGAATCAGCCTGTCCAAGAAAAATGGCTGGATTGACAGTGAGGGTTATGTCTATATCATTTACACGATCGCAGAATTGCAGGAGCTGTTGCGAATGTCGCATACGACAGTGACAAAGCTTCTATATGAGCTGGATAGTGTGCATGGGATTGGATTGATCGAGCGGTATCGGCAGGGGAATAATCGTCCCTCTGTCATATATGTGAAAAATTTTGTAAAACGGAGTAGAGGAAAGCCAGTAAGATACTTTGTTTCTGGAATGCCAGAAACTGGAAATCCAGACTGCAAAGAATTGGAAATCCGGATTGCAAGAAACTGGAAGTCCGGAACGCAAAAAAATAGAAGTCCGGACTGCAAGAATCTGGATGGAAGTAATACTAAGATAAATAAGACTGAAAAGAATCATACTGATAAGAGTAAGGGCAATACACCCGCTTTGGAAGAAAAATTCAGTCAATATGGTAGATTTAAAAATGTTGTTCTGTCGGAAGCTGAACTGCAGGAGTTGATGACGCTATTTCCATGGGATTACCAGAAACGGATTGATCATCTTTCTGTTTATATGAAATCCAGTGGAAAAGAGTATCAAAACCATTTTGCAACAATCTGTCTTTGGGCAGAAAGGGATGGAACCAGGATAGGAATGGATAAATATGAATTTCAGGAAGGAGAAAGCCTGTGATGGAAAACAAAGTAACAGCAGATTATCTGGACGAAGAGGGATGTCTTCATTGTGGCACCTGTGGAAAAAGAAAACAGATGAAAGTCAGTCTGATGGGTTTTGAGCATGTAGTGTCCTGTTTGTGCGAATGCGAGGTAAAAGCCAGGCAGGAACTGGATGAGAAGATGCAGCGGGAAGAAGAACAGCGGCAGCTTTATCAGAGAAAATCCGTCGGACTTCGGGAAAGAAGATTCTGGGAATGGAAATTTGAAAATGACAATGGAAGCAACCAGAAGATACTAATCGCCAGGCAGTATGTAGAAAACTGGACAGATATGAAGAGAAAAAATGTAGGATTGCTTTTGATGGGACCGGTTGGAACCGGGAAGAGCTTTTTTGCAGGCTGTATTGCAAATGCACTTTTGGAACAGGGAGAACGTGTCATGATGACAAACTTTTCCAGGATTTTAAATGAAATGACCAGCTATCAGGCAGATAAGAACCAGATTATACAAAATCTTGTGGATTATCCGCTGCTGATTATTGATGACTTGGGAATAGAACGAAATTCCGAGTTTGCTTTGGAGCAGGTCTATAATGTGATAGACAGCCGCTATTGTAAAATGCTTCCGCTGATCATAACAACGAATCTGGGACTGAATGAAATGAAGTCCACAGATTTGGATACTGCCCATCAGCGTATTTACAGTAGAATACTTGAAATGTGTGTTCCCATCTATTGTGGTGGAGAAGATAAGAGAAAAGAAGAAGGGACAGAAAAACTCGTACAGGTGCAGAACCTGATTACCGGTTAATCTGTCTTTTTTCATTAAAGGGGGTGATTGCCATGATTACAGATTTGGACAGCAGTTGAATCGCTGAAAGGAGGGAAAAGTCATGCAGGAAGAGGTAACTCAGAAAACGGTCACGTTCTGTATTCGGGCTACTAAGATTACGGCAGACCTGTTGAAAAAGGTTCTTGTTGCGTATCTGCGTCATCAGAAGCAGAAATCAGTAGAGAAGAAAGCACAGAAAAATCAGCCGAAACAGGGAAAGGTCACGGTAAAAGAGCTGGCAAAACAGAATGCCGGGATGGTCAATATCGAGATCACGGACAAAAATATCAAGTCCTTTGAACGGTATGCCAGAAAATATGGGATCAATTATGCTCTGAAAAAAGACAAGAGCAAAGAGCCGCCGGTTTATCTGGTATTTTTCAAGGGACGTGATCAGGATGCCCTCAATGCTGCTTTCCGTGAGTTTTCCCAGAAACAGATTCAAAAAGCGAATAAACCTTCCATTCATAAGCGTCTTGCAGCTTACCGGGCAATGATGCCAAAGAAGACGAAGGACAAAGTAAAGAACCGACATCAGGAACAGAGCCGATGAAGAAACAAAACGGCAATAATCTGATGCAGAAGTGGAAGAATAAAGCTGGGGTCAGGCTGTCCGCCCTGGATAAAAAGAAACTGGTTCTTACAAATCTTCCCTATGTTCTGACCGCTTTTTATGCGGACCGGGCATCCTGCTTATACAGGAGCAGTCCTGGAGAAGATATAGGGAACAAACTGTTATATGCGATGGAACATGCAGATCGGATCTTTACAGGGATTCTGTTGAGCTTTGACCTGAGAGATCTATTGGTTGGAGTTACTGTCGCAGTTATTTTGAAACTATTGGTTTGGCAGAAACAGTCAGATGCAAAGAAACTTCGGAAGGGAATCGAGTATGGTTCAGCCAGATGGGGAACTGCAGAGGATATCAAGCCTTATATGTCAGAGGATCCCTGGATGAATATTCCGTTGACAGCAACAGAAGCACTGACCATGGAGAGCAGACCAAAGCAGCCGAAGTATGCGAGAAATAAAAATATCGTGGTCATCGGTGGCAGTGGTTCTGGAAAGACACGATTTTTTGTAAAGCCGTCGGTCATGCAGATGAACTGTTCCATGGTCATTACAGATCCAAAGGGCACTCTCATTGAGGAGTGCGGGAAGATGTTAGCAAAGGGACCGCCTAAGAAAGATAAGAATGGAAATATCATGAAAGATAAATCCGGAAAAGTAGTTCATGAGCCATATGTGATTAAGGTTCTGAATACCATCAATTTTTCCAAATCGCTTCATTACAATCCATTTGCTTATATACGGTCTGAAAAAGATATCCTGAAGCTGGTGACAACAATCATTGTGAATACCAAAGGCGAAGGGGAAAAAGCTTCCGAAGATTTTTGGGTGAAAGCAGAGAAATTGCTGTACACAGCACTGATTGCTTTTATCTGGTATGAAGGGGATGAAGAGGAAAAGAATCTGAATACCCTTCTGGATCTTTTGAACGAAAGCGAAACCCGTGAAGAGGATGAAACTTATCAGAATCCGGTGGATATGATGTTCCAGGAACTGGAAGAAAGAGATCCGCAGCACTTTGCGGTCAGACAGTATAAAAAATATAAAATGGCGGCTGGAAAGACAGCGAAAAGTATTTTGATTTCCTGTGGAGCCAGACTTGCCCCATTTGACATCGCAGAGCTTCGTGAGATCATGTCTTATGATGAAATGGAACTGGATAAGATCGGTGACAGGAAAACAGCCTTGTTTCTGATTATGTCCGATACAGATACAACCTTCAACTTTGTGATTGCGATGCTGCAGTCACAGCTTTTCAATCTGCTTTGTGATAAGGCAGACGATGTATATGGAGGAAGACTTCCGGTGCATGTGCGTGTCATCGCGGATGAGTTTGCTAACATCGGGCAAATTCCTCAGTTTGACAAGCTGATTGCAACTATCCGAAGCAGGGAAATCTCTGCTTCTATTATTTTGCAGTCACAGAGTCAGCTAAAGGCAATGTATAAGGATAGTGCAGATACCATTCTGGGTAACTGTGATACTACACTATTTCTTGGTGGAAAAGAGAAAACTACCTTAAAGGAAATGAGTGAACTTCTGGGTAAGGAAACCATTGATCTGTATAACACTTCGGAAACGAGGAGCAATCAGAAGTCCTTTGGATTGAATTACCAGAAAACAGGCAAACAGCTGATGACAGAAGATGAGATTGCAGTCATGGATGGAGGAAAATGTATCCTGCAGATTCGTGGTGCCAGACCATTTTTCTCAGACAAATATGATATCACGAAACACAAAAATTATCGGTTTCTTGCAGATGAAAATGAGAAAAACCGATACAAAGTAGAAAAAGAGTTAAACCCGCAGTACACACCGAAACCCGAAGAAGAGGTGGAGGTAATTCAGGTGGAGCTGTCGGAGTAACCATGGGAATGAACGAAAAATAATGAGGAAAGGAATAACTGACATTAGGTGCGCCGGCTTTTTAGTCGGTGTTTTTTCATTCCCGTAAACACCTGAAAGAGGTCAGTTTTGGTGAATGTATATGGCATTTTTTAGCAGTGCAATTACAACTTTAAAAACTCTTGTAGTCGCAATCGGCGCAGGTCTTGGCGTGTGGGGTGTCGTAAACCTTCTGGAAGGATATGGAAATGACAATCCCGGCGCTAAGAGCCAGGGCATCAAACAGCTGATGGCTGGTGCCGGAATCATGCTGCTGGGAACTACCCTGATTCCACAGCTGGCAACATTGTTCTCTTAAGAGGAGTGGTAGATGAACACCATCATTGAGAGAATTACGGAAGCGATAAAGGATATCCTGATCGGGCTTATCAAGTCAAGTTTGGATAACATGTTCACGTCTGTCAATGAGCAGGTGGGAACCATAGCCGGGCAGGTGGGGCAGACACCGCAGGGATGGAATGCAGGGATTTTTAATCTGATTCAGAATATATCCCAAACGGTGATTGTCCCCATTGCGGGACTGATCATCACCTTTGTCCTGTGCTATGAATTGATCACGATGGTAACACAAAAAAACAATTTCCATGAATTTGAGACTTATAACATTTTCCTCTGGATCTTCAAAGCGTATGTAGCCATTTATCTGGTGACAAATACGTTCAATATCACGATGGCGGTCTTTGATGTTGGCCAGCATGTGGTCAACAATGCCGCCGGGGTGATATCAGGAAACACTGCGGTGGATGCAACAGAAGCAATTTCACGGATTGTGGATGCCCTGGAGGATATGGAGTTAGGGGATTTGTTCCTGCTATCCATGGAAACGATGTTAATCAGTGTTACCATGCACATTCTGTCAATTATCATTACGGTAATCTTGTACGGAAGAATGATAGAAATTTACCTTTATACTTCCATAGCACCAATTCCGTTTGCCACCATGACCAATAAGGAATGGGGTAATATCGGAAACAACTATTTAAAAGGCTTGTTCGCACTGGCATTTCAGGGATTCTTCATGATGGTTTGTGTGGGAATTTATGCAGTTTTAGTAAATGCAATGACCATATCCAGTGACCTTCATGCAGCAATGTTTTCAGTAGCGGCTTATACCGTGATTCTTGCATTTTCATTATTCAAGACCGGAAGCCTTAGCAAATCGATATTTAATGCCCACTAACGGGCAGGAAAGGAGCGCATACCATGGCGTATGTACCAGTACCAAAAGACCTTACCAAGGTCAAAACAAAAGTAGCGTTAAATCTGACAAAGCGGCAGCTGATTTTCTTTTCACTTGCCGCAGTTGTGGGAATTCCGTTTTATCTGTTCATGAGAAAACCAATTGGTTCCAGTATCGCAGCCATCCTGATGGTAACGATCATGCTTCCATTTTTCTTCATGGCAATGTATGAAAAAGACGGGCTTCCATTTGAAAAAGTGGTGGCAAATATCATTCGACAGAAGTTTATCTGTCCGGCGGTAAGACCATATAAGACAGAAAATTTTTATCAGGAGATTTCCACCCTTGTAAAAAAGGAGGGTGTGCCGGATGGCAAAAAAGACAAAGCAGGAGGCTCAGCAGGAGCGTCTGTCCCTGGCGGAAAAAAGAAACCGTCAGGAAAGAAGAAACAAAAAAAGCAGAAAAGAAAGAGAACAGGAAAAGCGTAGGAAGAAGCAGGAACGGGATCGTAGGAAACAGAAAAACATTCCTACAACTGCACAGCAGAGTATTCCGTATATTCGGATGCTGCAGGATGGTATCTGCCAGGTGACAAAGACCTTTTTCTCTAAGACAATTCAGTTTTATGACATCAACTATCAGCTTGCTTTAAATGAGGATAAGACCACGATATTTGAAAATTACTGTGATTTCTTAAATTACTTTGATTCTTCCATCAGTGTGCAGCTGTCCTTTATCAATCAGCAGGTGGATGTGGCAGAATTTGAAAAAAGTATTGATATTCCGGATCAGAACGATGACTTCAATGCCATTCGTGAAGAGTATCGTACTATGCTGAAAAATCAGCTTTCCAAAGGAAATAATGGTCTGGTGAAGACAAAGTATATTACTTTTGGAATCGAAGCAGAAAGCCTGAAGGCGGCAAGGCCAAGGCTTGAAAGAATCGAAACAGATATCTTAAATAACTTTAAGGTCCTGGGAGCACAGGCACATTCCTTGAATGGTTTGGAAAGGCTGGAGATTATGTATCATGTGTTCAACCAGGATCGGATTGAACCATTTAAGTTCCAGTATAAGATGCTTCCAGAAACAGGATTAAAGACCAAAGATTTTATTGCACCGACTTCCTTTAACTTTTCCAAGAATCAGACATTTTTGATGGGAAGAACGATGGGAAGTGTGAGTTATCTGCAGATTTTGGCACCAGAGCTTACAGACCGGATGCTTGCAGACTTCCTGGATGTGGATGACAGCATCAATGTCAATATTCATATCCAGTCCATTGACCAGAGTTCTGCGATCAAGATGATCAAGAGTAAGATTTCAGATTTGGATAAGATGAAGATTGAAGAGCAGAAGCGAGCAGTACGTTCCGGTTATGATATGGACGTGCTTCCGTCGGACCTTGTGACTTATGGAGAAGAGGCGAAAAACCTGCTGGAAGATCTGCAGTCCAGAAATGAGAGAATGTTCCTCGTGACGGTTCTGGTAATGAATACCGCAAAGAAGCGTCAGAAGCTGGATAACAATATTTTCCAGGTGCAGGGAATCGCACAGAAATATAACTGTTCCTTAAAACAGCTGGATTATCAGCAGGAAGCAGCACTCATGTCCTGTATTCCGCTGGGAGTCAATCGGATTGAAATTCAAAGAGGGCTTACCACATCTTCAACAGCGATCTTCGTGCCGTTTACGACACAGGAACTGTTTCAGGAAGGGGAGGCTCTTTATTATGGACTGAATGCATTATCCAACAACATGATTATGGTTGATCGGAAACGTCTGAAGAACCCGAATGGACTGATTCTTGGTACACCAGGTTCCGGTAAGTCCTTCTCAGCAAAGAGAGAAATTACAAACTGCTTCCTGATCACAGAAGATGATATCATCGTCTGCGATCCAGAAGCCGAATATTCGGCACTTGTGCAGGCACTGCACGGACAGGTGGTACGGGTTTCTCCGGTATCTGACCAGTATATCAATCCGATGGATCTGAACCTGAATTATTCCGAGGAAGATAATCCGCTGTCATTAAAAGCAGATTTTATTTTATCTCTGTGTGAGTTGATTGTTGGTGGAAAGAATGGACTGGAGCCAGTAGAAAAAACGATTATTGACCGTTGTGTTCGGTTAGTATATCAGGAATACCTTGCCGATCCAATACCGGAGAAGATGCCAATCCTGGAGGACTTATACAACCTTCTGAGAAAACAGGAAGAGCCAGAAGCACAGCGACTGGCCACTTCATTGGAGATCTATGTTACAGGTTCTTTGAATGTATTTAACCATCAGACGAACGTGGATATCAATAACCGTATTGTCTGCTTTGACATCAAAGAACTTGGCAAACAGCTGAAAAAGATTGGGATGCTCGTAATCCAGGATCAGGTCTGGAACAGGGTAACGATGAACCGTTCTGCCCATAAGTCCACCAGATACTATGTGGATGAGTTCCATCTTCTTTTGAAGGAAGAGCAGACTGCAGCTTATAGTGTGGAAATCTGGAAGAGATTTCGTAAATGGGGTGGTATTCCAACTGGTATCACCCAGAATATTAAGGATTTGTTGTCTTCCAGGGAGATAGAGAATATATTTGAAAATTCAGATTTTATTTATATGCTCAACCAGGCTTCCGGTGACCGGCAGATTCTTGCAAAACAGCTGAATATCTCACCAACCCAGCTGTCCTATGTAACCAACAGTAATGAGGGGGAAGGACTTCTGTTCTATGGAAATGTCATTATTCCATTCGTAGACAGATTCCCGAAGAATTCCCTCTATAAAATCATGACAACCCGCTTGGAGGAAACTTCCGAAGCAGGTTAAATCAAAGGAGAAGACAATGTTACGAGCAATTTCATATGTATTAACTTTTAGTGGCGGTGCTGTATTTGGCATCGCTTTTCTCTGTTTATTACAGGCAGGGAAAGGGTATCCGAAGAAGGAGGAGTAATCAGTGGCAGAACAGAGAATGAAAGTCAGGGATAAGAAGGTCCAGAAGATGACCAAAGATGGTCTGGTGGAAGAAAACCTGACGGATAAATCTTCTGTTCGTGTCAGTAACCGTGCCAGTGATGTGCAGATGGGAATAAAACAGGGGGAAAAAGCAGAAAACCTTGTGGATAAGTCTCCCCGCCAGTCTAAGCGGAGTGGGAAAAATATCCGTCCCTCTGTGCAAAAATCCAGGGATGCACCGGAACTGATGCGAACGGAGAACCAAAGTGAGGATTTTGGACAAAATAGAAAGCAACAAAACCGGAAAAGAATCCGTGCTGAGAACAGAAAAGAATCAAGATTTGCGGAAAAATCCGAAGCCAGCCAGTCAGGGAGACTGAAAGAAAAACGTGCGGATCTTTCAGAAAACAGAGGAGACAGCCGGAGTAAGAAGAATGGTGGAAGTAAGAAACCAAAGCAGAAACAGCGTCTGAAATTTGCTTATGAAGAGACTGGTGCTTCTGTGAAAAATGACAAAGATATGGAGAAATTGAACCAGATGGATACGGATGGAGTCAATTTCCGTCATCAGAAACAGAAGGAAAAAGCCAAAAAGTTTTCTTATGAGGAAGCAAGAAAGAAAAAGGAAGCAAAGCAGCATTCCAAGAAGGCACAGGTTTATCAGGCAAATGAAGGAGAGGGTTCTGGAAAGAAGAAATCCCGCCTGAAGTTTGGCGAAGGGGAATCTGTGAAAACAGAAAAAGCTTTTGTTGTTAAGAAAGCAGGAAGTGCAACTTCCGCAGCATTGCACCGTGAGATCAGTAAAAATGAAGACGATAATGCGGCAGTAGAAGGTGCCCATAAGTTGGAAGAAGGCTGCGAAGGTATTTACCGGCTGGAACAGAGAAGTGCCAGACGAAGGAAACAGAGGGCTTCCAGAAAGAGAAGCAGACTGGAGAGACAGGCAGAGAAACAGACACAGGCGGCAGCCCGTCAGGAGCAGAAGAAGCTAAAAAAACAGATTCAGAAGCAACAGATCAAACGGGATTATGCCAAAGCAAAGCGAAGTGAACAGACCGTAGGTACAGCTACAAAAGGTACGATTGATTATATCAAGAAGATTGGCGGCAAAGTCACCAACTTCTTTAAAGAAAACCGGAAGGTGTATATCAGTGTGGCAGTTCTGATCGGATTGATGTTTCTGATTATAACGAATGTCACGTCATGCTCTGCAGTGTTTTTACAAAATGTGATCACTTACACGGGAACCAGTTATCTGTCATCGGATCAAGCAATCCGGGAAGCGGAACTGTATTATACACAGCTGGAAGCTAATCTGCAGGAGCGGATTAACAACATGGAGTCTGAAGAACCGGGACATGAGGAATACCGATATAACATCGGACCTATTGAGCATGATCCGTTTATCCTAATCAGTTATCTGTCAGCAAAGTATGAGGAGTTTACTTTTGAACAGGTCAAGCCTGAACTGGATGCATTGTTTGCAGAGCAATATCATCTGACTACTGAAGCAGTCAATGAAACTGTGACAGAGACAGCAACAGTAAGAGTTGGAGAATCGTTGGGACAGGTTGTAACAAGCGGATATTGTAACTGTCCAATCTGTTGTGGTATTTGGAGTGGAGGACCGACTGCCAGTGGAGCATATCCAACAGCCAATCATACCTTAGCAGTAGATGCTTCCAATCCGTTTGTTCCAATGGGAACAAAGGTGGTCATGAATGGTGTCGAATATACGGTAGAAGATACCGGAGCTTTCGCAAGATACGGTGTACAGTTTGATGTCTATTATGACAGTCATGCGGCAGCATCCGCACATGGTCATAAGACCTGGGAATGCTATCTGGCAGATGATAATGGAAGCCAGGAAGTGGAAGTGACCAGGACAAGAGATGTAGATGTGCTGAATGTCACCTTAAACAGCGGAAATCTGATGTCGATCTGTCAGGACAGGCTGGGATTTTTCCAGAAAGAACTGTTCAGTGCCTATAACGATACGAAAGGTAATTTACAGATGTTTGCGACACCGGTTGATTTTAACTGGTATTCCAGTGTGACAAGTTATTATGGATATCGGATTCATCCAATTTCAGGAGCAAATCAGCTTCATAATGGTATGGATATCGGAGCGCCGGAGGGAACAAAAGTAATGGCAGGGCTGACCGGAACGGTTACAACTTCTGCTTATAACGACAGCTATGGCAATTATGTTGTGATCAAGGACAGTAAAGGCTATGAACTGCGGTATGCACATTTAAGCAGCCGGAGTGTATCTGCAGGTGTATCCGTCACGAAAGGTGATGAGATTGGTCTTGTAGGAAATACTGGAAATTCTACAGGAAGCCATCTTCATATTGAACTTCTGAAAAATGGAGAGCGCTTAAACCCGATCTTTTATCTGGAAACTGGAGAAGGGGCAGGCTTTGGCGGCAATGAATACACCAGTGAAGCGGCACAGCGTTTGTTGAACGAAGCAGCGAGATATCTAGGAACACCGTATGTGTGGGGTGGATATTCTCCAAGTGGATTTGACTGTTCTGGATTTGTAAGTTACTGCCTGACAAACTCTGGTGTAAGGAATACAGGAAGATTGACTGCACAGGGACTGTATGACATCTGCACGCCGGTATCTCAGTCAGAAGCACAGCCGGGAGATCTGATCTTTTTTACAGGCACTTATGATGCAGGAGTTCCGGTAACGCACATTGGAATCTATGTAGGCAATGGTCAGATGATCCATTGCGGTCATCCGGTGCAGTACACGTCCATCAATTCACCATACTGGCAGAGCCATTTCTATGGATTTGGACGATGGTAAGAAAAAAGGGCGGCTGCATCAGCCGTCCGGAAAGGAGAAGCGATGAAAAGTCTTGAAAAAGCAACGGCGGATTATGAGAAAGCCAAGGAAAAAATGGAAGCATCCAAAGCCAGATATGAAGCAGACTTAAAGCGGTTCAAGGCTGCGGAGATTGCAAAAACAGAAGCGGAAAATCTGGAAATTGTAAGAATTATCCGTGCAATGGATATGAGTATTCCGGAATTGGAAGCTTTCAAAAAGAGAATGAAAAATGAACTGCCCGGCAGGGTGGAAATACAGAAGGAGGAAACAAAAGCCGATGATGAATCTGGAAAAAATGAAACAGAAGAAGAGAACAATTACTAAAAGCAGGGTAAAAAAGGGCTTGCTTGCAGCAACGACATTTCTTTGCCTGACAACACCTTTGCTCCAGACACAGACTGCTTATGCAGCTGAGAATACCACACCTGCGATTACGATTGAGAAACCGGATGGCTGGAAACAGGGAGAAACAACCATTGCTGTTACGGTAGATGCCAGCCATATGCCGGAAGGTTTCTCAATAGCAAAGATGGAAGCAAAAGCAGGAAAAGATGGAAGCTGGCAGGATGTAACCGGAAGCGGAAGTATCACGATCACTGGAAATCAGACAGTGTATGTGCGTGTGACAGATGGTGAGGGAAAGGTCTATGAGCAGAATCGCTCTATTAAGTGTTATGACACGGAAAAGCCGACACTTTCTGCTTCTCTGACAGATGGTGTGCTGACGATTCAGGGGAATGATACAGTATCCGGGATTACTGCGGTAACAGTCAATGGCACCACTTATACAGACTTGAAGGATGGAATGCTGAGAGTGCAACTGACACAGAAAGATTTTACTACAAAACAGATTGAGATTACGGTAACAGACGGTGCTGGAAATACTTCTGAAAAGTATGTGTTGCAGAATCCTTACTATGAATGGGCAAAGAAGCAGGCAGAGAAACAGAAAACTTCCAGTGACAGCAATGGTGCAATGGCAACTACGACCAGTGCAGATGCAACGGGAACTGAGAAAACAACGACTTCTCCGCTTCCGCAGGATGCACAGGCTTCTGAGCCGACAGATGCAAAAGGGACCGTGGATGATCGGACAGTAACAGGTATTGAGAAACAGCTTAATAAAGAAGGCGAGACGGCAGAATCCGTTACAAAAACAGCTACGGAAGGAACAAAAGAGTTTTATACCATTTCAACAAAGAGTGGTAAGATTTTCTATCTGATTATTGATAATTCAAAATCTCAGGATAATGTGTATTTCCTTACCGAAGTCAGTGAGAAAGATCTGATGAACTTCACACTTTCTAATTCAGTGACACTTCCGGAAGTAGATACTGTTTATGCAGAACCAGAGAAAAAAGCAGAGGAAGAAAAACCGGAAACGACAGAGTCATCCGAGAAAGATAAGGTAGAGGATGACATCCAGATGCCGGAAGATAAAAGTTCATTTGGAACGTATCTTTTGATCGTACTGGTTGCAGTCGGAGCTGCGGCAGGAGGATATTACTTCAAAGTCTATAAACCAAAGCATGAATATGATGACGAGGATGAGATGGAAGAGGATGAAGATGAATCCGAAGATTCAGAGTCAGAAAAACGGGAAGTAGACGATGCAGATGAGCAGGAAGAAAGTGCAGAACCGGAAATCCTGAGAGATGAAGATTTCAATGATGATGTACTGGAAGATGAAGAAGAGGAGTAGGAGTAAATGAAATTAGTGATTGCAGAAAAGCCATCGGTTGCGATGGCACTGGCTTCGGTACTGGGAGCCAGAACAAGAAAAGATGGCTACGTGGAGGGAAACGGTTATATCGTTTCCTGGTGCATAGGACATCTAGTTGGATTATGCGATGCATCGGAATACGATGAAAAATATAAAAAATGGAGATATGAAGATCTGCCGATTGTGCCGGAATGCTGGAGACACAAGGTTTTGGATGGAACAAAGAAGCAGTACGGAATCTTGAAAAAACTGATGAGAGATTCCAATGTAGATGAAGTGATCTGTGCTACTGATGCAGGACGTGAAGGAGAGTTAATCTTTCGCCTGGTGTATGAGCAGGCAGGATGCAAAAAGCCGATGAAGCGGCTCTGGATTTCTTCCATGGAAGAACAGGCAATTAAAGATGGATTTGCGTCATTAAAAGACGGTTCGTGTTATGACAGTCTCTATCAGTCAGCACTTTGCAGGGCAAAGGCAGACTGGCTGGTGGGAATCAATGCGAGCCGTCTTTTTTCCGTTCTGTATAACCAGAATCTGAAAGTCGGAAGAGTGCAGACACCAACACTTGCCATGATCGTGGATCGAAATCAGAAGATCAAGGAATTTACCAAAGAAAAATATTATATGGCTCATATCAAGTTTGATGATATGGATGCGGTTACAGAGCATTTTCAGAAAAAAGAGGATGCAGATAAAGTGGCTGCGGACTGCCTGGAGCGGATGTGCGAAGTGGAAAAGGATGATGTGAAAGAGAAGACGGTACGCCCTCCAAAACTCTATGATCTGACCACTCTTCAGAGGGAAGCAAACAGAATGTTTGGCTATACCGCACAGCAGACATTGGATGCCGTGCAGGAGATGTATGAGCAGAAGCTTGTCACTTATCCGAGAACAGACAGCCAGTATCTGACAGATGAGATGGAAGAAAGCACAGAAACTCTGATTCAGATGTTACTTGGGAAAATGCCTTATGTTGAAGGTCTGGAATATCAGCCAGACGTGAGTAAGGTATTAAATTCAAAGAAAGTATCTGATCACCATGCGATTATCCCGACTATGGAAGTAGCCAAAGCAGATATTGGTGAACTGAAAGAACGAAACCGTAAGATTTTGTATCTGATCAGTGCCAGGGTACTGACGGCAACCGCAGATCCTTATATTTATGAGAGCCATAAATGTCAGATTACCTGTAATTATCATACGTTTTATCTCACGGCAAAGAAAACAAAGCAGGAAGGATTCAAGGCGATCGAAAATAAATGGAAACAGTTCTTTGGCGTAAAGATTGAGAAAGAAGAGCCGGAGCTGGATATCTGGGCAGGCAAGCATTACGGCCCTTGTGATTCTTTTGTATCGGAGCATTTTACACAGCCACCGAAACAATACACAGAAGATACCCTGCTTTCTGCAATGGAACGTGCAGGGAATGAAGAACTGACCGGAGATACAGAAAAGAAAGGACTTGGCACACCGGCAACAAGGGCAGCAATCATTGAAAAACTGATTCAGTCTGGCTTTGTGAAAAGGGAAAAGAAAAATCTGGTACCGACAGATGATGGCAATGTACTGATTACGGTTCTGCCGGATGAGATTAAATCTCCGAAGATGACAGCAGAGTGGGAAATGGCATTGAATCACATTGCCCAGAATACAGAGACCGCAGATGAATTTCTAAATGGGATTACAGAGCTGATGCAGGAACTGGTTGCCAGATATCAGGGTATTTCAGAAGAAAAGAAAGGGCAGTTTCAGGGAAAAGCAAAAGGAGAAGTCATTGGCAAATGTCCCCGCTGTGGAGCAGATGTCAGGGAAGGAAAAGTAAACTTTTACTGTTCTGACCGGAACTGTGCTTTTACCTTGTGGAAGAATGATAAATTCCTTGCAAGCCAGGGGAAAAAGATGGATAAGGCGGCAGCAAAGAAGTTCCTGGCTAAAGGAAAAATCCATTATAAGGATCTGGTATCCAAAAAAACAGGGCGACAGTATGAAGCAACTGTGGAAATGGTTGATCCTGGCGAGGGGAATGTGCAGTTCAATCTGATTTTCCCACAACGATAAGTAGTGTATTGCAGGCAGTCTAAGGACTGTCTGTTTTCATACAAATATTATGAAAGAGAGGACCTTAGCATGAAGAAAAAAGGTAATTTTAGGAAAGTAGTATCTGGATTGCTGGCAGGCATGACAATGCTTAGTACAGTGTTATCTCCGATGACTGCATATGCAGCGGAGATTCAGCCAGAGAAAAAACCTCCACTTTATGAGGAAGTGAAAGACCTTCTGGATGAAGATGAGGTGGTGACTGCCAAAGATTATGAAATCGAAACAGGCAGTGTATTTGATGTGAAATCAGACTACACAGGACTGGAAATCAAGGATGATAACAAGGTCAAAGTCACATTTGAGGAAGCAAAGAACAAAAAGAATGAGGATTTTACGACAGATCATGCGGACACTTACAAAGCGGTCTATTATGTGGAACCGGTAAATCAGGAGCATCCGAAGTACCAGATCAGCCGAAAACTGATTGTGCGTGAGAAAGAAACAGAAGTACAGACAGAGGCGGCAGGGAGTGAAGCAGTGACTGAATCCGAAACAGCTGGCAGTGAACAGCAGACAGAAGAAGCGGAGGATTCAGAAGCAGAATCGGAGATTACCGATATTGACGCTGATGAATTTGATGATTTGGTAGAGCAGGCACAGAATCAGGATACCTATGATGAAGAATCAGGGTTAGAGCTTCATGATGTTTTGGAACAGGCAGGAGACGAAGGTGTGGATCTTGATGCTATGGAAGAGGGAGAGATTGCAACATTTGAAGCAGTTTCGGCTTATTCAGCAAGAAGCACACAGCAGGTAACAATCGAAAAAGGACCTCTGTATAGATATGCAGATTATAATCTTGGAACCTATCTGACAGAGCCGTACTATATCAGCTACGGAAGCGTCAGAGCAACTGCGTATTGTGTACAGCCGGCAAAACCAGGACCAGGATCTGGAAATTATACAATCACAAAGATTGGAGACAATCAGGCGTTAGCAAAAGTGTGTTATTACGGTACAGACGCCGCAGGAAGTGAAAGCTTTTTTGCGAATAAACACACGGATTTTTCAGAAGGAAAAAGATTCATCATTATTCACATGGCTGCATCATATGCCAACGGAAGTAGTGATGCATTTTACGGAACAAATGCTACAGGTGAGGCTTTGGCAAAAGAACTCTATAATTATTGTGTGAATAAGCCGGAAATACCAGATGTAGCGATGTCATTTTCAAAGCCGGATGTAAAAGCTTATGTAGATGGAAATGTTCAGAGAACGGAGAACATTCAGTTCAACGCATCTTCCCAGCAGAAAATCACAATGGACTTACCAAAAGGAGTAAAGCTCCATAATGTATCTACTGGAAATGTAAGTGCGGCAGGTGCAAGCGTAACAATTGGAGGAGGAACCACGTTTTATCTTTCAGCGCCTCTGACACAGACAAAAGATGTAAGTGCTACTTTTTCTGCAAAGATGAAGGGAAGTATTACAAAAGATTATTCAGCATATAAACTGACTACGAATGCAAGTGTTCAGGACCTGGCATTTGTGTTTGGAGAAGGTGTCGCTGATGAAAAATATGTAAGCTTAAAGGTGTCCTGGATTGAACAGGCTACGATCGAAATCGTAAAGAAAGACGATACAGCGGATGTCAATCTTGCAGGTGCAGTATTCGGTGTATACAGCGATGAGGCTTGTACAAAGCTGCTCACTCAGATGCCGGCAACAGATAAGAATGGAAAATCCTCTGTTACGATTATCAAGACACGGGATACCGTTTATCTGAAAGAAATCACAGCACCACAGGGGTATGTAGTAAATGCAACGGCAACAAATGTAAAACTGGTAGCAAGTAAGACTTCATCGGTAACCGTGGAAAATAAGGAGCAGCTGGCAGAGCTTACCATTTATAAAGAAGGACAGGTTCTTACCGGAGCAGATGTCAGTGAAAATGGAACGGTATTTCAGTATGAAAACCGCAGACAGAAAAATGCAGTATATAACGTGTATGCCGGAGCTGATATTGTAACTGCTTATGGCACAAAAGTGTACAGCAAAGGTGATCTTGTAAAAGAAAATCTGACAACAGGTGAGAATGGTTCTGTCACACTGAAGAACCTGCATCTTGGAAACTATGTGGTGAAAGAAGAAAAAGCGCCGGACAATTTCTATAACGGCAGTGAAGAAAAGTCAGTGACTCTAACTTATGCTGGTCAGAATAAAGAAGTTGTATTTGCAGATGTGACTTTTAACAACGAGAGACAGAAAGCAGATGTTTCCGTAGTAAAACAGGATAAAGACACCAAGAAACCACTGAAAGGCGGTATTTTTGCTCTGTATGCATCCGATGATATCAGAAATGCAGACGGAACCGTTGTTGTGAAAAAAGGAACGCTGATTGAGAAAGCAACTACTGGTGCAGACGGAACTGCCAAATTCACAGCAGACCTGCCGATTGGATACTCCTATTCTGTAAAAGAAGATCAGGCACCGGAAGGCTATGTAAGAAATACAGAAGATGTGTATACGTTCAAGTTTTCTTACACTAATGATAAAGAAGCAACCGTATCTTTTGCCCATACTTTCAGCAATGACCGTGTGACAGCAAAGATCAATCTTTATAAAGTGGATAAAGAGACAGGAAAAGCAGTACCGCAGGGAGATGCCACATTGAAAAGTGCAGTTTATGGACTGTATGCCCGTGAAGATATCGTGCATCCGGACGGAGCAACCGGAACTATTTATAAAGCAGGAGAACAGGTAGCTTCTCTTACAACAGATGACAAAGGACAGGCTTCTGTAAATGGCTTGTATCTTGGCAAATATTATATCAAAGAGATTACACCGCCGACCGGATACCTGGCAGATACAGAAGAGCATGATCTTACGTGTAGTTATGAAGGAGATATGACAGCAGAAGTAAAAAGAGAGTGCACTTCCAGTGAGCAGGTCATCAAGCAGCCATTTCAGATCATCAAAGCAGCCAACAATGGAAAGACCGATGCAGATCTGTTATCCGGAGCGGGATTCACAGTTTATCTGAAATCTTCCCTTACAAAGAAAGCAGATGGAAGCTACGACTTTGATTCTGCAAAACCTGTAGTGAGTGGAGAAAATGGAGCAACTGAGATTTTCACAGATGAAAAAGGTTATGCCTGCAGTATTCCATTATCATTTGGAAGCTATATCGTGCGTGAGACAACAACACCGCACAATTACAAGCCAGTTGATGATTTTGAAGTGAATATCACAGAGCATCATCCAAATGAGCCACAGATCTGGCGAGTGCTTCTGGATGAAGAGTTTAAGGCAAAACTGAAAATCGTGAAAAAAGACGATGAAACAAAGAAATCCGTCCTGATTGCAGGAACAGAATTTAAGGTATATGACCTAGATAATAAAAAGTATGTGGAACAGGTAACAACTTACCCAGTGACAACAACCCATAAGTCCTATTTTACGGACAGTCAGGGGTATCTGATCATGCCGAAGAATCTGAAGATCGGACATTACCGGATTGAGGAAGTCAACGCACCGGAAGGGTACACAATCAACAAGAATTATGTAGAGATTGCAGTGGATGCAAACACAGCATACCAGATGGATTCTGAAAGCGGAGATGCCATTATTACGGTAGATTACGAGAACCATCCGGTAAAAGGAAAGCTGACGATCTATAAAAAAGGTGAGATGCTGACCGGATTCAAGAAGGATTTTGTTTATGAAGAAAGATACCTGAAGGGTGCAGAATTTAATGTCTATGCAGCTGAAAATATTTATACACCGGATTACCAGAAAGATGAAAACAGAAACAGACAGCTGATCTATGCAAAAGATGCACTGGTAACAACGGTAACGACTGGGGAAGACGGAAAAGCAGTTGCTGATAACCTGCCGCTTGGTTCTTACTATGTGGTAGAAGAGACTGCACCGGAAGGATTTGTCCTGAACCATGACAGATCAGAAGTCGCATTTGTCTATGCCAATCAGGATACACCGGTGATTGAACAAGAAGTGACTGTTGGCGATGACCGACAGAAAGTTGCGATTCAGGTAGAAAAACAGGATGCAGAAAATGGTGCAACCGTAGCAGGAGCTGTCTTTGGTATCTATAACAAAGCGGATATCAAGGCAGATGGAAAAGTAATCGTGAAAGTAGACACACTCTTACAGGAAATGACCTCTGATAATAATGGTCTTGCAGTATGTACGCTGGATCTGCCACTTGGACAGTATTATGTGAAAGAGTTAAAAGCACCGGCTGGATTTGTGTCCTCTGATGAAGTTCTGAATCTGAATGCTTCTTACCAGGGACAGGATGTGAAGACAGTAAAACTGAAAACAGTGAAAAAGAACCAGCCAACAACAGTAGAAATTACGAAATCTGATGTAACAACAGGTGTGGAACTGGATGGGGCAAAACTCACCGTTCTTGATAAAGAAGGAAATGTTGTGGATCAGTGGACTTCTGTAAAAGATCAGCCACATGTGATCAAACGACTGACAGTTGGTGAGGAATACACTCTTCGTGAGGAAATGGCACCTTATGGTTATCTGAAAGCAATGGATGTGAAGTTCACGCTGGAAGATACCGAAGAGATTCAGAAAGTAGAGATGAAAGATGAAGTACCGACAGGACTTCTGATCATCAACAAAAATGGAGAGTTTTTGGATAAAGTGACACTTCTGGACAATGTAAAAGGTACTGTGGAGCATCTCTTTGAATATGTAACTGGAAGTCTTACAGATGTAACTTTCGATGTATTTGCTGCGGAAGATATCAAAGCGGCAGATGGTGTCAGCGAAGATTATTTTAAAGCAGATGAAAAAGTGGGAACCATTACCACAGATTCTAATGGTATTGCACAGATGGGAGATCTCCCGGCTGGCAAGTACTATGTGAAGGAAGTAAAAACAGCCCATGGTTATGTGCTGGACAAAGAGCCGAGATATGTTGATCTTTCCTACCGTGATCAGGACACACCAGTTATCACTTATGATGAGAAATGGCAGAATGCCCGTCAGAAAGTAAAGGTTACGGTTCTGAAGAAAGAAAAAGATACAGAACGTGTTCTTGCAGGTGGTGTCTTCGGTCTTTATACCAGTGAAGATATCAAAAATGCAAAGGGTGAGGTACTCCTTGAGAAGGAAAGTCTGATCGAGCAGCGAGTAACGGATGAAAAAGGACAGATTACTTTTACGGCAGATCTTCCGATAGACGGAAAATACTATGTGAAAGAGATCTTTGCACCGGACGGATTTGTTACAACAGATGAAGTACAGGAGTTTACCTTTGAATATGCCGGAGAAGACCAGGCAGAAGTAAGCTACGACTTTACTTTTGAAAATCAGCCAACCACAGTGGAGTTGTCCAAAACAGACCTGACAACAGGTAAAGAACTTCCAGGTGCACACCTGAAAGTAACGGATTCAGATGGCAATACAGTAGATGAATGGACTTCTACGGAAGAATCCCATGTGATCAAAGAACTGGTTGTTGGTAAGAAATACACCATGACAGAGACAAAACCGGCAGATGGATATGTTACTGCAGAAAGTATTACCTTTACAGTAGAGAATACAGCAGAGGTTCAGAAGCATGATATGAAAGATGATGTGACAAAAGTAGAGATCAGTAAGACGGATATCACAGGAGAAACTGAGATTCCGGGTGCGAAACTGACGATTCTCGATAAGGATGATCAGGTAGTAGAGAGCTGGACTTCCACAGAGGAAGCACACTATATCGAAAAACTGCCAATCGGTAAATATACCTTACGTGAAGAGCAGGCACCGAAAGGATATCTTCTGACAGCCGATGTGACGTTTGAGGTGAAAGACACCGGAGAAATCCAGAAAGTGGCTATGAAAGATGATACTGCCAAGGGAAAAGTGATTCTCAATAAGACAGATAAATCGTCAGGAGAACCACTGAAAGGGGTAGAATTTGAACTCCGTGACAGTAAGGGAAAAGTTCTGGAAACCTTAAAGACAGATGCTGCAGGTCATGCGGAAAGTAAGCTGTATGAGATTGCCACATTTAAGAACGGCAAATATGATGCGGCGATCAAGTATTATCTGGTGGAAACAAAGACACTGGACGGATACACACTGGATCAGAGCAAGCATGAAGTGACGTTTGCCTATGCAGATGACAGTACACCGGTCGTGGAAGTCACTTTCAATCTGACAAACGAGAAACCGGAAGTTCCAGAAACACCGAACACACCGGATACACCACAGTCCCATGAAGAGACAAAGATATCAAATGCACCGAAAACAGGTGACAGCACGAATATCTGGCTGCCGATCCTACTTCTTGTAACTTCCACAGGAGGTATGGCAGGACTTTATATCAGCAGAAAAAGGAAAAGCAAATAAGGAAACCAAAATCAATGGTTATGATTGGGAGCTTCTATGTGAGGCTCCCTTTTTCATACAAAAAAATCACAGAAAGGAATAGAAAACTATGATGAAAGCAATGGAAAAAAGACAGGAAGCACGAAAAAACCAGGAGAAAACTTTAAAGAGAATGATGGCTTATCAGAAGAAAGCCGAGCAGATGATCAGCAGAAAAAGAATGAACCATCACATGATCAGAAAGGGGTAAAAGCGTATGATGAACAGAAAAGAATTTTATGAATATGTCAAAGACAATGTAAAGGAGTATCTGCCAGAGTCTTACAAGGACGCAGAAATTAAACTGCAGGAAGTAGAAAAAAACAACGGGTTGAAGTTGACAGGTATTACGATTCCAAACGGAGATCAGAGAATCGTACCGACAGTCTATCTGGATTCCCTCTACCAGGAATATATCCATGGAAAAGATGTAGACTCTTGTGTTGGCGATGTGGCTGATATGCGTATTGAGGCACAGGGAAAAGCAGAATTTTTTGATATGGGAGTTACGGATATTCTGGATTATGAAAAGATGAAGGACAAATTACAGATGAGAATTTGTGATAAGGAATGGAATACCGATCTTCTTGCAGATAAAGTAGTCACAGAACACGGAGATTTTGCAGCTTATTATGCAGTAAATCTGGAGGAAAATGGAGAAGGGATTAGCAGTATTCCGGTAACTGTTTCTCTGATGAACGAGTGGGGAGTATCTGCCGAACAGATTCAAGCGGATGCGATGGTGGCAGACCGAAAACGTGGTGTCACACTTATGGATATGAATGAGATTATCAAATCTATGATTTTTGGTGAAGAACCAGAAAACCTGCTGAATGAAAAAATGGATATGGAAGCCATGGAAAACCCAATGTTCTGTCTGACAAACAAAGCTAAGATGAATGGAGCTTCCCTGTTACTGCAGGAAGATATTCGTAAACAGATTGGGGAATGCCTGGGAAGTGATTACTTTGTCATCCCATCTTCCATTCATGAAGTGCTGATTCTTCCTGATAACGGCATTTTTCAGGTTCCGGAATTAAATGCGATGGTACAGGAAGTCAATGAGACAAAGGTGGAGAGACAGGAGCAGCTTTCCGATAAAGTTCAGTTTTGTGATGGGAAAACGGCAGTTATGGAAAATGCTGAGCGTAGGGAAGCTCGTTTGGAGAAAGAAAAAGCAGCCGAAAAAGCGGAAGTAAAAGGTGGAATCCATGGAAGACTGGAGAAAGCTAAGGCAGAAATCAAGGCAAAAGAGGGAGACAAAGTGCCAAAGAATAAGTCAAAAGAGCTTGCCACAGCATTATAAAGAGTAACAACGATGATTTTAAGGGGACTGTGCTAAGCAGTCCCTGATTTTATGAAAAGGAGTAGCGCATGGCAAATAAATTATATGCAATGGAACAGCTGACGGAAGAGGTGGCAAAAGATGTAGCTGCCAGTCCGCAGGAATGGATGCGGTTCCTAAACACTGCATCCAGACTGTACAAATACACTTTTCCAGAACAGCTTTTAATTTATGCACAGCGACCGGAAGCAACTGCCGTAGCATCCATGGAAATCTGGAATCAGAAGATGTACCGCTGGATCAAAAAGGGATCCAAAGGGATTGCCTTGATTGACAATACTTCCGGACCGAAAACGAAACTTCGGTATGTATTTGATGTGCAGGACACTTATAAAGTGCGGAATCTTGGAAAGGATCCTCAGTTATGGAATCTTCCGGTGGAAGGAGAACAGCTGGTGGCAGATTATCTGCAGGAGCAGTTATCACTGGAAGATACAGAAGGAGGACTTGCTGAAAGTCTGCATCAGGCAGCGAAGGAGAGTATGCAAGAATGGCTTCCAGATGCATTGGAAGAACTGAGACTGGACGTAACAGGGACATTTCTGGAAGAACTGGACGAACAGAATCAGGAAGTCGAATTTCGGGAACTGATGACCAATAGTGTCTGGTATGTATTACTAAACCGGTGTGGACTGGATGCACAGGAATATCTGGATGCAGAGGATTTTCGGCATATTACGGACTTTAATCAGCTGATAGTATTAGGACATCTGGGAAGTGCAGTCAATGAGATCAGCAGACCAGTCCTGATGCAGATTGGACGATATGTGCTGAATAATCTGGAAAATGACCTGAAAACGGTTGCAAAAGAAAAAGAAGTAGTCTATAATGAATTTAACACGTTAATGCGTGAAAGTAATACAGATAACACAGAAGATAGAGAAGAAAAAAAGGAGGAAACAGACTATGAGAGAGATCAGTTACAGCCAGAACGGAGAGTATCAGATTCCAGATATCAGCCTGGAAGAGACGAGAGGAACCATCGGCAAGTACGGAATGATGCGGAAAGAGTATCTGAGAAATCACAAGGTAGCCAGGTTCAACATTCTGACACTGCAGAACCGTCTGGACAGTCATCTGATGGAGATCGACAGCCAGGCAAGACAGAGAGTAGACGACCTGATGAACGAACTTCTGGAGAAAGATCCGGCACCGGACAAAATGGCAGACGGGATGGCATGGACCAGACACATGAACCAGATCAAGGCACAGGCAGAGGAGCTGGTGATTCAGGAGATTATTTACAGTTAAGTCTGTTCCCAACAGAAGAGGAACAGTTAGGAGAAATAAGGAAAGCGGCAGCTGCATTGGAACAGCCAGCCGCTTTTCTTATTTCCGATGAAGTGGTAAATGATATTCTCCGCACGGGAAGCGGACAGAAAAATACACTGTTTCATATTACAGCAAGACTGATTGAAGGTCTGGATAATGAAGAAATGCGGAGTTTTCTGAAAGATGAATATGGAACTGGTGGCAAAGGATTTACCATAGATGGTCAGAAAATCAGTATCTGGTATGACAATGATGGTATCCGTATCCGGCGAGGGGACTCTGCCAGAAGAAACTTTGACCGCATGGTTACGTGGGAAGAAGCAGCGAACAGAATTCGGGATATGTATGAGGATGGAAATTACGTGGATAATTTGATTTCCAATAATGCCATTGAACAGGAGCAGGAAGAAATGACCAATCTTCTTGCACTTCATTTTCGGGATACTTGCAGAAACTGGGAAAAGAAACAATCATATTCAGACTGGCAGGATGTAGTGAGTGGAGCATGGACAGATCAAGAGGAAGCAGATGCGATTGTCTATCGTTTTGAATGGCTGCAGAAATATATGGATGAGAATCCGGGAGATTATCACCGCTGGGAGATTCAGCATAATCCGGAATATTTCCAACGCTTTCAGGATCTTCAGAGGGAGCGTTCCTGGGTAGACCAGAAATTTACGGTCGAACGTCCGGCACTATCCTTTATCACACAGGATGAAATTGACGCAGTGTTAAGAAGAGGCGGCATTACTGCAGGAGGACGTAACCGAATCTATGAGTATTTCATGGAACATCATGATATGAAAGATGCAGCTGAGTTCCTGAAAAATGAGTATGGAACAGGTGGTTCCTCACCCGGAATACCAGGAGTAGATGCTTCCGACGCATCCCATGATGCAAAAGGATTAAAACTTGCAAAAGGGAAAATTGGCAGTCCAGAGGTAGAAGTTTTATTAAAGTGGAACAAGGTTGCAGAACGTGTTCGCCAGTTAATCCGCACAGATGATTATTTGTCACCGGAAGAAATGGAAAAGTACGAAGAACGACAGGAAGCACAAAGACTGGCAGACCTGGAAGAAGCACAGCAGATGTTAGGAGAACAGCTGGAACAGGATACTTTTACAGCGGAAGATATAACGGATCTGCGACTAGTTGACTCAGAATATATGTCCGGTACCAGAACAAAAATCTATGATTTTGCTTGCAAAGTTAAGGGAGAAGAGAATCGACTTCAATACACATTAGAATATCATGATGATGGAGAAGGTTTCACGATTCATACGGAAAAAGATGATATTTGGGAGCGAATGTCAACACAAGAATTGGAACGTCTGGATGTAAAACTTGGACAAGAAGTACTTTATTATCATTATCACAATAAAACAGTAAATGCGGATACCTTAGATAAATTACGGGAAATCAAGGAAGAAATCATGGAGGAAGAGTCTTCCTATTTTACTGCTATTTCTAAACGTGTGTGGACAGATTATGATAAAAAAGAAAAAGAACTGTCGGGAGAAGTTGAGGTATTGGAAGAAAAAGAATCATTGGAAGAGATTAACGGAATAGCAGAACTGATTCCAGCAACGAACTTCCATATCACAGATGATGAACTTGGACAGGGAACACCGAAGGAGAAATTCCGAGCCAATATTATGGCTATTCAGCTGTTAAAAAAATGTGAGGATGAGAACCGCAATGCGACACCAGAGGAACAGGAAATCTTATCCAGGTACGTCGGCTGGGGAGGTCTTGCAGATGCATTTGATGAGACAAAATCTGCATGGGAGACAGAATATTTGGAATTAAAGACCGTCCTTACACCGGAAGAATATGCTGCAGCCAGAGCTTCCACATTAAATGCTCATTATACACAGCCGATTGTGATTGAAAGTATGTATCAGGTGTTGGAGAATCTGGGATTTACAAAGGGAAATATCCTGGAGCCATCTATGGGAGTCGGGAACTTCTTTGGAAAGCTTCCAGAGAATCTAAACCAGTCCAAACTCTATGGAGTGGAACTGGACAGCATCAGTGGCAGAATTGCTAAACTTCTCTATCCAGATGCCAATATCCAGATCAAAGGCTTTGAGAAGACGGATTATCCCAATGATTTCTTTGACGTGGCAATCGGAAATGTGCCATTCGGTGCATATAAGGTCAATGACCGTCAATATGACCGCTACAATTTTATGATTCATGATTACTTTCTTGCCAAGACTATAGATCAGTTACGTCCAGGTGGTGTAGCTACGTTGATCACAACAAAGGGAACTATGGACAAGGAATCACCGGAAGTCCGGAAATATTTGGCAGAGCGTGCAGACCTGCTGGGGGCTATCCGACTGCCGAACACAGCTTTTAAGGCAAATGCAGGAACAGAAGTCAGTGCTGATATTTTGTTTTTCCAGAAGCGTGAGAGTTTCACAAAAGAGATGCCAGACTGGGTGAATTTGGAGAGTGATGCAAATGGGATTACCATTAACAAGTATTTTGTTCAGCATCCGGGATTGATTCTTGGTGAGATGAAAGAAGTGTCCGGTCCGTATGGTATGGAAACAACCTGTGCTCCAATGGAAGGAGCTGATCTGGAATTACAGTTACAAGAAGCTGTAAAACACATCAGAGGAAGCATGGTAGCGGCAGTAGATATAGAGGCAGAACTGGATGAGATGCCAGAGAGTATTCCGGCAGATCCGAATGTCCGAAATTACAGCTATACGGTGGTAGATGATCAGGTATATTACCGTGTCAATTCTTTGATGAATCAGGTGAAAATGCCTGCAGTCACTGCAGAACGTGTAAAAGGCATGGTTGCAATCCGTGATACCGTTCGTGAACTGATCGCCATGCAGATGGAAGAATTTGTCACAGACGAAGAAATTCAGAAACAGCAGAAAAAACTGAATCAGGTGTATGATACCTACACAGCAAAGTATGGAGTTATTGGAAGTAATGCTAACAAACGTGCATTTTCTGATGACTCTTCTTATTGTCTGCTGTGTTCCCTGGAAGACTTGAATGAAGATGGAACATTGAAGCGGAAAGCGGACATGTTCACCAAACGAACCATTAAAAAGGCGGTCGCTGTGACAAGTGTGGAGACAGCCACAGAAGCACTTGCTCTGTCCCTAAATGAAAAGGCTAAAGTAGATCTTCCATATATGGCACAGTTGACCGGAAAGACCGAAGAGAAAATCACAGAAGAGCTGGTTGGAGTTATCTTCAAAAATCCACTGACAGACCAGTGGGAAAGCGGAGATGAATATCTGTCTGGAAACGTCAGAGATAAATTAAATACAGCGAGAACTTTTGCAGAGAATCATCCGGAATTCACACCGAATGTGCGTGCATTGGAGGCAGTTCAGCCAAGAGATCTGGAAGCGTCGGAGATTGAAGTGCGTATTGGAGCCACCTGGATTGAACCTTCGGATTATCAGGATTTTATGGTGGAACTGCTTCATACGCCGAGGTATCCTGCACAGAAGGAAATACAGGTAAAATTCTCTGAGGTAAATGGTGAGTGGAGGATTACAGGAAAGAACGCCGACAGTCCAAGAAATGCGTTTGCTTATGCAACGTATGGAACGGAGAGAGCAAATGCCTACCGGATTCTGGAAGATACCTTGAATCTAAAAGATGTTAGAATCTATGATAAAGTCGTAAATGACAATGGGGATGAAGTGCGAGTTTTGAATAAAAAAGAAACTATGTTGGCATCACAAAAGCAGGATGCCTTGAAGGCTGCATTCCAAGATTGGATTTTTAAGGATCAGCAGAGGAGAGAAAGGCTGGTAAGCGTGTACAATGAGCGTTTCAATAGTATCCGTCCCCGTGAATATGATGGTAGTCACTTGAGTTTTCCAGGAATGAATCCGGAAATAGAGCTTCGTCCGCATCAGAAAAATGCAGTCGCACATCAGTTATACGGTGATAATGTGCTTCTGGCACATGTAGTAGGAGCTGGGAAGACTTACGAAATGGTAGCGGCGGCAATGGAGAGCAAACGTCTGGGATTATCACAAAAGAATCTCTTTGTTGTGCCAAACCATTTGACAGAGCAGTGGGGAGCGGAGTTCCTGCAGTTATATCCAGGAGCAAATATTTTGGTAGCAACCAAGAAAGACTTTGAACCGGCAAACCGAAAGAAGTTCTGTGCCAGAATCGCTATGGGAAATTACGATGCTGTTATTATTGGTCATTCCCAGTTTGAGCGTATTCCAATCTCTGATGAGAAACAGGAAGCCATGCTTCAGAGGCAGATTGATGATCTGGAAATGGCAATCCAGAGTGCAAGGTATGAACAGGATGGTGGACGTTATACCGTCAAACAGATTGAAAAGACAAGAAAAACATTGCAGACAAGGCTGGAGAAACTGAATCAGAAAGAGAAAAAAGATCAGGTAGTTACGTTTGAAGAACTGGGAGTGGATCATTTATATGTAGATGAAGCACACAGTTATAAAAACGCATTTCTTTATACAAAAATGAGAAATGTAGCCGGGATTGCACAGAATGAAGCACAGAAGTCGGCGGATATGTTTAATAAATGTCAGTATCTGGATGAGATTACCGGAGGAAAAGGCATTACCTTTGCTACGGGCACACCGATTAGCAACAGCATGACGGAATTATATGTTATGCAGAGGTATCTGCAGAACAGCAAATTACAAAATATGGGACTTGGACTGTTTGATTCCTGGGCCTCCACCTTTGGCGAGGTAGTCACGAGCATTGAGCTTGCACCAGAAGGAACAGGCTACCGTGCAAAGTCAAGATTTGCAAGATTTTATAATATTCCGGAACTGATGAATATGTTTAAGGAGATTGCAGATATCAAGACTTCCGATCAGTTAAAGCTTCCTGTGCCAGAGGCGGAATATGAAACAGTGGTGCTGAAACCAACGGAACAGCAGAAAGAAATCGTAGAAAGTCTGGGGGAACGTGCAGAAGTTGTCAGAAACGGAGGGGTAGATGCTTCGGTTGATAATATGCTGAAAATTACCAATGATGGAAGAAAATTGGCATTGGATCAGCGTTTGGTGAACGAATTATTGCCAGATAATCCAGAAAGCAAAATATCAGTCTGTGCAGAGAAAAGTTATGAGATCTGGAAAGACACGGCAGCACAGAAATCTGCACAATTGATTTTCTGTGACTTGAGCACACCGAAAGGTGATGGCAGTTTCAATGTTTATGATGACTTGAAGCAGAAACTGATAGCGAAAGGTGTACCGGAAAAAGAGATTGCTTTTATTCATGATGCAAATACAGAAGCAAAGAAGACGGAGCTGTTTGGAAAAGTGAAATCCGGGCAGGTTCGTTTTTTGATTGGCTCAACAGCAAAGATGGGTGCCGGGACCAACGTGCAGGACCGTCTGATTGCGTTGCACCATCTGGATATTGGCTGGAAACCATCTGATTTGGAACAGAGGGAAGGGCGTATTATCCGTCAGGGAAATCATAATAAAAAGGTTCATATCTTCCGGTATGTAACTGAATCCACATTTGACAGCTACATGTGGCAGTTGGTTGAGAACAAGCAGAAATTCATTTCTCAGATTATGACCAGCAAAGCACCTGTGCGAAGCTGTGAAGATGTGGACGAAGCGGCACTTTCCTATGCAGAGGTCAAAGCTCTTGCAACCGGAAATCCAGCAGTAAAAGAGAAGATGGCATTGGATGTTGATGTGGCAAAATTAAAACTTTTAAAAGCCAACCACATGAATAACCAGTACCGCCTGGAAGATGATATTGCAAGGAATTTTCCACAACAGATTGCAAAACTGACAGAAATCATTGACAGCTACAAGGCAGACATCGCTCATTACTCAGAGCATAAAATCACAGATCCAGAGCAGTTTACTATGGAGATTGGCGGCAAAGAGTTCACAGAAAAGAAAGAGGCAGGAGCAGCACTTCTGGCGGTATGTAAAGATATTAAAGCTGTAGATGCTGCGATGGATATCGGAAACTATCAGGGATTCAATATGAGGATTCAGTTTGATGGATGGAGTAAAGAATTTATTCTATCTGTCAAACATGAGGCTGTCTCGAAAGTTCATCTTGGAGCAGATGCACTTGGAAATATTACTCGTATCAACAATCTGTTGGACAGTTATCCAGAGAAGCTTTCAGAAGCACAACAAAGACTGGAAACAGTATATGAACAGCTTGCAAATGCAAAAGAAGAGGTTGGAAAGCCATTTCCAAAAGAAGAGGAGTTGAACCAGAAACTGGAGCGACTGTCAGAATTAAATGCATTGCTCAATATGGATGAACGGGAAGATGCAGAAACAGAGGTGTCTGAATCAGATGAGAAAGAAGAAAGACCGACACGTGGTTCTATCCATGAAAAACTGCAGATTTATAAAGAAAAGAGTCAGCGGGAAAGTGAAACTGGCAAGGAAAACAGAAAACGGGACTTCGGTCTGGAATAAATAAACAGGAAAGATGGCATAATTTGGTAGAAGAAGGTTCTGCCTGTTATGCCATTTTTTAGAACACAGGAGGAATTTGAATGGCGAGAAGTATGATAACAGGAAAAGAAACGCAGAAAATGCAGGAATATACGCAGGAACGGATTGCTCAGGCAGAGCGTAGAGATATAGAATTTTCAACAGATGTAAAAGAACAGATTTTTGAATATGCGAATCTGATCGGCGAGGAAGAGAAAGTTAGGAATTTGGTAAGAAATCTGGCAGATGCAGTGAGTCAGGCAGATCAAGAAGGTGTAGAGGATTTGCTGGATGACGCAAGAATGGATATTCAAGAACTGCTGGATCCAACCATAGGTAAGCTGGAATTACGTGACTATGGATATACAGCAGAAGATATGGTGCCACTTAGAAAAGAAGCAGCCTTGGATTATCACAGAATGGGTTCTAAGATTTATTGCCTTGGAAGTGATGGCAGTAAAGGTGAATATGCGAGTAAAGAAATGATACAGGCACACGACGGTTTGTTTGGAATGGAATTGCAGATGTGGGAACGGATAAAGGATAACAACCTAGATTATGCAGAAGAAAATTTAGGAGCATTTCAGGAGCCTATGAGTGTCATTGAGCAGGAAGAAGCACTGAAATTATACGATGCAGGAGCAGATATCTATCTGATCACTAATTTTTCATCACCGATGTATGTCACAGAACGTATGGAAATTGAACGAGGACCAGAGCATTATCAGATGTCTATGACAGAACTGGAGCGTTTCCGTAACCTGGAATGGGAAATGCAGAAATATCCACAGATTCAGTCATTGAAAGAAGCAAACCTGTTGTTAGGAACAAGAAGGGTATTTGGTATTTATCAGATCCGGGATGATTCACCGGGCGAAAACTATGCTTTTATGAATATGAGTTTTATTGAAAGTCATGGTATGAAGATAAAAAAAGAAGATTACAAGCTGGTCTATGTTGGTGAATTATCAGGAAATATGTCACTGGATGATATTTTTGAAAGGTTCAACATTGATAGACCGGAAGATTTCCGTGGGCATTCCCTGTCTGTCAGTGATATCGTAGTTCTGAATGACGGGGAAAAAGTAACTGCTCATTTTGTAGACAGTATCAGTTTTGAACAGCTAGATTCTTTCCTGAATCTGGAAGAACAGGTCCTTAGTGAACTGGCATATGAGGTAGGAGAACGTTACTTTGCTATTCAGAGAACAGAAGAAGGATATGATTATTCCTTTTACGATGAAGATTTCCGCTTGATGGATGGTGGCGTTTATGAGAATGATGAAATTTCTATTGAAGAAGCGGCGGAGGAACTTTTGGAAGACGAAGGCTGGACTGGAGAACGCATCCGTGGAGATTATGATCGGTTGATGGAGAAAGTAGAAGAAATGGATGAAGTTGTAATGGCAGAGATTCAGAAAAGCCAGGGCGAATATAAGCCATTGGCAAAGGTGGAGGAACTGGAAGAGGCCAATTATAACATGATTGATAATGTACTCAATAATATGCCGCCTAAGAAAGAAGCTTATCTGGAATATTATGCTGCAGAATGTGATGAAATTCATGATATGGGAGCTTATGAGAAAAGCACAGATGTGAAAGAAATCGCAGCAATCTATGAGAAGTACAGAGAAGATCCGGAAAACGCTTATAAAGGCAGTGGAATGGGGATTATTTATCGTGATCCGGAGGATAGCTTGTTTGATGAAACAGAACTGTTAATTGTAATGGGAACAACGATACACGGCGACTTCTTGGATAATGTGCGGTTTTTAAAAGATCAGCCGGTGGTGCGTGAAGGTTTGGAGAAGATTCATAAAGCATTGCCTGATTATAAATATATCCCGATTCAGGATGTGCGTGAGGCAATGTATCCGAAAAAAATGACAACAGAAGAACTGGCAGCAGCATTGGATGAGATTGCGGAAGACTTCGATCCGTATGACTATCGGGACCATGTAGAGCCAGGGCAGGATACCATACAGGAAGTCATGCTGGATCTGCAAAGTGGAAATGTTGGTTCTTATATTTCCTTTCTGAAGGATGTGATTGAAGAAGACTGTGAGCAGTCCGTGTGGGCAGGTGTTTTGCTGGAACGGCTGAAATCCTACGAACCAGATATATCCAAAGAAACAGAGCCGATGGTGTATGTGAATTACTGTGAAAAGCGAGAGCTGATGGAACCACGCTGTCAGAAGCTCTCAGATCTGGATTCCCGTACTGCACAGAAGGATAAGGAATGGTACGCAGACCGTAATCCGAGGACGGATGAGCCGATGGTAACAGCCCAGATGTTTTTTACTATATATTATGCGGAAAAAGGCGATAAAATGATGCAACATTTCAAAGGGAAAATAGATATTGGAACAGGAAATGGCGGTATTTTAAGTCAGCTGAAACTCCAAAATGAACTGAAACTTACGGATGAAAGCTGGATTGGTTATCTGAAAAACAAGGGAAATGAAGAGTTTCAGAAGTGTATGGAAGATCTGACCGATATGCAGAACCATGTGCTGCCATATTTGCAGAGCTTTTGCAGTCTGGAAGAAAAAAGTGTGCAGGAAAAGCAGGAACGGCAGGTTGCAGAAAAGCAGGACAGCAGAGTAGAAGCGTCAAGAGCAGCGAATGTGACAAAAGGGGATAATGACAAAGCTGTGAAAAAGGTAGTTTCGAGTATGCAAACAGAAAAGAATAAAGCAACTACGAAGGCAAAGAAGCCATCTATTCATGAACGACTGGAAATCAATAAGAGAAAAATCCAAGAAAAGCAGGGAAAAGATGAGCTGGAGAGAGGAGCTGATCGGGATGTAAGAACGGTATAAATTTATAGAAAGGCACTTGGCTCCGTTTTGGACATAGCAAAAGTGCTGACAGTGACGAACGAAGATGTGCTGCCTGCTTATTTGCAGAGAGTATCTGATTTTGAAGACTGCCTACTTGCAACTTGTACGAAGGAGAATCAGTGTGATGCGATTGTGACAAGGAATAAAAAGGATTTTCTTTCCTTTTGGATTACACTGCTTTCTCCGGAAGAACTGCTGAATATTTATTCGTAAAAATATGTTTTTACAATCGGCAGCAGAAGGAAAGTTGAATGATAACTCCGATCCAGCATACTGCAAAATATAAAAATTTTATAACAAAGTGGAAAACCCTGCGTAGGATCAGAAATGTTCTCACAGGGTTTCATGTATCTAATAAAATATAGAAATTTAGCGGATTTCTGCTAGAATAAGAAAAACTGTTAAAAAAATATCGTGCATAGATCAAAAAGACTATATATGGGCGACCTTTTAAAGCCGATTTATATAAAATAGAAGAAAAAAAGGTGGTCGATACCGTGGATATAAAAACAGCGGTCATATATCGGTTAAACGATCTGATTAAGCAGAAAGATATCACAGTGAATGAAGCGGCGGTGCGCTCAGGCGTCCCGCCTTCAACACTGAAAAATATTTTGTATGGACAAAGCAGGAATGCTGGCGTAGTTACAATTAAAAAGATATGCGATGGATTGGATATTACAATACAGGAATTTTTTGAAGATCCCATCTTTGCAGATTTGGAACCGGAGTTATAGGAACAGGCAAATAATCTTAGGATTCAGATTCTGCAAGATGGTTTTTTTATGGGAAAGGGTTAGAAGAAACTAACACTGGAGGATGAATATGTGTAAAATAGCAATTTGCGACGATGATAAAGAATACAGGGAGAAAATAAAGACGGTCATAGAAACGGAAGGGATTCTGTCTTCGAATGAGATACGGTTTTATGAATATGAATCAGGAAAAGAATTATTGGAAGATGCGGATATTTTGCATGATCTGATTTTTATGGATATGCGTATGCCTGGATTGGATGGAAATAAAACAGTACTGAAGCTGAGGGAATATAATGAAGCAGCGATATTGGTGTTCTGCTCCGGCTGTTTTGAACCGACTCCTGACAGCATTAATGTTGGACAACCGTTCCGGTACATCATGAAGGATCTGCATGACAGAAGTCTGAAAAAGGAAATACCTATGATTTTATTAAAAGTGAAATTGTGCTGTGGAGATTCTTCCGTGACAGTTACATCGGCGGGAAGGATAATGCGCATCCATACGGAAGACATTTTATATATCTGTCTGGCGAAAAGGGGCTGTACGATATACATTGCCAGACAGGGAAAGATAGAAGAGATGCATTGCAAGGAATCTTTAAGTGATCTGTATGAGTGTCTGGCCGGAAGGGGATTTGAGTATGCACACAACAGCTATATTGTGAATTTGGCAAAAGTGGAAGGATTGGAAAAGAACGTTGCGTTGCTGCCGTTTGGAATCCAGTTGAATGTTTCGAGGTCGAGAAAAGGACAGTTTGCCGACGCACTGATAACATTTCTTGAGGAAAGGAACGGCATGGTATGATAATAAGAGATTATTTGATTTGTCTTCTTCAGATGTATCTGTTGGAGGACTTGGAAAAGAACATACTCCCATACAGAAGAGAAAGATTCTGGGAAAAATTTCTCGTATATTGTATCGCAGCACTGGCAATGTTCGGAACCAACCGCCTGGAATCCTCAATACTTAATATGGTAATGATTCCGGTAATCTATATGATTGCGTCTATGGTTGTGTTCCGGGGAAATATATGGAAGAAGCTGGTTACGGTATGCTGCTATTATGTGCTGGCAATTATTCCCGAATTTCTCTTTGCGGCACTTACGAATGCATATGGCGTGACTGGTGCGTCCGAGGGCTTCAGGACTGAAACAGAAAAGACATTAGCACTCCTGCTGATGAGTACCATGACATTTCTGTTTATTAAATGCATTAATCAGGTAACAAGGAAAAGGGATTATCTGACGATTGAGAATAAAACTTTTACTGTGCTGCTCATGCTGCCAACCGCTACGATCATTATATTAGGATGTGTGTTTTATTCAAATATTTCTTTTGAAGGAATGAACAGGGTTATGGTTCCGGTAGGAGCTTCGCTTCTGTTAATGACGAATATCTTCATTTTCACAGTATTTGACAGGTTTGTAGAAAAATCAGAAGAAGTGAAGAAGATGGACCGGCTATACCAGAAAAGCAGGGCGGAGATTGCCAATCTGCAGTATATGAATAAGGTTAATGAGGATAACAGAGCATTCTTACACGATATAAATAAATTTATCTGTACAGTAGCCGGCTTGATAGAAGAAGGAGAGAATCAAGAGGTTAAGGACATCATGGAACATTTAGGCGTCCGGATTCAGAATCTTCAAAAAAGTGTATATTGTGAGCATCCGATCTTGAACAGCATCCTATGTGAAAGAAAATTTCTTGCAGAATCTAAGGATATATCCTATAGGATTACTCTGGGTAATGATCTCAGACTGGATTTTCTGGAAGAGTTGGATTTGATCTCGATCGTAGGGAATCTTTTGGATAACGCACTGGAAGCGGCAGAAAAGACAGAAGATGGCAGATATGTGGAATGCAGGATGTATATGGGAAATGCGGGGCATTTCCTTGTCATGGAATTTTGCAATGGGTATGTCGTCCCTCTGTTAAAGGACAAGGACAGGTACATAAGCACCAAAAGAGACGCGGACAGTCACGGGATCGGACTGCACACGGTTGGAAAACTGGTTAAAAAGTATGCGGGAATTATGCGAGTGGAGGCAGGAGAACGGGAGTTCTCTGTTAAGCTGATCTTTACAATCAAATAAGGACGTGCAAAAATCGCCCAAAAAGTTACCGTTTTTGCCACGGTAATTGAAAAGAGGGCGATTTTTGTGTAAACTTTCGGAAAAAAGGAGGCTTTGTAACTATGAAAAAAATAATCAGAAAAAACCTGGGAATCAAACTGCTTGGAGCTGTAAACTGTCTTGCACTCTGCTTGACGGCGTATACGGCAAATCTGGCGTGCAACTGGCTGTACTATCAGGAAGATGAGCCGGAAGAAGTTAAGAAAATGAGGAAATTCTAGTGTGGAAAAAAATGGCTGGTCGGCTTTTTGAACTACAAAGCAGGAATGGGATTCTTGAAGAGAAAGACCGCAGGCTGTATGAATATGCTTACGGCGTACTGCTGGGCAGGGTGGTAATATACCTTATCATCGTCATACTTGGCATCATAACGGGGAATTGGATGGAGATGATAGTCTTTTTATTGCCCTTTACTGTTTTAAGGCAGTATGCCGGAGGGATTCATTTGGAAAAGGCAGGGGGCTGCATGGCTGTTTCCGGTATCCTTGTCCTTCTATGCAGTCTGTATCTGGCGTCTGCTCCGGCTGTAATATGGCAAATGCGGATCATATGGTTTGTCGCGGTTGGCGTTATATTTATCATGGCGCCGGTAGATGCCAGCAGCAAGAAGTTGGATGCGAAAGAGAAAAAAGTTTATGGGATGCGCGCGAGGGTAATTTTAGTTATTGAATGCGCGATAGCAGGTGTTTTTTCTGTGATTGGATATTCCCTGATCGTAAACGGGATTATGGTAGCGCATATTGTTTTGGTGTCCGGTTTGATATTGGGATGGATCAAAAATTTTTTTGACAAAGAGTTAGATGTAACTAATTACAGGTAGAAATAAGAAGTGATTGAGAAAAACATATTACAAAATGATGGTAAACAGAGAGAAAAAGAATATTATGCCAGAGGAATATAAAAGTGAATATGAAATTGATAAAAAATACGGAAAATATTAGTAAAGAGAAAATAACCTTGTTTTGTCTGCCATTTGCGGGAGGCGGTGCTTCTGCTTATAACCAGTGGGCGAAAAAGATGCAGGGGAAAGTAACGGTATGTCCAGTTCAGCTTCCGGGAAGGGAAGAACAGATCATGGAGAAACCGTATATAGATATGTCGGTTATGTTAGATGACCTGGAAGAGGCTGTAAGAAAGGTTGTGTACGGACCGTATGCCTTATGGGGACACAGTATGGGTGGGAAGATCTCTTATGAGCTGGAAAAACGGTTGGAGGCAGCGGGATATACTGCAAAATGTCTGTTTATTTCCGGCAGCCGGGTTCCTAGTATTCCGGAGCCAAATCCAATCTATCATCTTCCGGATGAAGCGTTTAAGAGGGAACTGGGAAGATTTGAAGGGACGCCAAAAGAGATACTAGAGAATCAGGAATTGTTGGATTTCTTTCTGCCTATGCTGCGGGCGGATTTTACCATGGATGAAACGTATTATGATAAAGCGGGAGTAGTGCTGCATACACCTATCTCTGCATTTGGCGGAGAAAAGGACGACGAAGCGGATGAGAGTGCGATCTTGGAATGGGGAAAGTATACGGACAATGATTTTAACTACCGGATATTTCCGGGAGGACATTTTTATCTGAGGGATTGTGAAGACGAAGTAATAAGTGAGGTCATGAGACTGCTTTAGAGAATGAAAAATGGAGATTAAACGATACGGAGAAAAGGAATTTCTGTCAGCAGACAAACTTTATATCCGTGAAAATGAGATACATATATGGTGTATCCGCTGGCCTGAAATGACAGATTTCTGGAAGAACCATGAATATATCCTGAGTGGGCAGGAATTGGAGCAAGCCGGAAGATTCCGTTTTCCTGAAGACAGGATGCGTTATATAGCCGGGAAGGTTGTCGTGCGGATCCTCTTAAAAAGATACTTAGATATGGAAACAATTGATTTTTCCGTCGATGAACTGGGTAAGCCTTATCATAAAAAGATTGCGGGAAAGCGGACAGTGGATTTTAACATTTCGCACTCGGGTGAATTCATACTGGCGGTATTCGCTGTCGGAATGGATATCGGAGTAGATGTGCAGGAGATGGCAGAGTGCCCGGACTATAGGGAGATAGCGGAAAATTTTTATACTGCAGAAGAAGCGGAAGATGTAAAAAATGAAGGACCGGATCTGTTTTTCCAGTACTGGGCGGCGAAAGAGGCATATGTAAAGGCGCTTGGAATTGGATTAGGAAGAGGAATGGATTTCTTCTCTGTCAGAAACGAGAAAATTGCAGAAAAAGATAAGAAAGATCAGGACTGGTTTCTGTATCCGGTCAGGATCAAAGGATATGCTGCGTATGTGGCGGCGCATGAGAAAGGAGACAGATAAAATGGGTTATAAGAAAGATATGAGCAAATATGAGAATCTGGAAGGCTGGGAGAGATGTGGATTTGGAGAACAGCTTGATAGGTGGGCGGAAAAATATGGAGAAAGAATTGCGGTCACGGACAGTGAAGACGAGATCAGTTATATGGAATTAAAGCAAAAAGCAGATTGTCTTGCGGCAGCTTTTCTGCGTAAAGGGATTTTAAAGGGAGACAAAGTGCTTGTGCAGCTTCCGAACAGGATTTCTTTTGTGATCGTGTTTTTTGCGCTTTCCAAGATTGGGGCGGTGCCAATCATGATGCTGCCGGCCCACAGGGAGGCGGAACTGGAAGGAATTATTGAACTGGCAAAGCCGGCCGCTTATATTGTGGTGGAGAAATATCTGGGATTTTCATATGTGCCGATGGCAAATGCGATGAAAGAGAAATATTCATGTATCCGGCATATATTTGTAGATAGCGAATCCGGGGATATCAGTGGAATGATTGCGGAAACGTATGGAGAAAATGGAGCATTTCCGGCTGTGGATGGGTATGAAACGGCGGTGCTTTTGCTGTCCGGCGGGACGACAGGGGTTCCGAAACTGATTCCGCGCACCCATACGGATTATATGTATAATGCCCGCATGTCCGCGAAGAGATGCCGTCTGGATAGCAGTGACGTTTATCTGGCGTCTCTTCCGGTAGCTCATAATTTCCCGTTATGCTGCCCGGGGCTTTTAGGCACGCTGGACGTGGGAGGAAAAGTTGTGCTTGCGTCTGCGACCAGCCCGGATGATATCCTTGACGCAATTACAGAGGAAGGTGTCACGATAACGGCATTGGTTCCTGCTATGGTTACTGTGTGCATGGAAATGCTGGAATGGGATGAAGATTATGATATATCCAGCCTGCGGATTTTGCAGGTGGGCGGCGCAATGCTGGAAGATTCCCTTGCGGATAAGATCATTGAAGAATGGCCGTGTAAACTGATGCAGGTATTTGGTACGGCGGAGGGGCTACTGTCCTTTACTAGCCCGGAGGATGAAGGTTCCCTGATCGCAAGATGCCAGGGAACTCCGGTGTCTCCTGCGGATGAAGTGAAGATTGTGGATGAAGAAGATAAGGCCGTACCGGAAGGAGTTTTTGGGGAATTATTATCCAGAGGCCCGTATACGATTGATGGTTATTATATGGCGGAGGAAGCGAATAAAAAGAGCTTTACGTCGGACGGATTTTACCGGACGGGCGATAAAGCTATGTGGACGAAAGACGGAAGGTTACGTTTGGGCGGGAGGATCAAAGAGCAGATTAACCGCGCCGGAGAAAAGATCATGCCTTCAGAGATTGAAGCTTATCTTTGCAGGCATTCGAAAATCAAAGAGGCAGCCGTTGTCGGCGTTACGGATGAAACCCTTGGAAACCGGATATGTGCATTCCTTGTGACCGATGATGAAGCCGGGATCGATTTGCAGGAAATACACAGGTTCCTGCGGGAAATAGGCGTTGCGGCGTATAAAATGCCGGATCAGATAGAACGGGTAGAGACATGGCCGCTGACCAGCGTAGGAAAAATAGATAAGAAAGCATTAGAACGTATGGCGCAGGAAAAATAGAAGGAGACAGAATCATGGAATATATAGAGATAAAGGAACAGATCAAACAAAAGCTGCCGGTAGCCAGAGATTTGGGGGATTCCGAAAATCTGCTGGAGCTTGGGCTTTCATCCCTGACAATCATGCGTCTGGTAAACCAGTGGAGAAAACAGGGGGTTAAGGTTTCATTCGGTTCATTGATGGAAAATCCTACCCTTGAAGGCTGGTGGGCGCTGATCCAGCGCAGCATGAAGAAAAAAGCGAGCAAAAAACGGGCGCAAGAATCTAAGATAACGCCGGAAAAGGATATGAAACAGCCGTTTCCTTTAACAGACGTACAGTATGCATATTGGGTTGGCAGGGATGAAGAACAGGCTCTTGGAGGAATAGACTGTCATGCGTATTTAGAGTTTGATGGGGGAAATATAGATCCGGAGCGTCTGGAAAAAGCATGGAATGTACTGCAGTATCATCATCCTATGCTGCGCGCCTGCTTTTTGGATGATGGAACACAGAAAATCCTGGATAAGCCGTATTGTGAAAAAATAAAGGTTCATGATTTTTCCCGGATGTCATCTGAGGAAGCAGAGGCAATGGCAGTATCTGTCAGAGAACGTTTATCCCATCGGAAGTTAAAGATTGAGGAAGGCGAAGTAGCAGGAATAGAGCTTACGCTTTTTCCTGAAAATAAGGCACGCCTTCATGTGGACATGGCACTTTTGGTTGCTGATGTACAGAGTCTGCAGATATTATTGAGGGATTTGGCATCTGCTTACCGAGGGGAAAACCTGCCGAAAGAATCAAAAGGGTGGAATTTTGCTTCCTATCTAGAACGGCAGAAACAGGAAGAAGGGGAGGAACGGAAAAACGCAGAAAAATACTGGAAGAATCGTTTAGAGCATTTGCCAAAAGGCCCTGACCTTCCATTGGCAAAACGTCCGCAAGAAGTGGAAAAAACGGTGTTCAACCGCAGGATTGTGAGAATCGAAAAGGAAGAATGGGATCATTTGCAAATGCGGGCAAAAAAATACCAGACAACTCCGGCAATGGTTCTTCTTACTGCATATGCGGTGGTTCTGGAACGATGGAGCAGGAATCATTGTTTCCTTATTAACATTCCGTTTTTTAACCGGAAAACAGAGCAGCAGGGGTTAGAGGAAGTAATAGCAGATTTTACTACTCTGTTATTGCTGGAGATTAACTGCGAAGAAAATCCGACTTTTGCGGAATTGTTGGACAGGATTCAGAAGCAGCTTCATGAGGATATGAAGTATACGGCATATTCCGGCGTGCAAGTACAGAGAGACATTGCGCAGATGTGTGGGGACGCATCGGCAGTGGCGCCGGTTGTTTTTGCCTGCAATCTGGGAACGCCGTTGGTAAATGATACGTTCCGGAATGAACTGGGGCAGTTTTCCTATATGATTTCCCAGACGCCGCAGGTGTGGAATGATTTTCAGAGTTATGAAGATGAAAATGGCGTACAGCTTACATGGGACAGCGTGGATGAGTTATTCCCGGAGAATATGATCCCGGATATGTTGGAGAGTTTTGAGATTCTTCTGCATGAATTGGGAAAGAAGGACTGGAATCAGAGATTTGATGTGCTTCCTGAAAAAAGAAAAAGAGAAATTGAAGATACAGCGCGTACAGGAGTGCCGGAGCGTGTGGAATGCCTGCATTGGGCTGTTATGAACCATGCGGAAGTTTGCCCGGAAGATATTGCGCTTATTGATGCGGGAAGCGGAAGAACGGTATCCTATGGGGAATTAAAAGCACGGGCAACAGCAGTGGCGGCAGGAATTTCAGAAAAGGATATTAAGGGCGTCCCGGTTGCACTTACCCTGCCGCGCGGGATAGAACAGATCGAGTCGGCATTAGGAATTTTGCTTTCCGGAAATTCATACCTTCCGGTCAGCTTAAGCCAGCCTAAAGATCGGAGAGCGTTAATCCATGAGAAGACGGGAGTCCGCTATGTGGTCACGAATCGGGAATTATCCGAAAAACTGGACTGGCCGGAAGGTACGGAAATCCTTGTGATGGAAGGTATGGAAGAGGGACAGGAAAATGTGAGAATGCCAGAGGTGTCGCCGAAGGACAGCGCCTATATCATCATGACGTCAGGCTCTACAGGTGTTCCGAAGGGTGTAGAGATTGCGCATGAAAGCGCATGGAATACGGTTCAGGATATTAATGAAAAGTACCATGTGACAAGTGCAGATCGGGCGCTGGCTGTATCAGCTATGGATTTTGACCTGTCGGTATATGATGTTTTTGGAATTTTAGGCGCAGGAGGAACATTGGTATTGCTTCCAGAGCAGGAGAGAAGGAATGCGGATTACTGGCTGGAACAAGTGTTGAAATATCAGATTACCGTTTGGAATTCAGTGCCGGTGCTTCTGGATATGCTTTTGATACGGGCGGAATCCATGAAACAGAAACTGCCGATCAGGGCGGTTATGCTTTCCGGAGATTGGATTGGGATGGATCTCCCGCAGAGGGTTGCGGCATGGACAGAGGATTGCCAGTTTGTCGCTATGGGAGGAGCTACAGAGGCAAGTATCTGGTCCAATTATCAGAATGTTACCCTGCCGATGCCGAAAAACTGGAAATCTATTCCCTATGGAAAGCCACTCAGATATCAGGCATATCGTGTTGTGGATGAGTATGGAAGGGATTGCCCTTACTGGGCAGAAGGCGAACTCTGGATTGGCGGTTTTGGTGTAGCAAAAGGATATAGGGGAGATTCTGCGCTTACGGGGCAGAAATTTATCACAGATCAGTATGGAAGATGGTATCGGACCGGTGATCTCGGAAGAATCTGGGATGATGAGATAATTGAATTTTTGGGAAGAAAAGATCATCAGGTAAAGATCCGTGGACACAGGATTGAATTGGGAGAAATTGAACATGCGATTCAGGAGTTTCCGGGTGTGGCTCATGCAGTTGTTGATACAGTTAGTGATGGTCATGGCAATAAAACGCTGGCTGCTTATATCGGAGCGCCGATACAGGAAGATTCTAAAGTTACAACGTATTTGTACGGCACAGATATCTTTGGCGGAGGCTGGAAAGAACTGAAGGATGATGTCAGCAATTGGCAGATGCAGCAGGAACGGAAGACAGCATACAAAAATTTCCTTGCCTATGCAGACCAGAGATGTGTACAGCTTATGCTGGAGACACTCATAGAGTTAGGCATTTTTGTATCAGAGAAGGAAGTTCTTTCGCAAAAGGAAATTTTTGAAAAAGGGAGCATTACGGAAACACAGAAGAATACTGTGGCAAGATGGTTGGAAATTTTAAAGAAGGAAGGAATCCTGAGAGAAGAGGACGGCAGACTATCGCGTACCGGGAAGGAAGTGGCTGTACCGGAAAAAGCTGGAGATGCGGAAACGTATTTTAAGAAACTGAAGCCGTATCTGAAGCATATGGTTACTGGGAATGAAGTTCCGCTGGACGTATTCTACCAGAAAGAGCCGGCTTTGGCTCCGAATATGCTGCTTCGGAGGATTCCGGGCTGCGAGGAAACAGTGGAAAGACTGGTGCAGGGATTAAGGCTTCTGGCAGAAGAACGCAGAAAAGAGCCACTCCAGATTATAGAAATTGGTACAAGGGACACTGCAATTACAAGACAGTTTTTGAATGCACTGGAAGATGTAAGCGTGGCTTATACTTATGCGGATTCTTCAAAATATTTTCTGCAGGAAGCAGAGAAAGAACTTGCGGGATATGAGAGAGTCGAGTTTGAGATGCTGAATCTGGAAGAAGGCATGGATAAGCAGCAGATGTCCTTGCATAGTTATGACATTGTGATATCGGTAAATGCTTTACATAGAAATATTGATGCTGCGGATGCGGTAAAGAAAGTAGCGGAATTACTGAAGCCAAACGGAATATTGCTGATGACTGACCTTGTGGTCAGGACATACCTTCAGGAACTTACAGCGGCTTTTTTGGAAAATGGTTTTGCGGATATTCGGGACAAGAGAAAAGAAGCAGGGCTGGTTACCCCGGATTGCCTGCTGTGGAGAGAATGTTTATCAGAGGCAGGATTGGGCGAAGACTGTGCTGTGACAGAGAGATATGGAAGATGTATATGCTGCAGCAGACAGCAGGCGTCTGTCCTGTCCTATCATAATGGAGCACTAAGGGAATATCTGTCAGAAAAACTGCCGGAGTATATGGTTCCACAGAATTATCATTTCATGGAGCAGCTCCCAACATTGTCCAATGGGAAGATTAACAGGAAGCAATTGCGGGAAGATTTTAAAGAAGAAACTGCGGTTATCCGATTTTCAAAGGCAACGACAGAAACAGAAGAAAAGCTTTTAGATATCTGGAAACAATTATTTGGATATGAAAATATCGGAATTGAAGATAATTATTTTAGCCTTGGGGGAGACTCGCTGATTGCCACAAGGTTGATCTCGGAAGTACAGAAAACCTTCGGCTGCAAAATAACGATCAGCACGATTTTTGAAAATCTGACCGTAAAATCTCTGGCAAAAGCTATTGAACAGTCCGAACAGAAAGAAGAAGATACACTGCAGATCAAACCGAATCTGGAGGAAGCATATCATCCGTTCCCATTAACCGATGTGCAGTATGCTTACTGGCTTGGCAGAAGCGGATTGTATGAATTGGGGAATGTTGCAACGCACTGTTATTTTGAACTGGATGCAGACGGCCTTGATACTGAGTGCGCAGAGACGGCATGGAATCTGTTGATACAGAGGCATGGGATGATGCGTGTTATTATCCAGCCGGATGGTATGCAGCGCATACTGGAGAATACTCCCCAGTATCATATTGACGTGACGGATATCCGACAATTGGAAGTGACAGAAAAAGAAAAGGCATTGGATGAAAAACGGGCAGAGATGTCTCATCAGGTAATTCAGACAGATGAATGGCCTCTGTTTGATGTGCGAATCACTAAAATAGAGGACCAGAAGCATAGAATCCATATCAGTTTTGACAATATTATCTTTGATGGCTGGAGTATGTTCCATCTCTTAGATGAGTGGGCAGAAGTATATCGAAATGGAAAAGCGGAAATGCCGATTACTTTGTCTTTCCGGGATTACGTGCTGGGACTGAAGCAGATAAAGTCTACCTCTGCTTATGAGAAAGATAAAAAATATTGGGAAGACCGGGTGGAGACTTTTGCGGACGCACCGGATCTGCCGCTTGCAAAGAACGAAAGCCAGATTACAGAGCAGCGTTTCTGTCGCCGGAGCGCAAAACTGTCACAGAAAGAATGGCAGTCTGTAAAAGACGCGGCGGGAAGACTGGAGGTAACGCCTTCTGTTCTTTTGATGAGCGCTTATGCTGAGACTCTCCGCCGATGGAGCAGCAATAAGGATTTTACGCTTAATCTGACGCAGTTTGACCGGAAACAATTGCATCCGGAAGTGAACGATCTGGTTGGAGACTTTACAACACTGACGCTGTTGGAGATAAAAAATACAGGAAATAGTTTTGCGGAAAGGACAAAGGCAATTCAGAAGCAGCTGACAGAAGATCTGGAGCATACAGCTTATGGCGCAGTTGAACTGGAGCGCGAATTAAAGAAAAAGACTGGAAATATGCGGGGCGCTATTATGCCGGTAGTGTTTACCAGTGGCCTTGGCGTGGAGCAGTGGAATGAAGGAAAGTGGCTTGGAAAACTGAACTATAACATTTCACAGACGCCGCAGGTGTGGCTGGATCATCAGGTGGTTGAAATGGATGGCTGTTTATGCCTGTTTTGGGATTCCGTGGACGAATTATTTTATCTGGGAATGCTGGATGAGATGTTCCGGGCATATACCGGCCTGCTTCATACGCTGGCAGTTCATCCGGAGATCATGCAGGAAAAAACGGCAAGTCTGGTAACAGCGGAAATTTCAGAAAAACGGCGTCAGGCGAATGAAACGGCGGCTGAATTTGAAGAGAAAACGTTGGATGGATTATTCTTGGAGGCGGCAGACAAATTCCCGGATAAGGAGGCGCTGGTAACGTGCAGCAGGCGGATGACATATCGGGAAATAAAAGAAGAAGCGTTTTACATTTCCGGGCAGTTACAGAGCATGGGAATAAAAAAAGAAGAAACGGTAGCTGTATTTATGGAAAAAGGTTGGGAGCAGGTAGTTGCTGTTTATGGAATCCTGTTTGCCGGAGCCGCATATCTTCCGATAGATATCCATAATCCAAAGGAACGGGTAGAAAAGATTCTCCGTGACAGCGGGACAAGAATTATACTTGTACAGAAACAGGCGGATGAGCAGGATACCGAATGGCTGCACGAGTGGGATTGTATTTCTGTGTCTGGATTAAAAACCGATTCTGAATACAAAGCACAGGAGAATAAGGCGGGAGACCTTGCGTATGTGATCTATACGTCGGGAACAACCGGGATGCCGAAAGGAGTAATGATTACCCACCATAATGCAGTTAATACGATACTGGATATCAATGTACGCTATCAGATTACAGAACAGGATACGGCGTTTGGAATCTCCAATCTTCATTTTGACCTGTCTGTTTATGATGTTTTTGGCATTTTAGGCGCAGGTGGGAAACTGGTTCTTTCGGATCCGGAATATGGAAAAGATCCGGCGCATTGGATTCAATGGTTGAATCAGGAGAATATTACCGTATGGAACAGCGTGCCAGCTTTTGTAGAAATGCTGGCAGAATATGAGGAATATCAAAGGCAGGTAACTTCACAATCGCTGCGGTTAGTAATGATGAGCGGTGACTGGGTTCCTGTTTCACTTCCGGGGAGAATCCGTAATCTGTTCCAGAATGTTGAGATTGTTGCACTTGGAGGAGCGACAGAAGGTAGTATCTGGTCAAATCATTTCGAGATTCCAGAGGTTGTGCCGGAGGATTGGAAGAGTATTCCGTATGGGAAACCGCTTGCAAACCAGAAGTATTATGTTCTGGATCAGAATATGGAAGATTGCCCTGACTGGGTACCGGGAACACTTTATATTGCCGGAGATGGCATTGCACAGGGATATTTAAACGATAAAGAAAAAACAGAGGAAAAATTTGTTGTCTTAGATAGAACTGGAGAACGGTTGTATTGTACAGGGGATATGGGAAAGTATTGGTCAGATGGAAATATAGAATTTTTAGGTAGAATGGATAATCAGGTTAAGATTGATGGATATAGGGTGGAATTAGGAGAGATAGAGGCGGCCTTGAGAAATATTCCCACAATAAGGGCAGCTGTTGTTGTAGAAAAAAAAGTTGGCAATAAGAATGTATTGGCTGCTGTTTTTATAGCTGACAGTGACAATGTTAATGAAAATAGTGGCTATGACAATATTAAAAGCAATTTATCTAAAGTTCTACCGCAGTATATGATTCCTTCTATTTTTCAGGAAATAGAAAGATTTCCATTAGGAAGCAATGGCAAGATTGATCGAAAAAAGATTCTTATTAATTTAGCGGAGTGTGAATTAAAAAAGGAAACATCAGTTTGTCGTGCAGAAAATGAATTGCAGGAGAAGCTATTACATATTTGGACGGATATTTTAGAACAAGAAGTTAATTTAGATAGTGATTTCTTTGATATGGGAGGAAATTCTTTACAAGCTGTACGATTGACAAATCTTATATCAGAAAAGTTTGATTTGGAAGTTGGAATTGGTGAGTTGTTTGAAAATTCTACTGTAAGAAGAATGTCTGAATTGATTGGAGAAAAAGGAATAAAATGAAAAAATTAAAAGTAATTGTTTGTGGTAGTACATTTGGTCAACTTTATTTAAAGGCTTTAAGATCTTCGCCAGAGAAATTTCAGTTGATAGGGATATTAGGAACGGGAAGTGACAGGACTCTTCGTTGCGCTGAAGAATATAATATCAAAGTATATAAAAGTATAGACGAGGTGCCTGATGATATTGATTTGGCTTGCGTGGCAGTTAGAACCGCTGCATTTGGAGGGAATGGTACGGAAATAGCTTTACAATTATTAGAAAAAGGAATTAATGTCATACAGGAACATCCTTCACACCCGAAAGATATGGAAATGTGTTATAGGGTCGCTAGAAAAAAAAGACTAGTTTATCATATAGGCAATTTATATCCGCATTTAGGTGATGTGCAAAGATTTATAAAATGTGCAAAATATCTCAATAATGAGGACAGGCTTTTGTATGTGGATACGGTCTTTTCTTCTCAAGTGTCATATCCATTGATTAAAATTTTGCAATTAGCGATGCCTAGTATTCAAGGCTGGGAACCGCAAAAGCATGTGGAAGGTGGTAAAGTCTTCCAAGTTATGAATGGAAGATTGGGAGGTATACCGATTTGTATGCAGATGAACAATGAAGTAGTTCCGAGGGATGCTAATAATTACATGCATCTATTACACAAAATAACTTTTTTCTATACTGGAGGACATCTTACATTAGAGGACACATTTGGTCCTGTGATTTGGCATCCGCGAATGTTCATACCAATTCAAACAGCACTTGCTGGTACGCTAAATATTAGGTTTCCTGATAATGTATATCAAAATACAGGATATATTTTGTCAAACAGAAATCAGAATAAGACTTTTGAGCATATTCTGACTGCAGTATGGCCGGAGGCCATACTGCAGGATTTGTATCATGTGTATGCTCAAATTGAGAAAGGTATTGTTGATATGCAAACAAATCAACGGGAAATATTATGCTCAAAGCAATGGAATCAGATAACAAAAGATTTTGGCTATTCTCAAATAATACCAGAACAATATATGACTAACATATCAGTTGAAGAACTAAAACATAGCTGTGAGGGGAAGGAAAATAATGAATGATGTTTTTGATACAGACATTTTAAAACTATTAGGTACTTTGTATGAAAATGATATTTTCATTTGGCAGGAACAGGGAAAGTTAAAGTATAAATCTAAGGAAGGGAAAATTTCGAAAGATATACTAATGCAATTGAAGGATATGAAGTTGGCTATTATAAGTTTTCTTCAAGATTGTGAGAATAATAAATTTCCGATGTCCCCCTTGCAATCAGCTTACTTGGTAGGAGAAGCAAATAATTGTGAATTAGGAAATACTAATGCACATTATTATATTGAATACGAAATTTCTGATATAGATGTAGAAAAAATGCAAACAGTAATTAATGAGTTAATATTCAAACATGATGTATTACGCATGATTGTTCTAAAAGAAGGGGAAAATTATATATTAAATAATTTACCTTTATATACTCTCTCAACTTATCAATATATAGATTGTACATCAAGAAAGCGTGTAAGAAATATATGGAAAAATCATGTTTATAAAATTGAAAATTGGCCTATGTTCCATTTTGAAGTTGGGAAATCGGATGTTAGGAATGATGTACTACATATTAGTTTTGATTGTTTGATTTTAGATGCTTGGAGCGCCAAAAAACTGATTGATGAGTTGTTTCAACTATATAATGGACAAAAAGTAGATATTCCACAGTTTTCTTTTAAGGAATATATGGAAAAGGCTGCTATTTATGAGAGTAAAACAGAAAAGAAAGCAGAGGATTATTGGAAACAAGAACTTGAAAAAGTTTCAATTCCTTCGATTAAAACAGAAATTCCGATTCACGAAGTGACTAGCCCCCAATTTGGAAGAGTAGAATATATATTTACTTTTGAGGAAACGAAGTGTCTTTATGAAAGGGCTAAGTATTACAAATTGACTCCTGCAGCAACTATATGTACTTTATTTTTGAAAACCCTTTGTGAAGAGTATGGAAATCAGAGTATGACATTGGATATAACTCTTTTTAATCGGCTTCCTTTAAATGCGGAAGTGGATAAAATTCTTGGCGAATTTACAAATGTGGGTTTGGTAACTTTTCAAAAATCAGATAATATCTGTTTTTTAGATGAAGTTATAAAAATACAGCGTCAATTTTGGAAACTGGTTCAGTATAGGGAGTATGATGGAACAAAACTATTAAAAAATCTGGCAAAAGGTAAAGTGGGGAAAGCAGTATTGCCCATTGTATATACTTGTATGTTGGATGGATGCAGTTGCTCGGAACAACCATTATTTAAAGAGGTTTATGCTTTAAGCAAAACTCCTCAGGTTATGTTGGATCATCATGTAAGAGATGATTTGGGGAGCTTAAAATTATCGTTCGATTATGTAACGGATTTGTTTCGGGAAGAAGATGTGGAGAAAATTTTGTTGGCTTATGTAAAGCGTGTTAAAAGTGCAATGACACAGATAGAGTGGGATTGTATTGTGATTTAAGAAAAAGGAGTAGAATTGTGTTTAATAAAATTTCAATATCAACCGAGAACTGGAATAAGATATGTGAACAGGCAAAAAAACACTCTCTCAAAGGGAGTGAACTGTTGAAAGCGGTTTTCATGAAAATAAAATATATATGGGGAACTGATGAATATAAAAGTTTTTTCACCATGGAGTGGCAACAGATTTTTGACTATATATCCAATAAGGATAGTTTAGCAGTAAGTAGTTCGATTTCAATTGAAGTAATGGATGAAGAAAAAGCAGAACCGTATATATTAATAGAAACTAATGGAAAAGCAAATTTGAGTGGTGATATAGGTCATTGTATTTCAAAGATAATTACTCAAATGGCACAGATGGATTTAGAGGATATAAATATTTCTTTTCTAACGGAGGAACAAAAAAATAGGCGTTGCAAGTTAAATGATACATGCAAAGAATATCATTACAAGGGGTTACATGAAGAGTTCTTTGAGACGGCAGAATGTTATCCGGAAAAAACTGCAATTATTTGGTATGATGAAATGCGTGAAAATATTACATATGCACAGTTGGCGGATAAAGTTCTTAGAATGGCTAACATGTTAACCATTCATGGAATTAGCGAAAACGAATATATAGCAGTCTCTATACCGAAAGGACCATGGCAGATCATATCAGTATTAGCGGTGTTGTCGGTGGGGTGTACTTATGTACCTATAGATATAGAATGGCCGGAAGAAAGAAAAAAGAAAATATGCAAAAAGGCAAACATAAAAAATTTTATTACTATCACTACTTATTCTCCTGAAGTAATAGAAGGAATTGACATTATATATGCAGACGAATCGGAGCATTTTGAAAAAATAAAGGATTTTATGCGATATGAGGATGAAAGAAGTGCGTATGTAATCTTTACTTCGGGTACAACTGGTGAACCAAAAGGAGTAGAGATTTCACATAAATCGGCTGATAACACAATTAAAGATATTAATTACAGATTTGGAATTAGCAGTAAAGATAAATGTTTTGCTATATCGGAACTAAGTTTTGATCTATCGGTATATGATATTTTTGGTATGTTAGCGGAAGGTGGAACAATTGTATTGCCGAGACCAAAGGAACGGAAAATGGCCGATAGATGGTTTGATATCGTTATAAATGAACAGATTACAATATGGAACTCAGTTCCGGCAATCTACGATATGTTCTTAATGGTAGCAGAGAATAGCACTAAAACTGTACCTTTGAAAAAGGTTTTGTTATCAGGTGATTGGGTTCAACCTACATTGTATGATAGGAATAAAAAAATAACAAGTAATTGTGAGTTTATTTCTTTAGGAGGCGCAACCGAAGCAGCTATTTGGTCTGTGTATTATGTTGTCAATGAAGTGAGAAGTGATTGGAATTCTGTGCCATATGGTTATCCTTTGGCTAATCAAAAGGTAATAATAATGAATACTCAAAATCAAGAGTGTCCTGATGATGTACCAGGCGAATTATGGATTGGAGGCATGGGAGTTGCAAAAGGATACATAAATGAACCGGATTTAACAGAAGAGAAGTTTGTTTTTTATAACGGAAAACGTTGGTATCGCACTGGTGATTTAGTTTCATTTACAAAGGATGGACATTTAGAATTCTTGGGAAGAATTGATCACCAGATAAAGTTAAATGGTTATAGAATTGAGTTAAAAGAAATAGAGAAGAACATAAATCAGAGTAAATATGTTGATAAGAACATTGCTTTGATAATTAAGAAGAATGGGTATCCCAGATTGGTTGGTGCTATAAAACCATATATACCAGCTATAAAAATGCAGAGTTGTAGTATAGAGGATAATGGGACATTTGATGACGAAACTTCAAGAATAAGGGAAACTACGGTAAATTTATTTCTTCAAGAAGTTTTGAAACAAGTTGAAAATGATAGTATTACAATTTGTAGAAAAATGCAGATATTATATGAACTATGGAAAAAAAGGCTGATACAAAAGCAGGAAGTATCTGTTCAAAAGCAGGTCGTAGATACATGTTTATGGAAAGTGTTAAAGAATATGTTGCCGTTGTATTTAGATATTTTATCTGGCAAAGCGGAACCAAATGAATTGTTGAAATACCCTGAGTTTAATCCGGAATATTTAACATTTAAAAGTCCTGCGGTTAATTTATTTTTAAATAAGATTGTAGATACAATTAAGGCTACCGGCAAAAATAACAGGATTGGAATAATACAGGCGAGAACGGGAAAAGTGGCTACTGTTTTGTCTAGGCAAACTGAAGGACAGGAGTATATTTTATTTGATAGTTCAGCAGGTATGCTTGATATTGCACAAGGTCAGAACGCTCAAATAAATAATTGTTTGTATTCGATGGTACGCCAAGGAGGGATTGAACGAAAATATGTTGGTTATTGTGATTTTGTTGTTGCTGTCAATACGATGCACCAGTTTGAAAATAAAAATGAGGGGCTTAAGCTGGCAAATATGTTGTTAAAACCTAATGGAAAACTTATGATGATCGAATGTGCAGATGAAGATGCAATGGCGTTGATTACATCTTATGTCTTGGAAGCGGAGAAAGTAGAAACAAATAAGTTTTATTTACAACTAAAAGACTGGGGCAAATTATTGGGCGATGCAGGATTTGAAATGGTTAAGGCTGAAATGTCAGAAGTTGATAACATTGAATATATAGAAGCTTTTTCTAGAAATGACTTTCTTCATGACTGTGAAAAAGGTATTTTTAAAATTCTTGAGGAGAATTTGCCTAAATATATGATACCAGAAGAATTTTATTATTTTGTCAACTTGCCGCTTAGTACAAATGGGAAAATCGATAGAAATAAAATACTAAGAAGTATTGAAATGCAGGAAGATTATTTCCAGAATGATGTGGCGTTGACTGATTCAGAAAGCAGGCTTGCAAAGATATGGAAAGATATTTTAGGTGCTAAAAATATATCTAAATCGATCAGTTTTTTTGAGGCTGGTGGTGATAGTTTGCTTTCAACTAAATTAATGATGGAATTACGAAAAGAATATAATGTGGAAGTGGCTCTAACAGATATTTTTGAGAACCCGTATTTGGAACAAATGGCGTCAATGTTAGATAAGAAAATAGATGCTGAAAATGCGTATGTTGAGGGAGAAATATGATTGGAATTATCGGAGGTTTTGGTGATATTGGGTGTGAGGTCGTAAAAAGTTTATGGATGATGGGGTATCGTAACCTATTAGTTGGTGGGCGGCATAATAACGATATGTTTCATACACAGACAGAAATAAAATATCAGTATATAGACTTAAACAAACAAGTGGGTATAGAAAACTTTGTGAAAAAATGCAAGATTATTATAAATTGTTCGGGATTAAGCTGCAATATGACTCGCGTACTGATATTGAAAATTAAAGAACATGGATGTAGTTATATTGAACCACAATTTAATAGGTTGTTAAAGGATATTATACCTGATAGAAATATTGCTTTTATTCAAGGTGTTGGCTCAATGCCCGGATTATCGGGTGCATTACCGATTTATTTGTCGGAGCGTTTTGAAGAAGTTAACAAAATAAAAATATACTATGTAGGGCAAGGAAAATTTACTCATAGAGCAGCTGAAGATTATTTAAACGGAATCGAGGATAGCAATAATTATTCGATGGTATGTTATGAAAACGGGGAATTAATTCCTAATATTGATAAAACATGTGAATTCCTGCCAATATTTTATAAAACATATATGCTGTTGCCTTATTATGATCAGGAAGCAAAAGAAATATGTATTTTTTTAAAGCCTAAACGCGCTGAATTTTATACTGCTATGGAGGATAATTTGACATATCGGTTATTAAAAAATGCTAGAGAAAAGTATAGAAATAATTCTATACAAATCATAGAAGATTTATGTAATGCGTCTGTGATTGATAGCGAAAAAAAATCGTTTTGTGGTTTTGCCATATGTGTTGATGGTAAAAGGGATGGAAAGCGGGAATGGCGTACTTTGATTTTAAAAGCTGATACGGCGGCGATATTGACGGGTACTACAATCGCAGTGATGGCCGATTTGCTTATAAAACGAAAAGTCACATTTTCTCATAATGTTTTATCAATGTGGGAATGCCAAATTCAGAATAGAAATTTAGTAGAGGCGATAATAAATAATTCGCGAATATCAGCCAATATATATGATTGTTCTCTAGAAGATTTATCTAATATTGAGGAGGGAGAGATATGACATCAAAGATAAAAACTATCGTATGTGGATCTACTTTTGGACAGTTTTATATCGATGCACTAATGAAATATAGTGAATTCTTTGAAATTGCTGGACTTTATGCGAGGGGGAGCGAGCGATCTATTGAACTGGCTAAGAGATATGGTATTCCCTTATTTACATCCATTAAAGGAATTCCAAATGAAATTACGCTAGCGTGTGTAGTGATAAGATCAGAAGGTGTGGGAGGAGACGGTTGTAAATTGGCGATACAACTCATGGAGCGTGGGATTCACGTTATACAAGAACAACCGGTATATCCGGAAAATGTCGTAGAGTGTTATAAAGTGGCAAGGAAATATAGGGTTATTTATAATATTGGAAATTTATATATAAAATTACCAGAAGTTCAACATTTTATTAATGTCTCAAAGAAGTTGAATAATTTAAACTCTGTTCAGTATATGAGTTTATGCTTTTGTACTCAAGTGGCTTTTCCAGCAATTGCGATTTTGGCAGAGGCTATTTCAGGATTTCATGAATGGAATGGATTATCTGTTATAAAAAATAATGGACCATTTGATATTATTACAGGAATGGCTGGAAAAGTTCCAATGACCATTCAATTTAATAACCAAATTAATCCAAAGATGCCCGATGATCTTATGTATGTACTCCATAGATTTTCTGTTTTTTTTCAAAGTGGAATATTAACTTTAGAAGATACTTTTGGACCGGTATCATGGAGACCAAGAATATTTGTTGAAAAATATGGGGTGGCAGAAAGGGATGAGGAAAAACTAAATGAACCTGCTTTTGCTTTGGTAAACGAATATAGAGAAAAGCAGCTAAAAGAGATATTTAGAAATGAATGGACTGGGGCTATTGGCTTACAGTTGTTGGAGATGAAAAATCAAATTGAGAACAGCAGATTAGACACTAATAGAGCTCAAAAAGATTTAATGGTATCTAAGTTGTGGACCGAATTATATCGAGCAACAGGTTATGCGAATTTGATTGATGATATAGACTATATTTATATTCCAACTAAAAAAATAAGAACAACTTACTAGTAAAATTTCAATGGCAAAATGCCATAGAATGGAGAGTTATATGAGCGATTATAAAAATGTATTGAAGAAATGTGCAGATATGGGAATTGATTTATGGACTGAAAATGGGAAATTAAAGTATAAAGCAAGTACAAATACTTTATCACAAGATATACTTCGAGAATTAAAAAAATATAAGGAACAGATTATAGAGTATCTGGAAAAAGAGAATCAGGATTTGATTATTGTCCATGATGATGTAAAAAGATATGAGGCTTTTCCATTAACTGAAGTTCAGTCGGCATATCTTTTAGGAAGAGAAGATTATTACGACTACGGAAATACTGCGTGTCACGTTTATCAGGAATTTGTATATGAACGTTTGGACGTTGCTAAAGTGGAGATGGCATGGAACAAATTAATCCAGAAACATGATGCACTAAGGACAGTTATCTATAAAGCTGGTTATCAGAAAGTGTTAGAAACGACGCCATATTTTGAAGTGCATGAATACAAAAATATGGAGGATGGTTCAAAGGAACTTGAGAGAATTAGAGATGATTTTGGGAGAAAAGTGTTTCCATTAGAAAAATGGCCTATGTTTGAAATTGCAGTATCACAATTTGAGGATAAGTCACGATTACATTTTTCAATGGATTTTTTGGTTGCGGATTGGGCAAGTATATGGATGCTTTTGGAAGAATTTGAGGACATATATTTCCATAATATCATGGAATCATCTACTGATATTACATTTAGAGATTATGTATTATTTGAAGAACGTAAAAAGCAATGTCAAAAGTATGAGGAGGACAGAGCATTTTGGCAAAAAAAATTGCCACATTTTTGTTTGGCACCATCATTACCTAATTTGAATACAAGAAAATCTAAGACTGTAGAATTCGAACGTTATTCTCTGCGGATGGGAATTGAAGAATGGAAAAAGTTTAAAAAGAATTGTGCAAGTCATAATATCACACCAACCGCAGCAGTTCTAACCGTCTATGGAACAGTTTTGAAAAAATGGAGTTTTAACAAAGACGTTTGCCTTAATTTGACAGTTTTAAATCGAGAGACTTCAGATAAAAATATTAATAAAGTTGTTGGTGATTTTACAAAAATCCTATTATTAGAAATACGGAATCTGCATGATACTTTTTCAGATATGGCGCAGGATATTAATGCTACATTATTTGAAAGTTTAGACCATTGTGGATATTCTGGTGTAGATGTAATCCGTGATATATCTAAAACAAAAGGTAGAGAATATGCAAGTATGCCATATGTTTTTACAAGCGCTATTGGTTTGATAAAAAATTCTTTACAGGGTAAATATGAGGGTATTGGAATTTCTCAAACACCACAGGTATTTATTGACTGCCAGGCAATGGATGGAGATTTTGGTCTGCAAATAAATTGGGATGTAAGAAAAGGAGTTTTTGAAAATCAACTTATTAGAGATATGTTTCAGATTTTTGAAATGATTTTGAATCAGCTGGCTGCCGATCAAGATATGTGGGAGAATAAATTATCAATTGCCCTGCCAGAAGCGCAAAGGAAACAGCGGGAACAAGTTAATTGTAAAAAAGATATATTTGATGATAAGTTGCTGTATACAGATTTTTTGAAAATTGCAAATATATATCCGAATTATCCGGCAATATATGATGATTTGGGAACTATCACATATGGTGAATTGTTAAAATTATCTGCTAGTATTGCGGCTAGATTACAGGAAGAGGGAGTAAAAGAAAATGATAAAGTTGTAGTTATGATACCTAAAAATAGGTATCAGATAGGTGCTGTGTTGGCTGTATTATATTTAGGTGGAGCGTATGTTCCTATTGATATTACGTCCCCAGTTAAAAGAACAGAAAATATTATTTCACAGTGTAATAGTAGTGTTGTTTTAAAAGTAACAGAAGTAGAATATGATGGCTTGGCAAAAAAAATTAATGTTAATGAAATAGACTATAACAAAGAAAAAAAGGTTGACATAAAAACTTATGATACGAAAAAGCCGGCATATGTCATTTTTACTTCTGGAACAACAGGGGTGCCTAAAGGTGTAATTGTGTCTCATCACGCTGCATTGAATACGATTTGTGATATAAATAAGACTTATGGTGTTACAAAAACTGATTGTGTATTAGCTTTATCTAAGTTAAATTTTGACCTATCTGTATATGATATATTTGGCATGCTATCAGTTGGAGGATCAATTGTTTATGTGAATGATTCAAACTATATGAACCCTAAATATTGGCATGAAAAAATTGTTGAACATGGTGTAACAATATGGAATTCTGTACCGGCACTAAAGCAACTCTATTTAGCATATTTAAAAGAAGACGATCAGACCTATAAAGAAAATATAAGATTGTGCCTTTTATCGGGAGACTGGATACCACTTGGGATGCCAGAAGAAATTAAAAAGCACAACAAATATGAGAAAATCATATGTTTAGGAGGTGCAACAGAAGCTGCGATATGGTCTATTTCACACGAATATGACGGGATAAAAGATGGATGGAAAAGTATTCCATATGGGAAACCGCTTGCCAACCAGCAACTTTTCGTAGTAGATGATAATGGGGAGGATTGTCCAGTGGGGTGTCCGGGAGAATTATATATTGCAGGAGAAGGTTTGGCTGATGGATATTTGGGAGATGAAGAATTGACAGAGAAAAAATTCTTCTATAGTAAGGTTCATCATTGCCGCGTTTATGCAACGGGGGATCTTGGAAGATATATGGATACTGGTGAAATTGAGTTTTTAGGAAGAATGGACACTCAAGTAAAAGTTCGAGGATATCGAATAGAATTAGGGGAAATAGAGAATGCTTTGGTAATGCAACCTGAAATAAGTAATGCAGTAGTACGAATTAATACTGAAAAAAAAGACTTGCCAATTGAAGCAGTAGTGGAGATTGCTAAAATAAACTCTCAAGAGAAGGATGCTATTTTGGCGCAGAGTAGAAAGTTAATAAAAAGTCTTGAATGTGTCAATGTTGAATTTGAACAGATATTAGACAGGACTAATTATAAATATGATTTTGCTAAAAGAGATGAGATAGCATTAATTTCGGTATTACATGGCTTGATTAAAGTAGGTTGTCTTTATAATGGATGTACATTAGAAGAGATTATAAATAGCGAAAAAGTTGCCCCCAAATATCGTTGGTTATTGTCACGTTGGGTAAAAGTATTAGAAGAAAAAGGCTATATTTTAAAAACAGAAGATGAAAAATATTCTATAGTGAAATGTTATTCAGATGAAGAATATTCTTATCTTATGAATGATGTATTTGAGAACTGGGTTGAAGAATATGGTGATATCAACTTGATGAGTTATATTAAAGACAATGCTGTACAATTGCAGGGAATATTGGAAGGAAATATAGATCCAGTTGGTGTTTTATATCCAGAGGGTTCAACAAAATATACGGAAGCACTATATGTGACTAGTTCTGTTGCTAAGATTATTAATAATTACTATTGTCATTTTATTTTGGAATATATTAAAAATAATTCCGATAGAAAAATTAGAATATTAGAGATTGGAGCTGGAACGGCGGCCACAGCAAAACCGATCATACAAGCATTAGGAGATACAGATTATGAGTATTATTTTACGGATATTACAAAATATTTTTTCCCAGCAGCGAAGAATTTTTTTAAAGATAACCATCGAGTTGTTTTGCGGCAATTTAATGTTGATGAAGATTATAAAAAACAAGGATTTCAACCCAATTATTTTGATATAGTTATTGGTGCGTATGTACTTGAAAATGTAAAAGATATTAAAAAAAGTATAAATATTATTAAGGAGTTAGTCGCACCACAAGGATATCTATTGTTTTCTGAACCAGTTAGAAATGAGCCTTGGATATTGGCTTCACAAGCACTGATGATGACGGAGCCGGAAGATGATATTAGGAAAGACACTTTTTTCATCCCACCATCTGGCTGGATTGATGTATTGGATACTTGTGATATAACGTCTTCTACGAATACATTTCCAGAGGAAGAGTCGTCTTTGTATAATTTAGGGGCAGTATTGTTTATTAAACAATTCAAGACCAATACATGCTTAGTGAACAGAGAGAAGATAAAGGATAACATTTTAAGATATATACCTGAATATATGATGCCATCCTCTATGATTTATTTAAATGACTTTCCATTATCACTAAATGGAAAAATCGATTCAAAAAAATTATTTACATATGTACCAGAAATAGTAAATGATAAAATTGGAATTTCCGATAAAAGTGGTATTCAAAGTGAATTGGAAAAAAATATTCAAGAAGTGTGGAAAGAAATTTTGGAAATTGATCAGCTTGGAGCAGAGGACAATTTTTATGATCACGGCGCAGACTCGTTGATTATGGCTCAAGCGGTAACGAAAATTAGGGAAAAATTAAGAATAGAGATTCCATTTGAATCTTTATTGAGGGAGATGATTAATACACCTACAGTTCATGGTTGTGCTGAATATATAAGTAAGCATAGAGTGCATAATATTAAAGATAAAGAGGAAGAATTGCCGTTATTTTTCGTTAAAGAGTTTAATGAGACATCTAATGTAGATAGAGTAAGGATTTTAGTACATGGGGCATTAGGAACTGTTGAAAATTATTCAGATTTAGGAAATGCATTATCCAAACAAAATATAGGACGGGTTGTTGCATTTGGGATTGCCGATTATACGAAATATATGCAAATTGACACAAAGAATCTTCTGTCTACTTTAGCAAGTCAATATGTAAAATATATTTACGAAAAAGGATGGAAGAATATTCAGTTAATTGGATATAGTTTTAGTGGAAGTATTATAATTGAAATGGCAAGAATGCTAATGGAACAAAATGTAAATGTCGATAATGTGGTAATCATTGAAGGTGGGAGCATACCCATTAATATTAAATCTTCTATTATTATAGAATTGTTATTTTTGGATAGTATGGGGATCTCAGAGACTGTCTTGGGGATTAGCCAAGTAGGAATATTAAAAGCGGTATTTGAGGCTGTAAAGGAGCAAGGACTCCCAAGTGTTGATGATAATACATTGCTGTCTATATTGCAAAATGATATAGATAAAGAGAAAATGGTAGAACTAATAAAAAGGGGAGAAAGTGAACGTTGGGAAATGTATCAAAAATTTTCCGATAGTAAAAACTCTTTGAAAGCTCTTTTTGGTATATATAGAAAATCGTTTGAAGCATTACAAACACTTCCGGATATATATTTTGGGGATGTAACATACTGTAGTGTAAAGGAGAGGGAGGGAGCCTATGAAAGTTTTGATGAGATTACCATCAAATGGGAAGATATTTTATTAGGAAATATAAAACAGGAAATGATAAACGGAAATCATTATAATTGTATTACAGAAAAAAATGCTGAAAAAGTAGCAACACTTTTAATGCATGAATTAGGAGTATCACAGATAGAGCAAGTTAATGATCTGGTTACGGATTATAAAGAGGAAGCCATAACAGAGAAATTTTTGATAGAAAATGATTTATTCATCCAATTTGCATTATATAAGAGGAAAGAAAGTATTCTGTATGCAATGATTTGTTTTATGAAAAGCAAAGATATCTTTGCTGACGATAATACTGAGTATACTTTTGATGAAATGAAAGAAAAGTTAAATATTGCTCCTAAAAATGAAAAAATATTGTTGCGTTGGTTAAGAAACTTGAAAGCATATGGAATTATTCAAGCTACAAATAATCGGTATAGGTTATGTTTACATATAACAGAGGAACAATTTGAAGAAACATGGAGTAAAATGTTAGCACTTTGGAATGGAAAATTGTGTAGTGAGTTAGGAAACGAATATTTACTTAACAATATTAAAAAACTTTCAGAGCTATTTTCGGGACATGTGAACCCAACACATTTACTGTTTCCAGAAGGGAAATTTGACTATGCAAATGCATTATATAAAGAAACGTTTGTGTTCAAATTTTTAAATAATTTAGTTCTAAAGTCGTTGAAAATGGTTGAACAATCGAATGGAAAGTTAGATATTTTAGAATTAGGAGCAGGAACAGGTTCTACGACGGATGCCGTACTTGAGCTAATTAAAGAAAATAATAAGGTAACATATTTTTATACCGATATTTCACAATTCTTTTTAAAAGAGGCTCAGCGAAGATATGCAGATATAGACAATATATTATATTCACAATTAAACATAGATGACTTAAATTTTGATTCCAAGGTGGATATAATAATTGCTAACGGAGTGCTGAATAACGCAAAACACATAGATAGTACGTTTGAAAAAATGATAAATTTGGTAAGACCTGGAGGAAAAATATTTATCATTGAGCAAGTGGCAGAGTCTTTAGAAATACTGGTTTCTCAGGTATTTATGATGGAGGATATTGATAATAGTACAGAGAGTGAGACATTTAGAAGTGTTGAAGAATGGAAACGTATATTTAACAATGATAGGATAGAAAAAGTAGAAGTATATCCTGATATGCATTTTATAGAACAAAGGCTGTTTATAATATCCTGCAATTAAGAAACAATTGATATGGCTGCTCTCAAACCTTTACTGAGAGCAGTCGTTAATATATCTTTTTAATTGTGCTAGCTCATGAGAATTTTTTAGGAGTGACTAGTGTGAAAGAAAGTAGAGGACAGATATAAATGAGTGCACTTAAATAAGCTGTCTAAAAAGAGAAAGAATTTACAACTCCTCCTCCCGTGCTTTGTAGTATAGCTTCTTGAAACTATTATTGCACAGAGTAAGGGGGGGAATCTTTCGTTACTATTTGTGCCGTTGACTGAAAGGCAGCGGAATGGAGATTAAGATGGAATTTGAATCAGAAAAAATAATTAGTAAATTTAATAAAGGAACAATAGTGTTAGTTCATGGCGCTTATCATGGTCCATGGTGCTGGGAGGATAATTTTAAGCCGTTCTTTGTAAAACGAGGATATAGTGTTATAGTGGTCAATTTTAGTAATCCAAATCCAAAAGTGAAAATAAATGACTATATAGAACATCTCAATGAAGTGGTGGGAGAAATTAGTGGAAAAGTTTATTTTATTTCACATTCGTTAGGAACTGCAATAGTGGAAAAATATATTACTAAGTTTTCGCCTAAATTAGATGCCGTTGTCTTTTTGGCTCCTAGTCCAGTAATAAAAAGACTTCAAAAAGCCTTCCTTGTTAATTTTCATAATATAATGAGGAGTAAAAGTTGTTTCTACTTTTCTAATCGCCTAGATGAAAGTGTGGAAAGCGTTTATCTGGATAAGTTTACTGATGAGTCAAGGCAAATTGAACTTTTAATGATTCGCAAGAAAGTACCTGTAGGTTATGAGTGGAATTATAAGACATTAGTTATGGGGTCATTAAATGATAATTGTATGCCCATATCAGTGCTTCTGGATACTGCTAAAATTTTCAAGGCAAAATTGATTATTTATCAGGAGCATTGCCATGATATGATGTTAGATCCTGCGTGGGAAATCGTGGCGGAGGATATTCTGGGGTTTATTTTAGTATAGTTTTCTTTCGGGCAAATATTAAAATGATTAATCGACTTATTCGGATGTAAAAAGAAATAATTCTTTATAAATGATTTTTATAAAGTAAGAAATTTTGAGATATCACAATTTAATAAAGTGCTTTACTGAAAATAAGGAAAAATTGGGTGAAGTAAAAAGATTATTTTCATTTTCAAAATTGATTTTTCGGTAGAATTTAGTCATGATAGTTAAAAAGCATGAACAAGAAAAAATTAGTTGCATTTTTTATATTCTTGAACCTCACCGAAAATCATTGATTCTGTAGTGTAAGAGTAATTTCTACTGCTGTTTTTGAGAATAACCAGAAATATCAAGTGAAATTTGAGGGCAAAACTAAAATCAACTTACCTCCGCAGCAATGAAAATTGATTTTTTACTTTAGCTAAGTAAAAAAATTAAAATTAAAATGTCAATCCCCCTTGACAAAGGAGATTTTCCTGCTATAATTAAAACAGTGTTTTGAATACGATGTTTTGAAAACACCGTTTTAATAAGAAAGGTGGATGAGCGATGGCAAGTAGGATTGAAGGATTTGACGAGAAAATTCTTTCCTGCGCGAAAGAAGAATTTTTAGAAAAAGGCTATACGGATGCTTCGATACGGACGATTGCTCAAAATGCCGGTGTCAGCACCAGTACAATATATACGCGGTATTCAGATAAAGAGGGATTGTTCCGCTTTCTTGTGGAACCGGTAGCTAAAGGTCTGAAAGAGTTATTGCGGCAATCATTAAGTGATTTTTCTTCTTTGACGGGGCACGAGCAGAACGAAAAATTTATGGAATACTCAGATCGTGGTTTTGAAGCTGTGATTGCATATATCTATGAATATTTTTCTGAATTTAAGCTGCTGATTACCGGAGCACCGGGAAATTACTATCAGGAATTTTTAGAAGGATTAGTAGAACTGGATACGAACTGCACAAAGAAATTCTTGATTCAAGTTGGAAGTAAAACTCTGACGGAAGGGCGAGTTACAGATGGATTCCTGCACGTTGTTTCCAGTGCTTTTTATTCTGGTATATTTGAAGTGGTGATTCATGATATGCCGATGGAAGAAGCAAAGAATTATATCAATGAGTTACGCGCTTTTTATGGGAATGGCTGGAAAGAATATTACCGGAAATAGAAAGAAGGTGCGAAGGAAATGCAGAAAACAGAAGAATTTTGTGTGGACGAAAGCGGATGGATACACTGCCCTTTTTGTAAATGCAGAACGCGGACAAAGATACGGGCAGACACTTCATTGAAAAACTTTCCAATATTTTGTCCCAAATGCAAACAGGAATGTTTGATAGATGTTGACAACATGAAAATACGATTATCAGTAGTGCCAGACGCTAAGACGCAGAGCCGATAATTTGTTTGTGTAAAATTACATGACAGATTATCGGCTTATTCTTTTGAATAAGAGTTAGTGAAATCTAACCAAAGGAGGGATTTATATGAATCAGTCACAGGGCGGAAATCCGTTTGGCAGGCTTGTAGAGTTTGCCAGACCGCATAAGACTGGCTACATCGTTTCTGTTGTTCTTGCTGTGTTGGGAGTTGCCTTTGGTATCGTCCCCTATTTTGCAACAGCTAGAATGACGATTGAGTTACTCTCCGGGAATCAAGATTTATCATTTTACATGGTATGGTGTCTGATTTCCGGCGGCTGCTTTGTCCTAAAAGCAATATTGATGGGAATTTCCACGAGGGCGTCCCATGAAGCAACCTTTGAAGTGCTGTCCGAGGCAAGGCGGAAAATTGCTTCAAAACTTACCAGAGTGCCTATGGGCTATATTCTCAATACTCCGTCCGGGCAGCTAAAAAATGGCATGGTGGAACGAATTGAACAGTTAGAGGTTCCCCTTGCTCATGTAATCCCGGAAATGACTTCAAATCTTCTTGTACCAATCGCAATCATCGTTTATCTGTTCATCTTGGACTGGAGAATGGCGTTAGTATCGCTGATTACTATTCCTGTTGGAATGATGTGCTACATGGGAATGATGAAGGAATATCCCAAGAAGTATGGGGAAGTTGTAAAAGCTGGAAATCACATGAGCGCAACAACGGTAGAATACATCGGCGGTATTGAAATCATTAAGGCATTTAATCAGGCAGATAATTCCTATCAGAAATTTACAGATGCCGTCCATGCAAACGCAGATCTGATCTTAGACTGGATGAAAGATACACAAAAATATTCGGCGATTATGATGAGCGTATGGCCTGCTGCACTGATTAGTGTACTTCCGGTGGGGTGTCTGTTTTATATGAATGGCACTCTGTCAGCAGCAACCTTTATTACAGTAACAGTTTTGTCATTAGGAATTGCAGGACCTCTTGTTGCGGCTATGTTTTTTACCGATGATATTGCAAAAATAAGTACGGTAATGGGAGAGATTGACAGTATATTGAATCAGCCAGAACTTGTTCGACCAAAGGAAGCGTGTAATTTACAAAATCTTGATATATCTCTGGAAAATGTGCATTTTGCATATGATGAAAAAGAGGTTTTAAAAGGAATTGATTTGATAATTCCACAAGGGAAAACTACAGCCTTTGTAGGACCGTCCGGCAGCGGAAAATCAACGATTGCAAAATTGATTGCGTCCTTTTGGGATGTAACCGGAGGACTGATTACGATTGGAGATAAAAGTATCAAAGAAATTTCCACTGACCAACTGAACGATTTGATTTCTTATGTATCGCAGGACAACTATCTGTTTAACGATACAGTGCGTAATAATATCCGTATGGGAAAACCGGGGGCAAGTGATGACGAAGTAGAACAGATTGCAAAAAAATCCGGCTGTCACGAGTTTATTGTGAATCTTGAGCATGGATACGAAACTATAGTCGGGGGTGCTGGCGGTCATTTATCCGGCGGAGAGCGTCAGAGAATTGCGATTGCTAGAGCCATGTTGAAAAATGCTCCTATAGTGATTCTTGATGAAGCAACATCATATACCGATCCGGAAAATGAAGCAGTTATACAGGAGGCAATCAGCCGACTGACAAAGGGTAAAACCTTGATTGTTATTGCTCATCGTTTATCAACGATAATAGATTCTGACCAAATTGTTGTTGTTAAAAACGGAACGATTCAGGCAAAGGGAACGCACGAGGAATTGTTAAAAGAGTGCAGTCTTTACCATACGATGTGGACAGCGCACATGGATGCAAAGGAGGTGAAAACTATATGATACGTTCATTTCGGAAATTCTTTGAATTTGCGGGCCACCAGAGCCGGAATTGGTATTTGGGACTCTTTTATGAAATCATACGCTGTATTTTAGAAGCTCTGCAATTTGCTGCTCTTCTGGTAGTTTTGGATGGATTAGTTCGTGACAATATTACTACACAGACCGCTCTGCTTGCCTTTGGTATTATGCTAGTCAGTGTGATCGGCACCATTATTTTTTGGTATTTGGCGCATGGCAAAGAAGGCGAAGGCAGCTACCGAATGTGTGAGGACAAGAGGATTCAAATTGGCAACCGCATGAAATATATGCCGATGGGCTATTTCAACAGCCATAGTCTGGGCAATCTCACATCCGTTTCAACAGCGACCATGAGTGACCTTGAAAGTATGTCCTTTGCTATCATCGTGCGGACTTTGGTGGGAGTAATCCACGCCAGTATTTTTTCTATTGCCATGTGCTACTTTAGCTGGAAGATTAGTTTGATCTTTTTGGTTGGCGTGATTTTGTTCATGGTAATCAACACAATGCTCCTGCGCTGCTCCAAGAGATTATCTCCCATACGATTAGAGGCGCAGACGGAGTTCATGGACGCCGTACTGGAATACATACAGGGAATGGGTGTTGTGCGGGCGTTCCACATGGCAAAGCAGTCAAATACCACGCTGGAAAAATCCATTGACGAAACGCAGAAGAAAAACCAGCTTATTGAAAGGCAGCGGATTCCCTATATAGCCGCTGAGCAGGTTGTCCTTCGGATTGCCAGTGCCGCCGCTGCTTTCTGCTCTATCGCACTTTTTGTAAACGGTACGCTGAAATTAACATATTGTCTGATAATCTTAGTATCGGCGTTCATGGTATATAGCCAGTTGGAAAGCGCGGGAGAAATGTTCTTTATGCTTTCAATGATCGATGCTTCTATTGATCGTGTGGAGGAAATCAACCAAAGTCCTCAGATTGACATTGACGGCAAAGAGCAGACCCCAGACCGGCTGGATATTGAAATGCAGGATGTGAGTTTTTCTTACGGGGATAAAAAAGTGATCGACCATGTATCGCTCACAATTCCACAAGGAACCACAACGGCGATTGTCGGCCCGTCGGGTTCTGGAAAAACAACACTGGTAAATCTAATCGCGCGCTTTTGGGATGTTGACAGCGGAAGTGTCCGTATCGGTGGCATTGATGTTAAAGATTACAAGCTGGACAGCCTGATGAAAAATATCAGCATGGTATTTCAGAATGTGTATCTGTTCCCGGACACGATTGAGAACAATATTAAATTTGGTTCCCCTAACGCTACCCATGAAGATGTGGTGAAGGCAGCAAAGGCGGCAAGGTGCCATGACTTCATTTCAGCATTGCCGGAGGGCTACCAGACGGTAATCGGAGAAAGCGGTGCGACCATTTCCGGCGGCGAAAAGCAGAGGATTTCTATTGCAAGAGCGATTATGAAAGATGCGCCCATCATTATTCTTGACGAGGCCACAGCAAATGTCGATCCCGAAAATGAAGCAGAGCTTCAGAAAGCGATTGAAGCGCTGACACAGGGGAAAACAATTATTATGATTGCCCATCGGTTGAAAACCGTAAAAAATGCGGATCAAATCATCGTTATCGACCGTGGTAAAATCTCTCAGCAAGGTACGCATGATGAACTTATCAAGCAAGCAGGTATTTATGCGGATTTTGTTGGCATGAGAGAAAAAGCTATCGGTTGGAAAATCAAGGCAGACAGCCTTGCATAAAAGAAAGGAGTTCCTACAATGGACAAGAAAAAATTGAACGCAAAAGACTTTATCAACATTGGTATCTTTACTGTCATCTACTTTGTGATGTTCTTTATCACGGGTATGCTGGGGTACATCCCTATCTTTGCAGTTATCATTCCATTGGTGTTGGGAATACTGGGCGGCATCCCGTTCATGCTGTTTCTGACAAAGACAGGGAAATTCGGCGCGGCTACTATTATGGGTACGTTGGTCAGTGTCCTCTGCTTTCTGATGGGACAAAGCTGGATTTCAATTCCGTTTGGAATCGTATTAGGTTTCCTGGCTGATTTGATCTTTAAGGCTGGCGAATATAAAAGCTGGAAACATACTGTGCTGGGATATTGCGTGTTTACCGAATGGGTAATCGGCTCCATGCTGCCTATGTGGATTATGAGAGATACCTTTTTTGAGGCTTATAGAAGCAAGGGAGGTACGGATGAATACATCAATGCCGTTATGGGTCTTACCGCTAACTGGATGCTACCGGTAGTTATTGTTTTAGGCATCGTCGGCGGAGTGATCGGCGCTTATTTAGGCAAGGCAATTTTGAAGAAACATTTTGTAAAGGCGGGCATTGTTTAATGAAACCAGAATTATTACTGTCAGTTGATTCGGAGCGGCGTTTCTGGCTTGACCCAAGAACAAAGCTATATATGCTGGTAATATTCAGTATTGTAATGATTGACGGAAAAACGGACGGTATTAGTTTCTGGTTAAAGCCGGTTCTGGCATTAGTGCCCTTTTTCCTCCTCCTTTCGGGCAGGAGGAAAAAGGTTGCCATCATCTATTTGATTGTTTTTATTGTTTCATGGACGGTAAACGTGTTTCTTGTTCCGTATATGGGACTGATAGGGACAATTATAATATCGCTGCTAGCTCAATTTGGAACAAGATGGTTTCCCAGCGCCATGATGGGCTACTATCTTCTTTCGACCACAAAGGTTAGTGAATTTGTCCTTGCCATGCAGCGTATGCACATACCAGAAGCATTTATTATTCCGTTTTCTGTTATGTTTCGGTTCTTTCCTACAATTTTCGAAGAAGCGGAATCTATTGGAAACGCTATGCGTATGAGAGGAATTACGGAAAAAAATTTTTTTAAGAATCCACAAGCAGTATTAGAATATCGAATTGTCCCTCTTATGATGTCCGTAGTAACAATAGGGAATGACCTGTCAGCGGCAGCGTTAACAAGGGGATTAGGAAACGGTAAAAAACGAACAAGTATTTGTAAAATCGGTTTCCATTGGAAAGACTTTGTGATTATGTTTATTGTTACGGTTGCCCTGTTGGTGTTTCTGCTTTTTTCGGGAGGGCTGAAATGATAGAGTTTAAAGATGTATCTTTTCAATATGAACAAGGTAGTTCAAAAGGAAAAATCAAAAATATAAATTTGACAATCCATGACGGAGAGATTGTTTTGATTTGCGGAGAGTCAGGTTGTGGAAAGACAACTCTTACACGTTTAATAAATGGGCTTATCCCGCATTATTATGAGGGGACACTTACCGGACAGATGATTGTAGAAGGAATAGATGTAAAGAATGTATCCTTATATGAACTGTCGGGTGTAGTTGGCTCTGTCTTTCAGAATCCGAGGACACAGTTTTTTACGGTAGATACTACAAGTGAGATTGCGTTTGGATGTGAAAATTTGGGAATTGACACAGAAGAAATCAATTCACGAATCGAAAAAACGGTAGATGCGTTAAAAATTGAAGATTTGTTGAATCGGAGCTTATTTGCACTATCTGGCGGGGAAAAACAGAAAATTGCCTGCGCATCTGTATCGGCAATGGAACCATCAATTTTTGTATTGGACGAGCCATCTTCAAATCTAGATATTCGGTCAATTAGAGAATTAAAAAATGTGCTACGGAAATGGAAATCACAGGGGAAAACGATTGTGATTGCTGAGCATCGCTTGTATTATCTGATGGATATTGCAGATAGGGTTTTACTTATGGAAGATGGGCATATAAAAGAAAACCATGCCGTTTCGGATTTTAGAAAAAAATCTACAGATGAATTACATACTTTGGGACTTAGAACTTTACAATCAGAGGATTTTAGCAAAACGCAAAGTATAGTCAGTGCAACAAAACAACTGTATATTCGGGACTTTGAAGCCTCTTATAAAGATTCTTCCGGGAGGAAGAAGAAAAAGCATAAGGTATTGGATATATCGGATTTGATGATACCGCAAGGTTCGGTGGTAGGAGTAATCGGCAACAATGGAGCCGGAAAAACTACCTTTGCTAATAATCTGTGCGGACTACTTCAGGCAGGGAAAGGCTGCATGAGCATGGATGGAAAAACATATATGGCAAATCAGAGACTTAAAGTCTGCTATATGGTTATGCAGGATGTAAACCATCAGCTCTTTACAGAAAGTGTGATGGATGAAATTTTGCTTAGCCTGGACAATACAGATGAAGAAAAGGCAATGCTTGAAGCAGAACAGATTATGGAAAATCTGCATATTTCAGAGTTTAAGGAAGCACATCCGATGTCATTGTCTGGAGGACAGAAACAGCGGGTAGCCATTGCCAGTGCGATTGCGTCCGATAAACAGATTATTGTCTTTGATGAACCTACAAGCGGATTGGATTATCGTCACATGAAGAAAGTAGCAAAAAATTTACGGGAATTGAGTGCATTAGGAAAAACATTATTTATAGTTACTCATGATCCGGAACTGATTGCGGAATGCTGTAACTACTTTGTATTTATTGAAAATGGAAAAGTGCTATGGAGTGACGGTTGGAACAGAATAAGCAGGGAACGACTACAAAGGTTCTTTGATTTTGAGGGCAATTGATGATGAATATTCATGCGTCTGGAGAAGATTACTTAGAAGCTATACTTGTTTTGCAAAAGAAAAAAGGTAGGGTTCGTTCTGTTGACCTTGCTCTGCATATGGGTTTTAGCAAGCCAAGCATCAGCCATGCGGTAGGTCTATTAAAGAAAGAAGGATTGCTTACAGTTGATGCAGATGGTTGCTTGCATTTGACCAATATGGGAAAAGATGTTGCTGAAAAAATCTATGAACGCCACCTGTTTTTCACGGAACAGCTTGTAGCTGTCGGGGTTGATCAGAAAACTGCAGAGCAGGATGCCTGTCGGATAGAACATGCGATTAGTGAAGAGTCTTTTCAAAAATTGAAAGCTTCAGTTAAAAAATAGAGTAATGGTGCAGTAGCATCAAATAGATTATTCTGGTTTTGTAATATATATTTAAACAATAAAGTACTAACAAACATCATCTATATATTGTGCTTGTAATATTGACGTAAACAAAATCTAGTGCTATGATAAATGTGTAAATAGTTTCATTCGGGAATACCCTGAATAAGAAATTTCATTCCGGAACGGTCCGGAATTAGTAAGCAGATTGTGCAAAGCACACCGGAGAAGTCCGTTTGGGCTTCTGGAATATTGGTTCAGGCATCAGCCTAAAAACAGAAATGACATCAAAAAGCAAAGAATTGTTTTTTGGTGTCTTTTTTTACTTTATAGGAAACTGCTCATACGGAGCACTCTTGAATGAAAGATGCCCGCCGGTAGACGGGCATACTAAAAGGACGGTTGTGGTTTAAAAGATATAAAAACCCTCTTCGCCAAAATCGTCATCATTGATATCATCAAATTCGTGAAAGAAGTAATCCATATCCAGAAGTTCATCGTCGCTCATAGAGCGAACTTCAGCAGAAGTCATGCCTTCCGGTGGATTTTTCATATATTTTTCTCTAAGTTCCTTTGCAAGCTGGGCTTCTGTAATGTATTCGTTTGAAATTGCCCGATGCAGTTTCAGATCAGATTTACGATGTCTGGCATAGAGTCCGTAATAACGAATCATTTTAAAATGTTTTTCCGGGATATGCTGAGTGAGCATAGAGATAAAGTCAAGTACAGGAACAGTTTCGGTAATCAGCTTTTCATCTTCATGACGGTTGTAATGAAAAGTAACAAAGTCGCCATCGTAAGAATCAATACGAGAAGTTGAGATGACAGGGTGGCCAAGATAGCGACCGATATATTTAATGACTTTGGATGGTTCACATTTATTCGGAAGTGCACGGACATAGAAACCATTTTTATGATTGGCGTAGATAGAGGATTTCACTTTTTTAAAGGAGTCTCCAAGTCTGGAGAGAAGTTCACTTAAAAGAGTGGTCTGAAAAGAATCACGAAGGAGCCGGTAGTTAAAATGGTCGACCTTGCGCCAGGGTATAGAGGTTCCAGCACCGCCTTCAGAGAGAAGACAGTGAATGTGGGGATTCCATTTAAGATCACGTCCAAAAGTGTGAAGGACACAGATAAAACCAGGGGTAAAACGCTGAGATTTATTGATCTTGAAAAACATACGGGAGATTACACTGTTGACGGCTGAAAAAAGGCAGTTTAAAAGGGAACGGTCTTTTAAGAAAAAAGGGCGGAGTTCTTCGGCAATGGTGAAAATACAATGTCTATGAGGAGTTTTTATGATCTTAAAGGACATAGAAGTAGTGCGGTCAATGGAGTATTTATTGCCGCAGGTCGGGCAAAAACGACTTTTGCAGCGAAAGGGGACAAATTTAAGATTACCGCAGTGTCCACAACCGTACATAGCACCACCAAAAGAGGGATTCCCGCAATTGATCATTTTATCAACATTTTCGATAACGGAGTCACGAGGATGCTGGAGATAGATCATTTCTTCATAATGCTCTTTGAAAATTTTTTGTAGTATATTCATAGAACCATTATGAAGTATTTTAAATAAAAAAGAAACCCCTTATCCCCTCATGAATGAGGGGCAGGAGAGCTGAAGTGTCGAAGACACTTTTTTATGATGAATTGTAGAAATTACCAATGGAGGACACATGGGAAAGGGAAGAATGCTGAATGAAAATGAGAAAGAAATAAAATTCCGGATTTGTAATTCGGGAGGACGGATACTTTACTTCATGGATATGGAACTGACGGATGAAGAACAGGTGAGAATGATATGCCAGTTGAATCAATGGTATTCAGATACGGATCAGGACGTGGAAGGATTTGTGGAGGAATTTTACTGGTTTGTAATAGGAATCATGGACGATATGATTCTCCTGAATCCAAGATATCTTCTTTTAGAAGAGGTCATGGAGCAGTTCTTGCTGTTGATGCCGAAAACAAGACGTAGATGCTATGGAACAGGCTGGGTTCGGAAAAATATCTGTCCTGCTGGGACCCCCCTTTCAGAGAGGAGTGCGGAGATTGATTATAAGTCTGTACATAAGAAAACAGATTTCCTCTGAGTTCATCCAGTGAATGAAACTATCTGATATCAAGCCCTGCCATCCACTGATCTTTCATGGTGCGGAACCAGCGCTCAATTTTTGCCTTCTGTGTCGGGGAGTATGGCTGATCATAATGGATGACAGAACCGATCCGGGCTGCAAGCAGTTCCATCTGCTTGTTTTTATAGCTTCTGCCATTATCAAAGTTAAAAAGTTGTGGGCGGCCGTATTTTGCAACGGCAGACTTAATGACCGACATAAGATTTACAAAGTTATCGTGAAAAAAGACATCAATGCCGACAATGAAGCGGCTGGCATCATCAATCAGCGTAATGATATATACCTGGTGTTTCTTACCATCGACAGTTTTTAAATAAGGTCCCACACTGGAATCTCCGCACCAGACTTCATTGACGTGAGGTCTTTCATAACGGCGCATATCAGGGTTTGTGGATGTTTTAAACTGGACTGCCAGCTGGTTGATATACTGGTTGGTTAATGGTAGATGCCGATACTTCCCCATTTTTAATGCTGCCATTGTCCTGAAGCTGGGAAGATTTAGAAGACAATAATTGAGTCGTCAGTGCAATCTTATTTATCTCTTGTGACGGAAACAGGTTTCCGTTTTGCCGGAAGTAAGTCTGAATTGATTTCAGGAGCATCGAGCAGTGCAGTAAAATTCTGCTGAATGATATCCAGTGTCTTTTGTTTTTTCTGTAATTCTTGCTTTTCCCGGACAGTAGTAGCCTGTTCAGATTCAAGATTTTCAATCAGCTTTTGAACTTTATTAGAGCTTGGGATTTTGGTAACGCCGAGATCCTGAAGCTCTTTTTTTAGTGAATCGTGGAGCTGGTATTCTGCCTGATGTTTGGTGCGGTATGCTTTTGGATTTTTAGCAGATTTACAATCTTCAATTACTTTACGACAAAGCCGGTAAGAATCGCAGTGTTTCTGAATGACTTTCTGCATGCTCAGCTCATTGTTGATTTGCGTTATTCTCTGCTCAGCCGCTTTAACAGAAGCATCGACATCAGAAAGATGCTGTTGGAAATCTTCATAATTCAGCAGATTATTTTCGGAAAGATAGTTGAAGGTGCGGGCTGCCTCTTTCAGATTATTGAGTTTTGCCCAACGTTCAAATCCTTCTCGATTGCCGGTCGTAACATAAGTGGAAATATTGATATACAGGCGAGCTTCCCTGGACAGATGCTTTGGAGCTTTCGCTTTGCTACGATTTTTAGCCAGACGGATGCGAACATTTTCTTCGGAATAATAGCTTCCGAGAGATTTCATATAAGTGAAGTTCTTCTGCTCCGGTGCACGGAAGGACAGGTGCTTTCCCTGCCGGACTTCATATCCGGCTAACTGCATCTTTTGCAGAAATTCCTCATAGTTGATGGAAGTCCAGATTGATTTATCAACTGCGACACGTAGCTTGGCTTTCCAACTGGTGCCACGATGATATTCCATGTTCTCTTTATAGCTTTTACCTTTTTCTCCGGTTGGCATGCTGGTGGCAAGTCCATTTTCATGGCAGATACGATTACTGATTCTGCAGAGTTTATGGTAGCTCCGCTTATTGGAAACATACTTGTGATGATCAACAAAGCTTGCAGCGTTGAAGATGATATGATTGTGAATATGATTTTTGTCAACGTGTGTGCTGATCACGTACTCATATTTTCCTTTCAGCACTTCGTCAGCAAATTGTTGACCTAAGCGATGGGCATTTTCGGCATCAACTTCTCCAGGTTTAAATGATTGGATCAGATGAAATGCCAGGTTATCGCCTTTATCCATTCCATTCTTTTTTGCCATTTCTCTTGTCATAGAAAATTCAAGATCTGCAGTTTCCGGGGAACAGCCAAAACTGGAAACTAACAGTTTTTCATCTGTCTTATCTGGATTTGTAATATAGTCCAGAGCTTTCTTGTCAGTTACCTTAATGGGGAAGATTTTAAGATACGCCATAATTCTTTCACCATCTCTTTCAATTCTTGCATTTCTTCTGGATATAGATCTCCGGTGGTATTTACCTTTTTTGCAATCTGGTTGATATTTACACCAATCTTGTGCATTTCCTCATACTGTTTCTTCAGTGGGGTGGTATCGGTGTTGACGATGTAACCATCGATTGCCATCTTACGCAGATAAGCTCCCATGTTTTTGGTTTTTGATTCTATCATCTTCCTGCGTATAAGCTTCCTTTCTTCTTCGGTGACATAAAAATGGATTTCTTTGTTTCTCTTTCTTTCAGCCATTGGTGGGTTCTCCTTTCTGAGAGGACAGTAGTATCGTTGCTTTCAACGTTTTTCAATTTAGGGCAGGGTACCCTAAATTGGGATTTCCCGGAAGTGTATCCTCACTTCCTGTCCTTGCTGTTTTACCCCTCTATTAGTTAAAGTCAGGAGAACCGGGAAAATGCAAAAGAATTTGGCAGGTAGCACGGGAAGTGAAAATATGGTATGATTATGGGCAGGATATCAGGAGAATCAGGAGTTGAATAGATTGTGAAGAAAGAAGAAATTTTTGAATATGTGAAGAAACAGTATGGTACGATGCCGGAGTATTTATGGGCACAATCACCAGATAATGCTGTGTTGCGACATAAGAATGGAAAATGGTATGCTGTGGTCATGAGCGTTGAAAAATGCAAACTAGGATTAGAAGGAAATGAATTTGTCGATATTATGGATGTAAAATGTGATCCGGAAATGACAAGTATGATTATTCAGACCTTTGGATTTTTGCCAGGATACCATATGAACAAACAGCACTGGATCACAATTTTACTGGATGGTTCAGTAAGTGAAGCAAAGACATTAGATTTTTTGGATATGAGCTATGATATGATTGATGGGAATAGAGGAAAGGAAGAATGATGAGAAAGGTAATCGTATATTCATCTGTGCATCATGGAAACACAGAGAAATTAGTAAAGAGCATTGCAGAAGAGTGTCAGGTTGATTTGATTGATGCTGTAAAACAGCCAGATGCAGATCTGAGCAGTTATGATACGATTGGGTTTGCATCAGGAATCTATTTTTCAAAATTTCATCAGTCGATATTGGGATTTGCAGAGAAGAATCTACCGGACGACAAAGGGGTATTTCTGATCTGTACTTATGGTGGAAGTGCGAATTATAAATCCATAGAGCAGATTTTGGGCAAGAAGCATTCTACAGCAATCGGAAAATTCGGATGCAAGGGCTATGACACATTTGGCCCATTTAAACTGGTGGGTGGTATAGCAAAAGGACATCCAGATGGAAAAGATATAAAAAATGCAGTTGAGTTTGTAAAAGGACTCTAAATAGTTTAGCGAAAAAGAAAAACCGGGGAACGGTCCTCGGTTTTCTGATATTTGCGGTTCAGTCTTCAATTTGAAAAATCTCTTCTACTGGCATTTTCAGATAATGTGCCAGACGGATTGCAATTTCGAGAGAGGCATTTCGCTCACCACGCTCAATGCGTCCGATGGTATCACTGCAAGAACCGACAGCTTTTGCAAGATCTGCCTGAACGAGATTTCGTTCTTCACGGATATCTTTAAGTGTGTTGTTAATTGCCATTTTATCACTTCCTTTATTATTTTCAGCAAGAGCAAGCTAGAAGTCTGCAGTTGATTTTTAATGAAAACCAGGGATTTCTGCTCCTTTGCATTTTCCGATTACTTTCCCAAAGATTTTAAAAGAATCAGATTCATAAATCTGGATTGGATGATACTTTTCATTCAATGAAACCAGATAAACTCCATCCGGACCGTCATGTAGCTCTTTGATATAGGTATTGCCATTGAGATAGAAGATACCGATTTCACCGTTGGAGATACTGTCTTGTTTATGAACCCATGCAACATCTCCGGTATGATACATTGGTTCCATACTGTCACCAGATATACGGATTCCAAAATCCGTCTTTTCAGGTGCGAGATGACCGACATTGTAACTTTCTTTTACACTGTCTTCAATATAATTTCCAGTACCGGCAGAAGCTGGCTCTACTGCAATCGGCTGATAATTTTCAAATGGAATGATATCGGCTCTATGCGGAAGATACTTTCTGGACGCCCGCAGAAGATTGGCAAATTCAATAATCTTAGCTTTGCCGTCTTCATTCAAATTTTCCATGACATGATCAAATGGATTTTCACCTAAAAATTCTTCGTATATATCTTCAATATCTAAAATCTGACAAACTGTCAGGATTGTGTGTAAGGAGGGTTCTCTTGTTAGATTCTCCCATTTGGAGACTGCTTTCGTAGTAACTTCAATTCCTTCCTGAGCAAGTAAGTCCACCAGATCCGCCTGGGAGTAGCCTTTCCTTTTTCTGTTTTCTACTAATACTTCTCCGAAAGCACGCATATGTTCGCCTCATTTCTTTTTGATTTTTCTATATGCATTATAACCCGAATAAAATCAAAAATCAAGAAAAATCTCCGAAAAGGAGATAATACGACCAAGATGTCGCTTGACTATCTCCAATACGGAGATATATACTAAGCATACAGAAATTGATAAGACAATAAACCAAACAGAGAGAAGGTGGTGGAGTTAATGGGAGACAGGACAATTCTTCATAGCGACATGAATTCATTTTATGCAAGTGTGGAAATGCTGCATCACCCGGAATTTGCTGGAATGCCTCTTGCAGTTGGCGGTGATCCGGAAGCCAGACATGGAATTGTGCTGACAGCAAATTATATTGCAAAGCGAAAAGGTGTAAAGACCGGAATGGCATTATGGCAGGCAAAACAGATTTGTCCGGAAATCATTTTTGTGCCACCACGGATGGACTTGTATTTGAGATTTTCACAGATGGCAAGAGAAATCTATTCGGAGTATACGGACAAGATCGAGCCATATGGGATTGATGAAGCCTGGCTGGATGTATCAGACAGTAGAAATCTGAAAGGAAGCGGAATAACGATTGCAAGAGAAATCAGCCATCGGATTAAATACGAACTGGGTGTAACGGTAAGTATTGGAATTTCCTGGAATAAGATTTATGCGAAACTTGGTTCAGATTATAAAAAGCCGGATGCAATCACAGAGTTTAATCGAGAAAATTATAAAGACAGGATATGGCAGCTTCCAGCGTCAGATTTGCTTTATGTCGGAAGACAGACAAATAAGAAATTGCAAAAACTTGGAATCCGGACAATCGGGCAACTTGCGGAATCGGACGAAAAGTTGTTAGAGAGTCATTTTGGAAAAATAGGAAATGTATTATGGGCTTTCGCAAATGGCTGGGATGAAGATCCGGTTTGCAAGGAAGGATATGAAGCACCAGTAAAGTCGATAGGTAATAGCACTACAACACCGAGAGATCTGGAAAATGATCTGGATGTATGGATCATTCAAATAGCATTGGCAGAAAGTGTAGCTGCACGATTGCGGAAACATGGATTTAAATGCAAATCAGTAGAAATTACAGTTCGAGATAATGGATTGTATAGTTTTTCCAGACAGATACATTTACGACAGCCAACGAATATTACAAACGAGATTGTAACTGCAGCATTTCAGCTATTTAAAGATAATTACAAATGGGAATATCCCATTAGAAGCCTGGGAATCCGAGCTGCGGATCTTGTGTTAGATGATATTCCCGTGCAGTTGGATTTATTTGGAAATCAGGAGAAAAAGGAAAAGTTAGAGAAGCTGGATCGTACTGTAGATGAGATCAGACGACGGTTTGGTTATTTCAGTATACAGCGAGCGGCAATGTATCAGGATAAAGTCTTATCCCACTTAGACGCTGGTACGCACACGATCCATCCACACAGTTATTTTCATGGGTAATTGGAGGGATAGATTTGAAAAAAGCATTAACCAGAAAACAGAAAGAAAGTTATCAGTGTATTTTGGATTATACGAAGGAGCATGGATATCCGCCGACAGTACGGGAATTTGGAAAATTGATCGGGGTGAAATCAACATCATCAGCATTTTCCAGAATCAAGCAGTTGGAGTTAAATGGATATATCCGCAGAATCCCGGCATCGCCAAGAGCAATAGAGATCTTATAGTGAGGTGTCGGTATGAATAAAGTGTATGTAGATGTAGTGGCAGAGTTTCGGAAAGACGGAAAACTGGTTCCTATATTTTTCACCTGGGAAGATGGAAGAAAATATAACATTGACAGAATTTTGAAAATTGAGCGATGTGCCAGCAGAAAGGCAGGCGGTGTAGGAATGATGTATACCTGTATGATACAGGGACAGGAAAGCCATTTGTTTTATGAAGTGGATAAATGGTTTATGGAGAGAAAAACAGCATAAGGAGAGATTGGTATAGACGATATTATTTGGATTATTAACCGGCAGGGATAGTCACTTTCCCTTTATATTCCTGCAGGTTTTACATAAGAAGATGGATTCCGGTCAGCAAAGGTAGCTCCCACAATGCCTTTTGGATATCCGCTTCTGTAAATTGTAGTAAGTAATTGCTTCCCATCAAAATCATGGGGAAAGCGAACTGGTCTGAAAGACCGCCAGTTAGTGTGATGATGATAAGGAGATTTTGAAACTGATGACAGACAGAGATTATGCAATTAAATCAATGAAAGAGATTACCTTCCAGATGGCAAGCCATGCGCAGGATTATCTGGAAGTAACGATGGAGAGACATTATACAGATATCAAAGAACTGATGACAAGCTATCAGAAATTGATTTTGGAAAATCAGATTGTATTAGAAGAACTGGATATGGAGTGCCAGGAGAAAATCAATGAAGATATGGCATATGCGTTGAGTTATCTGAGCATTTATAACAATCAGCTGGATGTGCCAAAGATGCACCGGGAAATGAATAACCTGATGATCATTTACGGCTTGTCAGATATGATCTATCGTGGAATGACACTGGTAAAGTTCTATGCACCGAATGGTGTGATGCTCAGTGAGGTTCTTCATTCCTGTTTTTGCAGTCATTATAATAAGACAGACGTGGAAGTACAACAGGAGTTAGGAGTAGGCAGGACTTCTTTTTATAAAATGAAGAAGCAGGCACTTGGATATTTAGGATTTTATTTTTATGAGATCGTGGTACCGCAGGCAAAGGATAAAAGATTTAAACCGTCACTGGGCGTTGAGGAAGAGTAGGTGAATAATATGAGATACGAAGATTCGATGAAAGGCGTAGCTGCTCAGATAATCAAAGAGCAGCAGCGAGCCAGTAAAATTAAAAACAATCCAGAAGAGTTCCATTGGCATGACGAATATGCAACGTTGAATTTCTTTCGGTCTATCTGCAAAAATATCGGTAACTTGAGAAATGGAGAAATTGAAAAAATGGTCACACGCTTAAAGCACATAGATCAGAAAGCAGTGGAAAACCATGTGAATGGTGATGTTTGGGCATTTGATTATGATAAGATGTTCTATGTACTGATGGAAAATGAAATTTGCCGAAAGGTGTGTGAAAAGAATAAATATAATAGTTGGACGAAGCTGATTGGACAGTATTGTGTTTCAATGGCTTAAAGATGAAGAAAGTGTTGCTGGAGAAAAAAATACTCTCCAGCAACTTCGTTTTTGATGAATAAAGGTCAGTTTTTTGTTTAACTATTCTCACTATTATTTGATTCAGTGATTTTTTTCTTCTTTGGAGAAACCAGTTTGTGACCGGAATAAATGGACATGCCCATACAAAGCAATGAAGAATAGGCAAAATATTTATGTGCAGTCATAGATTTTTTGATTCCAGAATAAATGCATCCCAACATACAGAAAAGTGCTCCGAGGGACCAGTATTTATGCGATTTCATGATTTGATACCTCCTTTGATTTAACTGATTCCATCATAACGCTTTTTTTACGAATATGCAAAGAAAATTCTGAAATATAGTTCTATAGAATTAGAACTTGGTTTTACGATTCTGTATATTTAAGATATCCACAAGTATACTAAATTCAGAACGATTATTCGTTCCGGAGGAGGTGTTACGATGGATTTGAAAGCAGTAGGACAGCGAATCAAATCAGCACGAGAAGCAAAAAATCTCACGCAAGAGGAACTGGCTGCATTAGTAAATTTAAGTCCGACGCATGTGAGTGTAATTGAGAGAGGCTTGAAAGTTACAAAATTGGATACCTTTGTTGCAATTGCGAATGCACTAGATGTTTCAGCAGATACTCTTTTAATTGATGTTGTGGCACATTCAGTTACAGGTGTTACCAATGAGCTAACAGAGAAAATAGAAAAACTTCCAATCAAAGAGCAGAAAAAAATCATCAAAGTAATCCATACATTATTGGAAGAGTAATATGACAAACTGGGAAGAGCAAGTAGCTCTTCTTTTTTTTCCTATTTATCCAGCTTTAAGTTGGAAAGTGTCTTTTCATGACAATAGAAATATGCTAAATTAGTTCTGTAGAACAAAGCGTAATTCCGTTTATACATTGGAGGAAAATGAATGAGAGAGAAAACTATTTATGAGAAGATTGCAGAAAAGTACAACACAACACCAGAAGAAGTACGCAGAGAAATGCAGATAGCCATAGATGCAGGCTTTGATAATCCTAATCCGGCTGTGCAGGAAGAATGGAAGAAAATGACACTTAAAGGAGACAGACCCACACCGGAAGAAGTGATCAATTACGCAGTAAAACAATTAAAAGGAAATTAATGAAAATATGAAGAAAAAGATAATTGCAGTGATAACAGGAGCAGTGATCTTGATAATTGCTGCAGGACGTATTTATTGGAAACCTGAATCCGGTCATAAGAGAGGTGAACCGGATGTAGTAGGAACGTTTTCCATAAATCGGGATGAAAATTTAACTGTGGTCGCTAACCGAGAAAATATCGAGGATAGAGAAGCGTTTGCAAGAGAACTTTTGCAGATGTACAAGAATGATTCTTTTCATTCGACGAAATTCTCCACAGACAGGGGATATGCGACGAGCCTTGATATGAACATCTATTTATGGAAAGAGGGTATTGAAGATGGTGAATCGGTAATGACAGCCGAATACAGACCTGTAGAATATGGAAAGGACTATGATGTTGTCAATAATCCTGATAAATTTCAACTATATATAGATGGAAAAGAAGTAGAAGAATAACACGGTGAACTTTTTGCACTGAAATATGTACGATTCTAATAATGACATGAACTTATGGGAACGTATTGTGGATACTTTGTGAACTTTATCCTGATACAATGATTATGCTGATGAAAGAAGGCATAGATAACTGAATACAAAAAAGAGACGAAAGCCTCAGTAGTTAAGAAAAAACTACTGGGGCTTTTTTTCGTGCCTTAATTTCTCAGCCAATAACTGCGGGTGTGTCCTGGCAGGATAAAGGCGGAGCAGGCATGAGTTTAAACAGAGGTCCGCCTTCTGAATTTGAAACAAGCAACAAGATTTCAAATTCAGGAGGAACGGATATGTATATTGAACACCCATATTTTTATGAAGGAAAGTACTACGCAAATATTGATGGAGAAATGATTGAGATTACAAAAGAAGTTGCGTATGTGATGAACAATTTTTACAGAAGCAGCAAGGCAAAAAAAGTTGAGATTAAGAACGAACAGGGGAAAGTCGTGGATAAGATGCTGCGGGAGGTACCTTACAGTGGACAGTCCATTGATGGAGAAGGATTCATGATTGAGGATTTCCCAGATCTGAATTGCGACGTGGAGCACAGTGTACTGACGAAAATGGAACAGCAGGATATTCATAAAGTGATCGATCAGCTGAATACCGAGGAACGCATGATTATTTACGGCATTTTCTTTGAAAACAAGACACAGACACAGATGGCAGAGATTATGGGGATTTCCAGACAGGTATTAGCTTACAAGCTGAAAACGATCCTTAATAAAATGCGTGAAATGTATATGAAAAAAAATTTTTAAAAAAATTCGGAAATTTTTTTGCATCTGCCGAAGTCATTTGACTTTAGTAATTAGAGGAGCTTTAAGGACTCCCTAAAATGCACCATGAAAACTGAATATCCAATAATAACTGACGTGACATTTCATACAGTGAGCACGAGGAAGATGCCGCTATAGGATTATAAGACGTAAGAAACTTTTTTGAGCTAATAATACTGCGAAAAAGCACTGACCAAAGCCAGTCGGCAGGCTGGTGATGCGATGACATGTGTGAGATGCGATACACTTGCAGACCCTGAGAAGTCTGTAACTGGTAAACCTATGAACTGCCAGAGCCTGGAAACGAGAGTTTTTGGGTTGTGGTCCGGAGTGTAGCATTCGGACAGGTTATTATTCCCTTCCTGCAGATGCAGGAGTAACGATTCGGGGTATCGAGGATAAATAGAATCGAGCGAGCACTGTTTAATAATCAAATTGGCTATAGAGGTTATGCGGCAGAGCTTTCCGTCTTGGAAAGGAACTCTGCCGTATCCCTGTGGAGCCAATATAGCGCTATGAATGCTTTACAAATTAAAAAGATTGGAGAGATGATAAGTGACGATTCGAAGAGGAGATATCTTATGGGCGGATCTCGGTATGTTCCCGACAACCTCGGTTCAGGGAGGAGTAAGACCGGTGATCGTAGTAAGTAACAACAAAGCTAATACATACAGTTCAGTCATTACAGTAGTTCCGCTGACATCAAGAATATATAAGAAGCGATATTTACCAACACATGTATTTATCAGTAAATACGATATGACAGGGATCCGAAAAGGAAGCCTGGCATTGGCTGAACAGGTTATGAGCATTTCTACAAAATGCATTATTGAGAAATGCGGAAGAGTAAATAAGTGGAGCCTGGATCGGGTGCTGAAAGCGGTACGGATTCAAATGGGAATGAACGAAAGCGAGCAATGATATTCCTGCTTTCGACAATTCAACAGAAAACGACGTTATAAAATGTAGATAACACAAAAGAATGACAATACAGGACGAGCGGTTCTGGTGATTTTTTAGAGACGATTGAATATGATTTATAAAGGGAGGGATTGCGATGGCATTAAAAATTGTAAGAAGATATGATGCAAATGGTAATGTGATCGAAGATAAAGATTTAGAAAGATTCAAATTGGATTCCCCGGTAGTTCGTCAGATCTTATATCAGATGAATAAAGAGATGGGAGCAGTTGATAATATTAAAGTCGATGCAGCTGAAAGAAGAAATTTCGTATAACATACTTAGAGAAATAAAATAAGTTGAAATTTTTCTGGAAGGATGGTATAGTATACGTGAGAGGAGGAAAGAGCGAGGTGAGAAACATAAGAATTGGAAAGAATACCTCAAATAATAAAAAAACAGGATTGTATATCAGAGTTTCTACAAATTTTCAGTTTGAAGAAGGATATTCAGTAGGTGCTCAGACAGAGAAGCTTGAAAAGTATTGTAATTATCAGGAGATTGATAATTATGATCTGTATATTGATGGTGGCTATTCAGGAAGCAATCTGAATCGACCGGAGATGAAACGTCTTATTAAAGAAATTCAAGAGGGCAAAGTGGAATCAGTTGTAGTTGTTAAACTTGATCGTTTGTCCAGAAGTCAGAAAGATACGATTTATCTTCTGGAAGATGTGTTTGAAGCAAATGATGTTGGATTTATTTCTTTAAATGAGAACTTTGATACAACAACACCATATGGAAAAGCAATGGTAGGTATCTTATCTGTATTTGCTCAGTATGAACGTGAAAATATTCGTGAACGTACACAGATGGGAATTACAGAGAGAATCAAAACCGGAAAATGGAGAGGGACGAAACCACCATTTGGTTATGACTATAATAACGGTGATGACGTTCTTGTGCCAAATAAAGATGCTGAAACAGTCAGAAAGATTTTTGAATTATATAAGGAAGGCTATTCCACGTATGCACTGGCAAAGATGTTCGATTTAAAAGGAGACAAACAAGTGTCCGATATGTTATCCAGAGTGACATACATTGGAAAGCTCAAATATAATAAGGAAATCGTTGATGGTCTTCACGAGCCGATAGTTGATAAAAAACTGTTTGATGAAGTTCAGGAATTGCGAAAAACAAGAACGAGAGCAACTTCTCATAAATCACAGTATTTACTTACTGGGTTAATATATTGTGGATTATGTGGGGCAAAGATGCGTTATCAAAAATGGAGCGGTGGAAGAGTGATGATTTACTGTTACTCATTAGACCATAGTAAACCGCACTTGGTTAAGAATCCAAATTGCCAGAACGGAAAATTGGATGCAGCTGAAGTTGAAGAAGTTGTTGTTAGTGATATGCTGAAATTATCAAAGGAGTATGAGGTAATCGAGGAAAAATCAGAACAGCAAAATCAAAAAGGATTTGAAGCTATGAACCAGAGAAAATCAGTTCTTGAAGGTAAGCTGAAATCCCTGTATAATTTATATGCATCCGATACCAATAATAGTGTCCTGTTGGAGACAATTGGTGAGATCAATAAAGAACTGGAAAATCTGAATACACAGATAGAACAGTACACATTAAAGAACACCAGAGCTAAAGATATGACAGCAAGAGCCAAAGCATTCAAAAGTGTTGCTGACAGCTGGGAGTTCATGTCTTTCAATGAAAGACAGAAGACTGTACGTGAATATATCAAAAAGATTAAAATATCGAATGATTATGTTGAAATTGAGTATAATGATCTTTTGACACTACAGTAAATTACATTTCTATAGTTAATACATCGCAAGGGGATATATCTTCTTGCGTGTAAAATTTCATATATCTTATTCAAGATAATTACCCTATTGGATAAAGGAAATTTCAAAATTTCCACTATAATACATTATCCCGATGATCTTAGGAGAACTGAAACGCTTTTTCAGGGATGATGGAATGATCAAGGTGAGCCGGTCCATCAAAGAAAACCAGCACAGAGTCTATCTGGCGAGAGAAAAGATAGAGAAAGAACTGGGCAGGGAACCGAGCCTCAAAGAAATCGCAGAAATGCTCGAAATGCCGCCCGAAGAAGTCGCGATGACGATGGACTCAGCGGCAGAAGTAGAATCCCTGTACAGAACCGTCTATCAGAGCGAGGGAACAGACATCTCCCTCATAGACAAGATCCCGGAAAAAGAAAACGCCGAAGAGCATCTCCTGAACCGGATCTTCCTCGAGGAAATCCTCGGAAAACTGGAATCTTCCGACCGCAAACTTCTCTACATGCGTTACTTCCAGGACCAGACCCAGACCCAGATCGCAGAACAGCTAGGCGTTTCCCAGGTGCAGGTGTCGCGGATGGAGAAGAGGATATTGAAGAAGCTGAGGAGTTTGTATCGAGATGGATGATTACTTTATTTCTCGATGCCCGATATGCTGATTACATTAAGTCGCCAGCATCGATTTATATGTAAAAACAGAATATTATATTCTCTTTGCGCTTGGTTTCTTTGTTTCTGAGTTTATTATAAAGATTTTCAGAAGGAAAGTCAATGAGAGGAAAGACGGAATAAGTCTTATATAAAAAACGGCTGCCAGGAAATCGCCCGGCAGCCGCTTTGACTTTTATTTAGAATAACTTGCTTTCCCAAAAACAGACCCTTTCACCTTGGAAAGTGCGGTGAGGACGATCATTCCGAAGATTCCGCAGGAGATGACTTCGCCGGCACCGACGGTCAACATCATAAGCGGGATTGGAAGGTTCACACCGTATCCGTAGTAAAGAACGAAAGGTACGATAACCGTATTAGCTACGATCGGCGGCAATGGAGCAAGCCATTTGCTGGAACCGCGCAGTTTGTAAGTAAAGACTGCACCGATCAGTGTTGCGATACTTCCGAAGATGATATCTACAGGGATTGCACCGCCAAGCAGGTTGGAGAGGATACATCCTACAAATAATCCCGGAATTGCAGCAGGTGTGAAGTATGGAAGGATCGTCAGTGCCTCAGAGAAGCGAACCTGTACTTCGCCGTAGCTTAATGGGGCAAACAGCAGAGTCAGAACTACGTAGATAGCACCGATAGTGGCTGCCTGCACAAGGAACATTGTGTTTTTGCTTTTCATTATTCAGTTCTCCTTTAGTTTTGTTTTACATGTGGAAGGTCACGAACACATGATTCATTTTACGCCGGGAATCGGCGGGAAGCCCTGTAAGACCTTGGTGTATTGCATATCGGGGAAACGCCAGCGGCGCATCCGCTGATTTTGCGGGCTTCATAGCGGTAATGAGTATAGCATAACAACACAGGAAATGCAAGAAAAAAAGAATACCGCATTCCTGAAATACAATCAGAGAAGCGATATTCTTTAGAAATATCAGATACATAAAAATATCAGTTTTAAAATCAGAATTTAATTTCTTTTCCTTCCCGACGCCACTGTCTGAACTCAGCAGAAGCAGAGAGCAGAAGGTCGGAAGAAGAGTTCAGGGCTGTCTCTACGGAGTCCTGGATAACACCGATGATGAAACCAACTGCAACAACCTGCATGGAGATATCATCAGAGATACCAAACAGAGAGCATGCCATCGGGATCAGAAGAAGAGATCCACCGGCAACACCGGAAGCACCGCAGGCTGAAAGTGCAGCCAGGAGACTCAGGATGATCGCAGTCGGGATATCTACATGGATACCAAGTGTAAAGGCAGTGGCCATTGTCATAACCGTGATCGTGATCGCTGCACCATCCATATTGATCGTTGCACCGAGCGGGATAGTTACAGAGTAAGTATCTCTGTCAAGTCCCATTTCCTCGCAGACTTTCATGTTTACAGGAATGTTGGCGGCAGAACTTCTGGTGAAAAATGCAGTCAGCGCGCTTCTCTTCAGGCACTGGAAGATCAGCGGATAAGGATTCTTGCGGATGCACCAGTAAACGAGCATCGGGTTGGTAACAAAATAGATAAACAGCATACAGCCAACCAGCAGAAGAAGCAGTTTACCGTAAGTAGTAAAGATATCCAGTCCGTTTGTAGATACTGTGTTGAACACGAGACCGAAGATACCAAATGGTGCCATGTTGATGATCCAGGTAACAACTGTGGAAAGTCCGTTTGCAACATCAGCAAGAACGTTCTTGGTCATGTTGTTGGCAGCACGTAAAGCAAGTCCAATCAGGACAGCCCACATCAGGATTCCAACATAGTTTGCATTTACGAGAGAAGAAACAGGGTTTGCAACGACGTTCAGCAGAAGGTTGTTGAGGACTTCTGCGATACCCTGTGGTGCAGCAGTATCAGTAGCAGCAGTTGTCAGTGTCAGTTCAACCGGGAAGATCATGCTTGCAAATACTGCGATCACAGCGGCAAGAACGGTACTGAACATGTAAAGTATGATTACGGTTTTGATAACACCGCCGTGAGATTTTCCGGCATTGCACAGAGAACTGATAACCAGGAAAAATACAAGAAGCGGTGCGATCGCTTTGAGGGCTCCGACGAATACGTCACCCAGAATAGAGACTGCAGAAGCTCCCGGTACAGCGATTCCCAGGATGGCTCCCAGGATCAGTCCTACGAGGATTCGCTTGACCAGTGCGATCTCAGTCCATTTGGTCCAAAGTTTTTTCATTTGTTTACTCCCTTTCCTTTTACCTCTTTAATATGGTAAAACACTAATAAAGCATATTATAAACGAAAAATGCTTATAGTGCAACAAAATCATAAATTTTCGTAGACATATTTTGGAAGTTGCGGTAAGATGATACAAGGTTGCTGTGAACAGTAACGATACAGGCTGATGTCAATATCAGTAATTACAGAAAGGCAGATTTACAGATATGGAAGAGAAGATTCTTGATTTCATCATGGAGTACGCACAGGAGAACGAAAACGTTCCGTTTCAGGTTATTGAGGAAACGTTTAATATTCAGATGGATGAGAGCTTACGATCTATCATCAGTGATGCAATCTGGGACAGAGACAATGTTTCAGATGTAGTCATCGAAAATGAAGGCTATGTGATCAGTTGCTTCGAGGACTGATCGTTAAGTCAGGGAAAGTAAAGTGTTTGGCAAATACAGGGCAGAGACGGAATGGCGTTCTCTGCCCTGTGTTTTTTGCCATAAACAGTTATTTTTTACGGTTAAGATCTTCCAGGATCGTGGTGTTGACATCATCTTCGTATTTACGCATCTGAACCTGCATAGGTGTGGGGTCAGCAGAAAACTTCAGATGACTGAAATGATTAAAGAAGAACAGGACTCCGATGGCGAGCCCAATGGAATAAGAAATCTCCAGTATGGTAAAACCGCTGGAGATTTTTCCTGTTACCTGAAAATAGATCTTTTGGAAAAGTGTGCCGACATCCACATCCGTATTAAAGGTCATGATGGAAAATGCCGCGCCAAAAAACGTGGCAAGGCAGACAAGGATCACTTTGAGCCAGCGGAAAAGCGTGCCGGGAGTGGATTCTTTTTTATAGGTAAGAATGAAGTCAGGTTCGCCGACAGGTGTGATCGTAAGTTCCGGTTCTTTTTTCTGGATCATGTCGACAAGATCCATGACAGACATGACATACCTTCCCGGCTTTTCTGAATCCAGGTTCGCAACAGGCAGGACACGGAGCCTGTTCAAAATTTTGGGATTGGTACAGGAAAGCCGTGCGATATCCTGGAGATACACATGGGGATGCTGTACCTGTATGTTCATGTCAAGCTGCAAATATAAAGTATCACTCATAAAAATCTCCTTCTGAAAGACCGCAGGTCAGTCTTTCATTTTGGGTTTGAAGATCAGGCTGGCGAGATAGGAAAAAATCAGCGCAGCAGAAACTCCAGTCGCACAGGCTGTGAATCCCCCGGTAAAAAGTCCGAGGAAACCGTCCTGGTCGATGGCTTTTTTCATACCTTTCCAGAGAACCTGCCCGAAGCCGAGAAGCGGAACAGAAGCGCCGGCACCTGCATAGTCGGCAAATGGCTGATAGATTCCGATCGCGCTCAAAAGAGCACCCGAGCAGACCAGAATGACCATGACCCGCCCGGGCATCAGCTTGGTCTTATCAAGAAGGATCTGGACCAGGGCACAGATCACACCGCCGACCCAGAATGCATTAAAATAATCCATAAAAAACTCCTTTCAGGATAATTGAATGTGTTCAAGAACGATTCCGTGGGCGATTCCCGGAACGGATTCTCCTTCATTAAAGCTTACTTTGGAGAGCATTGCCCCGGTAGGCACGAACAGGACACGTTTCCACTGGCCGGTAACGATGCGCGGCAGGATAAACGCAGCCAGCACGGAGGCGGCGCAGCCGCAGCCGCTTCCGCCGGAATGCGTATCCTGTGATTTGTTATCAAAGATCAGAAGTCCGCAGTCATGATGGATGGAACTGATGGAAAGACCCTTTTCCCGGAGCAGATCAAATAAGATCCTCTGTCCGACCACGCCGAGATCTCCGGTGATAATGGCATCGTAATCGGAAGGCTTCCGGTCAAAATCGGTCAGATGGCGGCAGATCGTATCGCAGGCAGCAGGAGCCATGCAGCCGCCCATATTCATGGAATCACGAAAACCAAAATCGACAACCGTTCCGGTAGTAAGCGCAGTGACTGCCACACAGCCGTTTTCGTGCCGGAGGGGAGAGGCATTTTCTGTGTTTTCCGGAACTGGCGGATTGTTTCCAAGGACACAGGCTCCGCTTCCCGTCACTGTCCAGGTTGCAGAGAGCGGGCGCTGGCTTCCATAGCCGAGCGGAAAACGAAATTCCTTTTCGGCAGTAGCAAAATGACTGGATGTGGCGCAGAGGATATGTGCACCGTAACCGGCTGCGACGGACATGGCTCCGAGAGAAAGGGACTCACCGATCGTGGAGCAGGCACCATACAGCCCATAAAACGGAATCCCCATATCAGCAATGCCAAAAGAAGATGCGATCGTCTGTGCAAGAAGATCCCCGGCAAATGCCATTCGGATATCAGAAGGCTTAAGACCGGCTTTTCCGATCGCAAGTACAGCAGTTTCTTTCTGGAGAGTGCTTTCTGCGTTTTCCCAGGTATCTGTCCCGAAGCGTGGATCTTCGCTCACCATATCAAAACAGTCTCTGAGCGGTCCTTCGCCTTCTTTTTTGCCGACGATCGAAGCTGCACTTTGAATATAGACCGGTTCCTGAAAAGCGAGGCTTACTTTTCCGGTCTGAGCTGCTGGTTTCATCCGATCACCTCCATAAGTTTGAGAATATAATAGACAATGCCAAGAAGCCAGGAACTTAAGATCCCGTACAGGATCACAGGACCAGCGATTGTAAAGATCTTGCAGCCGATGCCGAAGATCTGTCCTTCTGCCTGGAATTCGATCGCGGAAGAGGCAACCGAGTTTGCAAAACCGGTGATCGGAACAAGTCCCCCGGCGCCTCCGAACTTTCCAATCTTGGAATACAGATTCAATCCGGTAAGAAGTACACTCAGAAAGATCAAAATAAGCGAGCACCAGTTTCCGGCAGTCTCTCTGTCTGCGCCCATGGTCTGAGCGGTGTTTAAGATCCACTGTCCGAAAAGACAGATCAGGCCTCCTGTGACAAAGGCTTTTAGCATATTTACAGGGAGACTGTGAGAGGGGGTGATGGATTTGACATACTGCTCATATTTTTTCTGCTTTTTTATTTGCTGTTCTGAAGGCATGAAATCTCCTTTCTGTTTGACTTTTGTCTGGTTTATGCATATAATAATGAGGCTTATTGCCAGCCAAGGAAATAAAAAAGAAGTGTGCCGGTACATTTCCCGGCAGCGATCGCTATGATAATGGCAGGAAAACCTTCCGTCAGACGGATTCTTCTGGAAAAAACAGGGAAGACGTCAGCGACTTCCGCCAGCGCGAGGATCCAGCTTCCGAGGAATATCCCGGAAAAGACACCATACAGTATCAGAAACGGGACTCCAAGCGGCAGAGAGATCTCAAAGACCCAGAAAAGATTTCCGAGTACGAATCCAAGCAGGGTCATATCCTCGTAAAGCAGGATAGAATCTGCAGTATGTGTGATCCCGGCATATCTTGGAAGAATGGAAAGTCCGATCATCAGTCCGACAGCACCGCCGGCAATGATAACTCCTGAACATATTCCTGCAAAGCCAAGAAAAATCTGCTGCCACATACAAAAGAACTCCTTTTTTATTGATTTTGATGAGTAGTATGTGAAAATCTGAGAGAATCATACATTAATTCTTAAAAAAATATGAAAACCTGTACTTTTATTTGATTGGATAGTATAATTAAAAGGAATGCACGGCATTTTCAATATTATTTATAAGGATGTTACGAGGAGGTTTTGCATGTACGACGCATATTCCCGAATGGAGATCCTGCTAGGTCAGAAGGGAGTTAACCGTCTGAGTACAGCTAAGATTGCTGTTTTCGGTCTGGGAGGTGCAGGCTCCTATACAGTGGAAGCACTGGCACGATGCGGGGTTGGCAGTCTTACACTTGTGGATCATGAGGCAATAACGGTCACAGATATCAACAGGCAGCTTTATGCGCTGCAGCCTACGATCGGCCATAAGAAAGTTCAGATAGCCAAAGAACGGGTCCATAATATAGACGAGGATATTCTGGTTCACACCTATGAAACATATTATAATGAAGACACTATGGGGTTATTCGATCTGAAAGCCTATGATTATATTGTGGATGCAATGGATACTGTTTCATCCAAGATCCTTCTGATAGAGCAGGCTCAGAAATATCAGGTTCCGGTTATCTCATGCCTGGATATGGGGAATAAGCTGAATCCGTCAAGCCTGGAGATCATGGATATCTCACGTGTTGCGGCAGATCCGGCAGTAAAGAAAATGCGTGCGGAACTTCGCAGGAAGGGAGTACGCAGGCTGAAGGTACTGTGCTCCAGAGAACATTCACGCAGAGGTTTTGAATTCAGAAGAAATAAAGAAAATATCGAGAGAAATATCCATGGAAGCATTTCTTTTGTGCCGGGGGTTGCAGGACTTATGGCAGCAGGAGAAGTAGTACGGGATATTTTGTCAGAAAAACACAAAAAATAATATGAAGATCAGGAAAATAAGCCTGAGGTTTAAAATAAATAGAAAGATAGAGGATAGCATTTGTGAATGAGCAGATCAGACAGAAATTTTGCCAGGAATTAGGAACAGAGCAGGTGCTCTTTGATGAGCCGATGAAGAAACATACAACTTTTCGTATCGGCGGTCCGGCAGATGTTTTTGTGATGCCGAGAACAATAGAAGAAGTGAGTAAGGCGCTTGAGATATGCAGACAGGAACAGCTGCCATATTTCATACTTGGAAACGGAAGCAATCTTCTGGTCAGCGACCAGGGGTACAGAGGCGTGATTATCCAGCTGGACCGCAATATGGAGGAGATCACAGTAGATGGTACAGAGATCCGTGCAGCAGCGGGAGCGCTTCTTTCTTCCATCGCTGTGGCGGCCAGAAGAGCTTCTCTTGCAGGTTTTGAGTTCGCAGGAGGGATCCCGGGTACACTTGGAGGAGCTGTTGTGATGAATGCGGGTGCATATGGCGGAGAAATGAAGGATGTACTCAAAGAAGTCACTGTGATGACAGGAGACGGCGAAATTCGTGTGATCCCGGCATCAGAGCTTGAGATGGGCTACAGAACAAGCATCATCAAAAAAGCAGGTTATCTTGTGCTCGGCGCAACGATCTCACTTAAGGAAGGTAATCTGGAAGAGATCAAAGCGCTTACCAGAGAACTCAGTGAGAAGCGTACTTCGAAACAGCCGCTTGAATTTCCAAGCGCAGGAAGTACATTCAAACGTCCGGAAGGATATTTTGCAGGCAAGCTGATCATGGACAGCGGTCTTCGCGGATATCAGATCGGAGGAGCGAGAGTATCTGACAAGCATTGTGGTTTTGTAATCAACGCAGGAGATGCAACAGCGCAGGATGTTGTGGCACTGATGGATCATGTGACAGAGGTAGTCCGTGAGAAATACGGAGTGACTCTGGAACCAGAAGTGAAATTTTTGGGGGATTTTAACTAAACTGCAAAGCAGTTGAGAAACGGGAGATAAGAGATGCGACTGGTAATTGTTACAGGAATGTCCGGCGCGGGCAAATCTACGGCGATGAAGATGCTGGAAGACGCACAGTATTTCTGTGTGGATAATCTGCCGATCCAGCTGGTGGGGAAATTTGTCTCTCTGGTGTCGGCAAACAAGGGAGAGGATGTTCAGAATGCAGCAATTGGACTGGATGTCCGCAGCGGCAGATATCTGGAGGGGCTGGAAGAAGTACTTGACCAGCTTAAAGCAGAGGGATATAAGTTCGAGATCCTTTTTCTTGATGCAGATGACCGCACACTGGTCAAACGATACAAGGAAACAAGGAGAACACATCCGCTTGCCATGACAGGGCGCGTGGATGAAGGAATACAGAAGGAGCGGGAATGTTTAAGTTTTCTCAAAGAACATGCCGACTATATCATAGATACGACACATCTTCTCACCAGAGAACTCAAAAAAGAACTGGACAAGATCTTTGTAGAAAATGGCAAATTCGACAATATGATGATCTCTGTATTGTCATTTGGATTCAAGTATGGAATCCCGGAGGATGCGGATCTTGTGTTTGATGTGCGATTCCTTCCAAATCCTTATTATGTGGATGAACTGCGGCCGCAGACAGGGATGGATGATGGCGTCTACAATTATGTGATGCAGAACCAGGTGGCACAGGATTTTGCCGACAAACTGGAAGATATGATGAAATTTCTGATTCCGAATTATGCAAAGGAAGGCAAGACCAATCTCGTGATCGCAGTCGGATGCACAGGCGGTAAGCATCGGTCTGTTACACTGGCGCGTGTCCTTTATGACCGCCTTCATGCAGAAAGGGGATATGGGATCCGCCTGGAACACAGGGACATCGGTAAGGATGCGCTTCGCAAAAAATAAGTAATATAAGAACAGGAGAGAACGGGAATTGTCTTTTTCAGGGATGGTGAAAGAAGAACTTTCCAGGCAGGTCAGCACAGCAAGACACTGCAGGATCGCAGAAATAGCTGCACTTTTGAGCGCCTGTGGCAGAATGACAGCAGACGGGATCCTGCATTTTCAGACTGAAAATTATGCTGTTGTAAGAAAGTACTTTACATTGTTGACAAAAACCTTTAATATAGATACAGCAATAGCTATTCGGGAAAGCTGTCAGATGAAAAAAGGAAAAGTATATTTTGTCGAAATTGCAGACCCGGCACAGATAGAGACTGTACTTCAGGGAACGAAACTTTCTGTAGATAAATGTAGCGGAGAAACGTTATATGCAGGCAATGGGCTCGTTATACAGCAGAGCTGCTGTAAGCGGGCTTTTATCCGCGGGGCGTTTCTGGCATCCGGTTCGATCAGTGATCCGGAGAAAGGGTATCATTTTGAAATCGTCTGTTCAGACGAGCAGAAAGCAGAGCGGCTTCGGGAACTTATCCGCAGCTTTGAGATCGATGCCAAAATTGTCATGCGCAAGAAGTCATATGTGGTCTATGTGAAAGAGGGCGCGCAGATCGTAGATATGCTGGCAGTTATGGAGGCAAATGTAGCTTTGATGAACCTTGAGAATATCAGGATCGTCAAGGAAATGCGAAATACTGTCAACAGGAAAGTAAACTGTGAAACAGCGAATATCAACAAAACGGTGAATGCAGCAGTGAAGCAGACAGAGGACATCAGATTGATTCAGGAAAAGATGGGGTTTCACAATCTGAACGAAGGTCTTGCTGAGATCGCGGAGCTGAGACTGCAGTATCCGGAAGCTACACTAAAAGAATTAGGTATGATGTTAAATCCGCAGGTTGGGAAGTCGGGGGTAAATCACCGCTTAAGAAAGCTCAGCCAGATCGCTGACGGACTGCGGGTGAACGAGGAGGAGTTATTATGATTAAAAAACCAATCACTATTCAACTGTCTACAGGACTTGAAGCACGTCCGGTTGCACAACTGGTACAGGTTGCAAGCCAGTTTAACAGTGAGATCTATGTTGAGATTGGAAGAAAGAAAGTAAATGCCAAGAGTATTATGGGAATGATGACATTAGGGCTGGACGCAGGTGAAGAGATCACACTTTCTGCAAATGGCGATGACGAAGAAGCAGCCATGACAAGCATAGAGAAGTATTTAAGCAACAATCAGTAATAAAAGAATCATAGCAGAATAATAAGAAGCATTGCCCGGAAGAAGACCAGTCCGGTGTAATGCTTTTTTATATTTCAGACATTGCCGGAAATACAAGATTATAATTGACCATAAAACAAAAACAAGGTATAATATTAAAATGTTAATGAATGTAAACCAAAAGCGAGGGAGATACCAATGTCTAAATTTTTGAAGTTTATTGTACATTTCGTAATTATATGTACGATCGCCCTGATACTCGGTATGGCACTGCCGCCATTTTTCGGAGTTACAACGGTGATTGTAGACAGCACAGATAAGGCCACTAATCTGCCGATGGGATCCATAACGTATGCGATACCGGTAAAGACAGAAGAGGTAACAGCAGGGACTCCGATTCTGGTAAAGAAGGATTCCATGACATACCGTTATAATCTTGTAAATGTAAACAGAGAGAATAACACAGGTACAGTGATTGATTCAAGTGCGTCTGCACAGAGCAATATCACAGTTTCTGTCAAGAATTGGGTGCAGAAGGTTGTAGTTACAATTCCTTTCGTGGGATATATCCTGACTGCGACAGAGAGCACAGAAGGACTGATCATTCTTGGTCTGGTAGTCCTTTTCCTCATCATTCTCTATGTTGTGGCAGAACTTCTCAAGAAAGAACCGGAAGACGAGTACGAAGATCTTGGCGGAGAACGCAGACATGTTAAGACTGCCAAGGAACTTCGTATGGAAGAAAAAGCCCGTGCGAAACGTATGGACGAAGAGGACAGAGAACTTCTTTATGGCGAGAAAGCCCGCCGTAAGCAGGCCAAGAAAGAAGAAAAGAAACGCAAAAAGATCCGCACAGGCGGATTTGTAGATGAAATCTATGAGGATGACCTGGAGGAAGAACCGACACAGAAACCACAGCGCCCGGTAAGAAATGTCCAGGTGGCAACAAGCGAGGCGCATGAACTTCTGAAGAAGGAAATTGCTGCTGCTACCGCAGAGGATTCCGATAATGACCAGAATGTATATGAGACCACAGGGAACTATACAGAGGATCTCCCGGAGATCCAGGAGCCTGAGGAAGAACCGGAAGAAGAGAAACCAGTAGAGATCAGGAAAATGGCGATCCCGAGTTACTCTGCTTCCCAGCTCGCTGACAAAGCAAGAAAGGCCGGCGATGCTCCGGATATCGTAAGAGATTCCATTACCAAGGTCACTTTGTTTGACTATTCCGATATCATCGGTGGTGATGAGGAATCCGAAGAATAACTGAATAATATCCTATTATATATAGGAAGAAAAATGTTAAATGAGATGCAGTGAGGGGATACAGAATCCTTTCACTGCATTTTGCACTATAATAAAAAGAAAGTACCATAAATTATTGTGCACAAATTTCTTCAAAAAAATAAAAAAAAGACTTGCATAATTCGGAATCATCGTATATACTAATATCTGCTGTGACATGATAGCTATGAAGCGCGAGGTTGCTGCCAGTTACCGGCAGGTTTTCCGTGGAGCGAATGTCAAGTTAGGAAACTGACGACAAGTCACTGTACAAGTTCAGAAACCATCATCGGGATGGACGTGTGGATAAATGTCGCATGACACACACGGAGATGTGTACAGTCGCCGCTTGTCGTACTGCATAATTGAGTACGAATAGGAGGAGACTTTTTTTATGGCAAATCAGGTAATGAGAATCACTTTAAAAGCTTACGATCATCAGTTAGTAGATGCATCCGCAGCAAAAATCATCGATACTGTTAAAAAGAATGGAGCAACTGTTAGCGGACCGGTTCCGCTTCCGACAAAGAAGGAAGTTGTTACAATCTTAAGAGCTGTTCACAAATACAAAGATTCCAGAGAGCAGTTCGAGCAGAGAACTCATAAGAGACTCATCGATATCATGACACCAACCCAGAAAACAGTAGATGCACTTTCCAGACTGGAAATGCCTGCAGGTGTTCATATCGATATCAAGATGAAAACCAAATAATTTAACTCGTTTTTAAATGTCCATCGGGCATTTCAAAAAACTATATGATTGCCTTTATGGTAATCCGCTATAAGGAGGAAGAAAGAAATGAAGAAAGCTATTTTAGCTACTAAAGTCGGAATGACTCAGATCTTCAATGAAGACGGACAGTTAATTCCGGTAACCGTTTTACAGGCTGGTCCATGCGTTGTAACTCAGGTTAAGACAGAGGAAAACGACGGATACGCATCAGTTCAGGTAGGATACGGCGACATCAGAGAAAAACTGGTGAACAAACCGGAAAAAGGTCACTTCGACAAAGCTGGAGTTGCTGTTAAGAGATTCGTTAAAGAATTCAGATTCGAAAACGCTGCTGAATATACAGTAGGACAGGAAATCAAAGCTGACATCTTTGCAGCAGGAGATCACATCGATGCTACTGCAATCTCCAAAGGTAAAGGCTTCCAGGGAGCTATCAAGAGACATGGACAGTCCAGAGGACCTATGGCTCACGGTTCCAAATATCATCGTCATGCAGGTTCCAACGGTGCTTGCTCTGATCCGAGCAAAGTATTCAAAGGAAAACACATGCCAGGACATATGGGAAATGTACAGGTAACTGTTCAGAACCTTGAAATCGTTCGTGTAGATACAGAAAACAACTTACTGTTAGTGAAAGGTGCTGTTCCAGGACCTAAGAAATCCATGGTTACCATCAAAGAGACAGTAAAGTCTTTATAATTGAGAAAGGAGGAGCATCAGAATGGCAAACGTAACAGTTTTTAATATGGAAGGCAATGAAGTTGGAACAATGGAACTGAACGATGCAGTGTTCGGTGTTGAGATCAACGAGCATCTTGTTCATCTCGCAGTTGTTCGTCAGCTTGCAAATAAACGCCAGGGTACTCAGAAAGCTAAAACACGTTCTGAAGTAAGCGGCGGCGGAAGAAAACCGTGGAGACAGAAAGGAACAGGTCATGCAAGACAGGGTTCCATCCGTGCACCACAGTGGACTGGCGGCGGTGTAGTATTCGCTCCGGTACCGAGAGACTATGAAGTAAAAATGAACAAAAAAGAAAGAAGAGCAGCTCTGAAATCAGCTCTGACTTCTAAAGTTCAGGACAATAAACTGGTTGTTGTAGACAGCCTTACACTTGTAGAAGCTAAGACAAAAGAAATGCAGAAGGTTCTTACAAACCTCAAAGCAGACAAAGCTCTTGTTATCACAGCAGCTGATGACCAGAACGTAGCAATCTCTGCAAGAAACATCGCAGATGTACAGACTGCAACAGTAAATACTATGAACGTATATGATGTTATGAAACACAATACAGTAGTAGTTACCAAAGATGCAGTAGCATCCATCGAGGAGGTGTACGCATAATGGCAGATATTAAGTATTATGATGTGATCCTGAAACCGGTTATCACAGAAAAATCCATGAACGCCATGGGAGAAAAGAAATACACATTCCTGGTACATCCGGAAGCAAACAAGTCTCAGATCAAAGAGGCTGTTGAGAAAATGTTCGAAGGAACAAAAGTTAAGAGCGTAAATACCATGAATATGGATGGTAAGAAAAAACGCCGTGGAGCAGTTGTTGGAAAAACAGCTAAAACCAAAAAAGCGATCGTAGCTCTTACAGAAGAAAGCAAAGATATCGAGATCTTCGAGGGACTTTAATCCCAGCTTTCTCAAATGACTATGTGCACGAAAGCACGATAAGAAATTCGAAAGGAGAAACATCATGGGAATCAAAACCTATAACCCATATACACCTTCCAGAAGACATATGACTGGATCTGATTTCTCTGAGATTACAGCAAGCACCCCTGAGAAATCCTTAGTCGTATCTCTGAAGAAAAACGCTGGTCGTAACAACCAGGGTAAAATCACTGTTAGACACCGCGGAGGCGGAAGCAGAAGAAAATACAGAATCATCGACTTCAAGAGAAGAAAAGATGGTATTGCTGCTACAGTTAAAACAATTGAGTACGATCCAAACAGAACAGCTAACATCGCTCTGATCAGCTACGCTGATGGCGAGAAAGCATATATCCTTGCACCGGAAGGACTGAAAGTCGGACAGAAAGTTATGAATGGTCCGGAAGCAGAAATCCGTGTAGGAAACTGCCTGCCACTGGAGCTTATCCCGGTTGGTACTATGGTTCATAACATTGAGCTTCATCCTGGAAAGGGCGGACAGATGGTTCGTTCCGCTGGAAACGGTGCTCAGCTTATGGCTAAAGAAGGCAAATACGCAACATTAAGATTACCGTCAGGTGAAATGAGAATGGTTCCGCTTGTATGCCGCGCTTCTATCGGAGTTGTTGGTAACGGCGACCACAACCTTATCAATGTTGGTAAAGCTGGACGTAAACGTCACATGGGAATCAGACCTACAGTTCGTGGTTCCGTAATGAACCCGAATGACCATCCGCATGGTGGTGGTGAAGGAAAGACCGGAATCGGTCGTCCAGGTCCGTGCACACCATGGGGCAAACCTGCTCTTGGTCTGAAGACCAGAAAGAAAAACAAACAGTCCAACAAGCTCATCGTAAGAAGACGCGATGGAAAAGCTTTATCAAAATAATAAGGAGGGTACAGAATGTCTCGTTCATTGAAAAAAGGACCTTTCGCAGACGCAAGCCTGCTTAAAAAGGTTGACGCTCTGAATGCTGCAAATGATAAATCTGTGATCAAAACATGGTCACGTCGTTCCACTATCTTCCCGTCCTTCGTAGGACACACAATTGCAGTACATGACGGAAGAAAACACGTTCCGGTATATGTAACAGAAGATATGGTAGGACACAAACTTGGTGAGTTTGTAGCTACAAGAACTTACAGAGGACACGGAAAAGACGAAAAGAAATCCGGCGTTCGCTAGAATTAATTTAAAATAAATAATCTGCCTGTTGTCCCGCAAGGGGGCAGCAAGGCGGTGTTACCAGATATCGATTAATTGGAAAGGAGGCACTTTAAAATGGCAAAGGGACATAGAAGCCAGATTAAGAGAGCCAGAAATGAGAGTAATAGAGAGACAAGACCGTCTGCAAAATTATCTTATGCAAGAATTTCTGTTCAGAAAGCCTGCTATGTATTAGATGCAATCCGTGGTAAAGACGTGCAGACAGCACTTGGTATCCTCACATATAATCCGAGATACGCATCCAGCGTTCTGAAGAAACTGCTTGAGTCAGCAGTCGCAAACGCAGAAAACAATAACGGAATGAGCGCAGATAACCTCTACGTTGCAGCGTGCTATGCAAACAAAGGACCTACAATGAAACGTATTCAGCCAAGAGCACAGGGTAGAGCTTACAGAATCGAAAAGAGAACAAGCCATATCACCATCGTGCTGGATGAAAGATAAGGAGGAAAAGCATGGGACAGAAAGTTAACCCACATGGCCTTAGAGTCGGTGTTATCAAGGATTGGGATTCCAGATGGTATGCAGAAGCAGATTTTGCAGATTACCTGGTTGAAGACTATAATATCAGAACATTTTTAAAGAAAAAACTTTACAGTGCAGGTGTTTCCAAGATTGAGATCGAGAGAGCATCTGACAGAGTTAAGATCATCATCTACACTGCTAAACCGGGTATCGTAATCGGTAAGGGCGGATCTGAGATCGAAAAAGTTAAAGCTGAATTACAGAAATACACAGATAAGAAACTCATCGTAGACATCAAAGAAGTTAAGAGACCTGACAGAGATGCACAGCTTGTTGCTGAGAACATTGCACTTCAGCTTGAGAACCGTATCTCCTTCAGACGTGCTATGAAGTCTACAATGCAGAGAACAATGAAAGCAGGAGCAAAGGGAATCAAAACATCCGTATCCGGACGTCTTGGTGGAGCTGATATGGCTCGTACAGAGTTCTACAGCGAGGGAACAATCCCGCTTCAGACACTTCGTGCTGACATTGATTATGGATTTGCAGAAGCTGACACAACTTACGGAAAAGTTGGTGTAAAAGCTTGGGTATACAACGGTGAAGTACTTCCTACTAAAGGAAATAAGGAAGGGAGCGATAAATAATGTTAATGCCAAAAAGAGTAAAACGTCGTAAACAGTTCCGTGGCTCCATGAGAGGTAAAGCCCTTAGAGGTAATAAGATCAACTATGGTGAATTCGGACTTGTTGCTACCGAACCTTGCTGGATCAGATCTAACCAGATCGAAGCAGCCCGTGTTGCCATGACACGTTACATCAAACGTGGTGGTCAGGTTTGGATTAAGATTTTCCCGGATAAACCAGTAACAGCGAAACCAGCAGAAACACGTATGGGTTCCGGAAAAGGTACCCTTGAATACTGGGTAGCAGTTGTTAAGCCAGGACGTGTAATGTTCGAAATCGCAGGCGTTTCTGAAGAGATCGCTCGTGAAGCATTACGTCTTGCAATGCACAAGTTACCATGTAAATGTAAAATCGTTTCTCGTGCAGACTTAGAAGGCGGTGATAACAGTGAAAATTAATAAATTCGTAGAAGATTTAAAGGCAAAATCAGCTGCAGAATTAAATGAAGAATTAGTAGCTGCTAAGAAAGAACTTTTCAATCTGAGATTTCAGAATGCAACCAATCAGTTAGACAATACAAGCAGAATCAAAGAGGTTCGCAAAAATATTGCCAGAATCCAGACAGTAATCACTGAGCAGGCAAACGCTGCTAAATAGTGAATAGTAGGAGGAAATAATCGTGGAAAGAAATCTGAGAAAGACCCGTGTGGGTAAGGTTGTCAGCAATAAGATGGACAAGACCATTGTTGTTGCTATCGAAGACCATGTAAAACATCCTCTTTACAAAAAAATCGTAAAGAGAACATATAAGCTCAAAGCTCATGATGAGAACAATGAGTGCAATATCGGTGATACCGTTAAAGTAATGGAAACCAGACCGCTGTCCAAAGACAAGAGATGGAGACTGGTTGAGATCGTAGAGAAAGTGAAATAAGGAGGAAACCAGTATGATTCAGCAGGAAACTAGACTGAAAGTTGCCGACAACACTGGTGCAAAAGAAATCCTTTGTATCCGTGTTATGGGTGGCTCTACAAGAAGATATGCAAACATCGGTGATACTATCGTTGCTACTGTTAAAGATGCAACACCAGGCGGCGTTGTTAAAAAAGGTGACGTAGTTAAAGCTGTTGTTGTTCGTACCAAAAAAGGCGCTCGTCGTAAAGACGGATCTTACATCCGTTTCGATGAAAACGCAGCCGTAATCATTAAAGACGATTTAACTCCGAAAGGAACACGTATCTTTGGACCAGTTGCCAGAGAGCTTCGTGAGAAGAAATTCATGAAGATCGTTTCCTTAGCTCCGGAAGTATTATAGGAGGGTGCCTAATGTCAGCTATGAAAATTAAAAAAGGCGACACTGTTAAAGTAATCGCTGGTAAAGATAAAGGCAAAGAAGGCAAAGTTCTTGCCGTTAACGTAAAAGACAACACCGTAATCGTTGAAGGTATCAACATGGTTACAAAGCACAACAAACCATCAGCAGCAAACCAGGCTGGCGGAATCACAACAAAAGAAGCTGCTCTTCATGTTTCCAACGTAATGCTCGTTGTAGACGGAAAAGCAACAAGAGTTGGATTCCAGATGGATGGAGACAAAAAAGTACGTGTTGCTAAAGCAACAGGTAAAGTAATCGATTAATTAAGAGAGGAGGCATGACAAGTGAGTAGATTAAAAGAACTTTACAAAAATGAGATCATGGATGCCATGACCAAAAAATTTGGATATAAAAACGTTATGGAAGTGCCAAAACTCGATAAGATCGTTATCAACATGGGTGTTGGTGAAGCTAAAGAAAACGCTAAGCTTCTTGATGCAGCAATCGCTGATATGGAACTGATCACAGGTCAGAAAGCAATCGCTACAAAAGCTAAAAAATCAGTAGCTAACTTCAAAATCAGAGAGGGTATGCCGATCGGTTGTAAGGTTACCTTAAGAGGCGAGAAGATGTATGAATTCGCTGATCGTCTTATCAACCTTGCTCTTCCTCGTGTACGTGACTTCCGTGGTGTTAACCCGAACGCTTTCGATGGCAGAGGAAACTACGCACTGGGAATCAAAGAACAGCTTATCTTCCCAGAAGTTGAGTACGATAAGGTAGACAAAGTAAGAGGTATGGACATCATCTTCGTTACAACTGCTAAGACAGACGAAGAGGCTCGTGAGCTGTTAACTCAGTTCAATATGCCTTTTGCTAAATAAGGAGGAGAATTCTAATGGCTAAAACAGCAATGAAAATCAAACAGCAGCGCAAACAGAAATTCTCCACAAGAGAATACAGCCGCTGCAGAATCTGTGGACGTCCACACGCATACCTGAGAAAATACGGTATCTGCCGTATCTGCTTCCGTGAACTGGCATACAAAGGTCAGATCCCGGGTGTTAAAAAAGCTTCTTGGTAGAATTTATTAACTATAAAATTTATAATCGACATGTAAAGTCTGAAAATTTAGGAGGAAACTAACATGACAATGAGTGATCCAATCGCAGATATGCTTACAAGAATCCGTAACGCTAACACTGCAAAACATGATACAGTAGATGTTCCGGCATCCAAAATGAAAATCGCAATCGCAAACATCCTTGTAGATGAAGGATACATTGCAAAATACGATCTGATCGAAGATGGCGTATTCAAAACCATCCATATCACACTGAAATACGGTGAGACAAAGAATGACAAGATCATCACAGGACTTAAGAGAATCTCCAAACCAGGTCTTCGTATCTACGCTGGTAAAGATGAGCTCCCGAGAGTACTTGGCGGACTTGGAATCGCAATCCTTTCCACAAACAAAGGTGTAATCACTGACAAAGAAGCTCGTAAACTTCAGGTTGGTGGAGAAGTTCTTGCTTTCGTTTGGTAATCAGACCGAAAGCATTTGACCTACGAAACTTAATGAGCCCAGCGCGTAAGCGCACGGGCGAATTTAAGGATAGATACAAACTGAAAACAGAGAGAAATGAAAACTTTTCTCTCCGACAATTTAAGTAAGGAGGACAATATTATGTCACGAATCGGAAGACTTCCGGTAGCTATTCCGGCAGGCGTTGAAGTAAGCGTAGCTGCAGGTAACGTAGTAACCGTTAAAGGTCCTAAAGGAACACTCGAAAGAGCACTTCCAACCGAAATGGAAATCAAAGTAGAAGATGGTCATGTAGTAGTTACAAGACCGAACGATCTTAAGAAAATGAAAGCATTACACGGTCTGACAAGAAGCCTTATCCACAACATGGTTGTTGGTGTAAGCGAAGGCTACACAAAAGAGCTTGAAGTCAACGGTGTAGGTTATAGAGCACAGAAACAGGGCAAGAAACTTGTTCTTTCTCTGGGATATTCTCACCCGGTAGAGATGGAAGATCCAGAAGGTCTGGAATCCAAAGTTGATGGAAACAAGATCATCGTTTCCGGTATCAGCAAAGAAAAAGTTGGCCAGTACGCAGCAGAGATCAGAGATAAGAGAAGACCGGAGCCATATAAGGGCAAAGGTATCAAGTATGCTGATGAAGTTATCAGACGTAAAGTCGGTAAGACTGGTAAGAAATAAATAAGGAGAGTGAGAATATGATTAATAAAGCATCCAGAGCGGAAATTCGCGAGAAAAAACATAGAAGAATCCGTCATCATCTCAATGGAACAGCTACTACTCCTAGACTGGCAGTATTCCGTTCCAACAAGCATATGTATGCACAGATCATTGATGACACTGTAGGAAAAACTTTAGTATCTGCTTCTACTCTTCAGAAAGATGTAAAAGCTGAACTGGAAAATACTGATGATGTAAAAGCTGCAGCATACCTTGGAACTGTAATCGGAAAGAAAGCAGTTGAAGCAGGTATCGAGAGCGTTGTCTTCGACAGAGGAGGCTATATCTATCACGGTAAAGTAAAGGCACTGGCAGACGCAGCAAGAGAAGCTGGGCTGAAATTCTAAAAGGGAGGAACAAGACACATGAAACATAATCTTATTGATGCTAGTCAGTTAGAATTAGAAGATAAAGTAGTGTCAATCAAACGTGTTACCAAGGTTGTTAAAGGTGGCCGTAACTTCCGTTTCACAGCTTTAGTTGTAGTAGGTGACGGCAACGGACATGTTGGTGCAGGTTTAGGAAAGGCAGCTGAAATTCCGGAAGCTATCCGCAAAGGAAAAGAAGATGCCATGAAAAAACTGGTTACAGTTGCAAGAGATGAGAACAATTCCATCACTCATGACTATGTAGGTAAATTCGGAAGTGCTGAGATGCTTCTGAAACGTGCTCCGGAAGGTACTGGAGTTATCGCTGGTGGTCCAGCCCGTGCAGTCATCGAGCTTGCAGGAATCAAAAACATCCGTACAAAATGTATGGGATCCAGAAATAAACAGAACGTAGTTCTGGCTACAATCGATGGATTAAGCAAACTGAAAACTCCGGAAGAAGTTGCAAAACTTCGCGGAAAATCTGTAGAAGAGATTCTGGCATAAGGAGGACAAAATAATGGCAAACACATTAAAGGTTACACTTGTTAAGTCTCCAATCGGTGCAGTTCCGAAACACAAAAAGACTGTAGTTGCTATGGGACTTACAAAAATGCACAAAACAGTTGAAATGCCTGACAATGCAGCAACCAGAGGAATGATCCAGCAGGTTCAGCATCTTGTAAAGGTAGAAGAAGCATAAGATATCCAGAGAGTATTTTCAAAAAATAAAAGGAGGTGCCAAAGATGGAATTATCAAACTTAAGACCAGCAGATGGTTCTAAACACAGCGATAACTTCAGAAGAGGCCGTGGACATGGTTCTGGAAACGGTAAAACAGCCGGAAAAGGACATAAAGGACAGTTAGCTCGTTCCGGACACAAGAAACCGGGATTTGAAGGTGGACAGATGCCTTTATACAGACGTCTTCCTAAGAGGGGCTTCAAGAACAGAAATTCTAAAGAGATCATCGCAATCAATGTTGACGTTCTGAATCGTTTTGAGGACGGAGCAGAAGTTACAGTTGAATCTTTACTTGCTACCAGCGCAATCTCCAAAGCAGGAGACGGAGTTAAGATTCTTGGAAACGGTGAACTGACTAAAAAACTTACAGTTAAAGTTAATGCAGTCAGCGAGACCGCAAAAGCAAAAATCGAAGCTGCAGGTGGTACAGTAGAGGTGATTTAATGTTTGAAACTCTTAAAAGTGTTTTTAGAGTAAAAGAGATGCGGAGAAAACTTCTCTACGTCTTATGGATGATCTTAGTCATCCGTATCGGTTCACAGCTCCCGATTCCGGGTGTGGACAGTGATGTATTCAAACAGTGGTTTCGGAGTAATACCGGTGATGCATTCAATTTCTTTGATGCATTCACCGGTGGCTCTTTTGAGAGCATGTCCGTATTCGCATTGAACATTACACCGTACATTACTTCTTCCATTATCATTCAGCTTCTTACAATTGCAATTCCTGCTCTGGAGGAAATGCACAGAGATGGTGAAGAGGGAAGAAAAAAGATGACAGCGATTACCCGTTATGTCACAATTGGACTCGCACTGTTTGAGTCTATTGCAATGACAATCGGATTTGCCCGCGGAAATATCGTACAGGATATGAACATTCTTAAGGCAATCGTCGTGATCGCCAGTCTGACAGCAGGATCTGCAATGTTAATGTGGATCGGCGAACGTATCACTGAAAAAGGTGTTGGAAATGGTATTTCTATCGTACTTGCGGTAAACATCATTTCCCGTATCCCGAGTGATATGACAACTCTTTATGAGAATTTTATTAAGGGGAAAACAATTGCAAAAGGAACACTTGCAGGTGTTATCATCTTCGCAATTATCCTTGTTGTAGTAGTATTTGTCCTTATTCTTAATGGAGCAGAGAGAAGAATTCCTGTTCAGTATTCCAGAAAGATGGTAGGAAGAAAAATGATGGGTGGTCAGTCCACCAATATTCCGCTGAAAGTCAACACTGCCGGCGTTATCCCGATCATCTTTGCTTCTTCCATTATGTCCTTCCCGGGCGTTATCGCGCAGTTTGCCGGTAAAACAAACGGAACTGGCATTGGAAGTGAGATTCTGAGAGGACTTTCCTCAAGTAACTGGTGTAATCCATCCCAGATCAAATATACCTGGGGTCTGCTGGTATACGTGGTACTCTGCGTATTCTTTGCATATTTCTACACTTCCATTACATTCAATCCACTGGAAGTTGCAGATAATATCAAAAAGCAGGGGGGATTTATCCCGGGCATCCGTCCAGGAAAACCTACATCAGATTATTTGACTAAAATGCTAAATTATATTATATTTATAGGTGCGGTAGGTCTGATCATTGTGGCAGTTATTCCGTTCTTCTTCAACGGAGTCTTCGGGGCAAACGTTTCCTTCGGTGGAACATCTATCATCATCGTGGTTGGTGTTGTACTTGAGACTGTGAAACAGATTGAGTCCCAGTTACTTGTCCGCAATTACAAAGGCTTCCTGAACAACTAAAAATGAAGGTTGTGGTGCGTAAGCGTCACAGCCTTGATTTGGTACAGGCGAAATTTATTTGTTACGGTAACAGTGGCATTTGTTTTTCCTGTCCGGGCAGCACCGAAAGGGTGACTGACCCTATATGCTTCATAAAGAAAAGGAGGGTATTTGTTATGCGAATTATTATGTTGGGTGCACCAGGTGCCGGAAAAGGAACTCAGGCAAAGAAAATTGCAGCGAAATACGGGATTCCGCACATTTCCACAGGAGATATTTTCCGTGCAAACATCAAGAATGGTACTGAATTAGGCAAAAAAGCAAAAACATATATGGATCAGGGGCTTTTGGTACCAGATGAATTAACCTGCGACCTCGTAGTAGACAGAATCCAGCAGGATGATGCCAAAAATGGTTATGTACTGGATGGTTTCCCGAGAACGATTCCTCAGGCAGAGTGCCTGACAGAAGCTCTTAAGAAACTCGGAAGCGGCATTGATTATGCAATCGATGTTGATGTTCCGGATGAAAACATCGTTAATCGTATGTCAGGCAGAAGAGCCTGCCTGAAATGCGGAGCTACTTATCATATCGTGTATGCAGCACCGAAGACAGAGAATGTATGCGATACCTGTGGTGAGACACTGGTACTGCGTGACGATGACAAACCGGAAACAGTTTCCAAGCGTCTGAAGGTTTACCACGAACAGACACAGCCATTGATCGACTACTATACAGAGCAGGGCGTATTAAAGACAGTAGACGGAACTCGTTCCCTGGACGAAGTGTTCCAGGCAATCGTCGAGATCTTGGGAGAATAAGAAAATGTCAGTTTCTATTAAGTCAGAACATGAAATCGAGCTTATGAGACATGCCGGTCATTTACTGGAAAAGGTTCATGATGAACTGGCTTCTCATATCAGGCCGGGAATCAGCACAAAAGAACTGGACCGTATCGGTGAGGATATGATCCGCTCTATGGGCTGCACTCCAAACTTTTTAAATTATGAGGGCTTTCCCGCATCATTCTGCATCAGCCTCAATGATGAAGTAGTACACGGGATTCCGTCCAGACATAAGATCATCCAGGAAGGCGATCTTGTCAAGATCGATGCCGGACTGATCTACAAAGGTTATCATTCAGATGCCGCACGTACTTATGCGGTAGGTGAAGTTTCACCGGAAGCAAGACAGCTTATGGAAGTAACAAAGCAGAGCTTCTTTGAAGGAATTAAATTTGCAAAAGCAGGAAATCATCTGAATGATATTTCCAAAGCAATCGGTGCTTATGCAGCGAAATTCAATTACGGTATCGTTCGTGACCTCGTAGGACACGGAATCGGAACTCATCTTCATGAGGATCCGCAGATCCCGAATTTCCCGCAGAAGCGCAGAGGCATCAAACTGATGCCGGGTATGACACTTGCGATTGAACCGATGATCAACCTTGGCCGTGCAGATGTTGCATGGGAGGATGATGAGTGGACAGTTGTAACTATGGACGGATCTCTTTCTGCACATTACGAAAATACGATTCTGATCACGGATGGAGAACCGGAAATTCTGACTCTTACAAAATGACAGATGACACAGGAGGTTTTTAATGTCAAAAGCAGATGTAATTGAAGTGGAAGGTACTGTACTGGAGAAGCTGCCTAATGCAATGTTCAAAGTAGAACTGGAAAATAAGCATGTGGTATTGGCTCATATCAGCGGAAAGCTGCGTATGAACTTCATCCGTATTCTTCCTGGAGATAAAGTTACTATTGAACTTTCTCCATATGATCTTTCAAAAGGCCGGATTATCTGGCGAGATAAATAAGACAGACCGTGAGGGATGTATAGAACCAAAAAGGACCTTGGATTTGTTCAGGGTTCTTTTTTTGTTGCCCGAAAATACGACGAAAAATATAAAAAATACAGATTAAACACAGTTACTATCAGAAGTGTTAGTGAAAAAATAAGAATATTGCGTATAATAATAATTACAGAAAGTATTTGCAGAAAAACTGCGGGAGAGTTTCTCAGGTGATCCTATCAAAATAGTGAATAAGAAAGGAGTGTTGTATATGAGTAAAAAAATGAAAGTTTGGACAGCCGGTGTACTGGGAATTATGATGGCAGGTCTTGTCTGTGTAAATGTTTATGCACTGGATGACAAAGATGTGATTGGTACATGGTATGCGAACAGTCTTACAATGGACGGCCTGAGTGTATTCCATCCGGGTGCGATCATGATGGAGATGACGCTTGAAATTAACGAGGGCGGCAAAGGAAAAGTGACAACCAGTTCTGAAGAATCTGAACCGGATGTGAACGATTTTGAATGGAAGATTGACGGAGATAACATTGTCATAACTTCAGATGATGAGGTTCTGGAAGGTGTATATTCAGATGGGAATTTATCTATTGACCTGGACGGGATGACCATGACACTGGGACAGGAAAAAGAAGAGTATGTACCTTATGAACCTGGAAAGGCAGTCGAAGATACCAAGATTGAAGATTTTGATGGTGACTGGAACAGTACTCTAATGTCTGCTTTTGGAATGCAGGTACCTACGGGAACGCTTTTTGACATGCAGATGAACCTCAGTATTTCAGGCGGCAAAGCGACTCTTGTAACAATTGAAGACGGAACGGAAACAACAGCTGAACTTGAAGGGGAACTGGACCAGAATGCACTTGTCTTGAAATCAACAGAAGAAAAAACGGAAGATGAAGAAGAAGACTATTCCTTGTTCAGTACAGAAACAATGAGATTATATCTTCTGGATGACGGCAAATTATGTTTTACAACAGCCGACAGTCTGGATGAGGCTGCAGATGCAGAAGACAGTGAGGAATCAATGGACTGGACTGTCAAAGTATTCTTTGACAAATTGGAGGTAAAATAATCAGATTTTAGAAGATTCTCGTAACTGTTCGCAGGAAAAAGAGTATAAACGAAGAGAACAGTAACAGATTCTCTGCTCGAAGGAGGTTTCAGGAATGGGATTATTTGACAAAAAGAACTGTGATATCTGTGGTGACAAGATAGGGCTTTTAGGAAACCGTAAGCTGGATAATGGCAATCTGTGCAAGAATTGTGCCGGCAAACTCTCCCCGTGGTTTGAAGAAAGACGCCACAGTACAGTAGAAGACATCAAAAGACAGCTGGCATACAGAGAAGAAAATAAAAATGCTGTACGTAATTTTAGTGTCACTCGTGAATTTTCCGCAGACAGATACCATGTATTTATCGACGATAACAAAGGCATGTTTGCTGTGGCATTTAATATGAGTGAGCAGAATAATCCGGATATCGTACCACTGTCAGCAATAACCTCCTGTCGTATGGAGATTGATGAGGACCGTGAAGAAGAGGAATATACTGATCAGGATGGTGAGACCAGATCCTATGTACCGCCGAGATACACATATTCCTATGATTATAAGATAAAACTGAGTGTTAATACACCATGGTTTGACGATATGGATTTTCAGCTCAATACTTTCTCTGTAAAAGATCAGGAACGTGCTAAAATGATGAAGTATGAGCAGCTTGGAAATCAGATTGTGTCAGCGCTTACTGGCGTTCCGACATCTGCGCAGGGAGGAATGATGAACCAGGGCTACCCACAGCAGGGAACGGCTGCTCCAAATATGTCACGGCAGATGACAGCAGATGAATGGGTATGCAGTTGCGGAGCTACCAATACAGGACTTTTCTGTGAATACTGTGGAACACCGAAACCATAAGATCATAAAAAAGTCTGTGTAAAGCCGGTTGCTGTCCGCAAAAATACAGGGAACAGCAGCCGGCAGCAGGAAAAGGGGGAATGCAGTATATGTCTGATATCATAGAATATAAGTGTCCATCCTGTGGTGGTGCGATGGTATTTGATTCAAAATCTCAGCATATGAAATGTCCGTATTGTGATACGGAGATGACGGTCGAAGAATTTCAGCGCACACAGAAAGTCGAAGATACACAGACGGCCAAAAAGACAGATTCTGAAGAAAACTGGTACTCTATGAGTACCGGACAATGGCAGAATGATGAAATAAATGGCATGCGTGTTTATAGCTGCCAGTCCTGTGGAAGTGAGATCGTCGCCGATGAAACAACAGGGGCTACAACCTGTCCGTTCTGCAATAACAAAATAACAATGAAAGGCCAGTTTTCAGGAGATCTGAAACCGGATTACATTATTCCGTTTAAACTGGATAAAAAAGCGGCCAAAGAAAACTACTATAAGCATCTGCAGGGGAAAAAATATCTTCCAAAGGTATTCAAAAAAGAAAATCATGTAGACGAGATCAAAGGTGTGTATATTCCATTTTGGCTGTTTGATATAGATGCAGATGCCCGGATAACATATGAGGCAGAAAAAGTCCATGTTTCCAGGTCAGGTGATACGGAGTACACAACTCGTGAAATCTATCAGGTCTATCGTGAAGGAACGATAAGTTTCGATCATGTTCCCGCAGATGGTTCAAGAAAAATGGATGATACACTGATGGAATCAATTGAACCGTATAATTTTCAGGAAGCGGTGCCTTTTCAGCAGGCTTATCTGGCAGGTTACCTTGCTGACCGTTATGATGTCAATGTAGATGAACGTATAGACAGAGCACGTGAGAGAATCCGTGTCTGTACAGAACAGGCTTTTCGAAAAACTGTTCGGGGATATAATGGTCGCACCTCTGTAAAAGACAGCAATGTGCAGATACATAACGCGAGTTACTGGTATGCCATGTATCCTGTATGGATTCTGAATACAACCTGGAAAGGAGAAAAATTTATCTTTGCGATGAATGGTCAGACCGGAAAAATGGTCGGTGATCTTCCAATCGACAGATCAAAATTCTGGAAATCTGTGGGTATACGTACCCTCCTTATCTGGGGAGTGCTGTATGGTCTGAAATGTTTGTTTTTAATGTAGCAGGAGGGAACAGATAAAATGAAAATAAAAAAGAAAATGTGGTACAGCCTGCTTTCTGTTCTCTGGATATTTATCTTGGTATTTCCGGTAATGGCTTCTGAGATCCCGGAAGAACGCCAGAAACCACTTCTTGTAGATGAAGCCGGCCTGCTGACAGAAGAAGAGAGCAGTGCGCTGTTAAACAAACTTGAAGATATCAGCCGGAGATATGAAAATGAGGTGGGAATTGTCACTGTCAATTCTCTGGAAGGAAAAACAGCCGAAGCGTATGCGGATGACTATTATGATTACAATGGATATGGATATGGAGAAAATGACGATGGCCTTCTTCTTCTGATCAGTATGGGCGAGAGAGAATGGGCTATTTCGACCTATGGTTACAGCCATACGACAGCTTTTACAGATGCGGGGCTTGAATATATCAGAGGTGAATTCCAGAGTAAACTCAGCAGCGGAGAGTATGCAAAGGCATTTAATTGTTTTGCAGATCAGTGTGATGATTTTCTGCGGCAGGCAGCAACCGGTGAACCTTATGATGTTGGCAATATGCCAAAGGCAAAAGTGTCTCCATTTTGGCTCTATACAGATTTGGTTGTCGCTTTTCTTATCTCGTTTGGAAGAGTCAAAGCAAAATCCGGCAATCTGAAATCCGTAAAGAAACAGGAGTCAGCGAAATCCTATGAACGCAGTGGTTCATTGTCACTGCAAAGATCAACGGACAGTTTTGTCAACAGGATTGTTACTCAAAGAACAATCAAAAATGAAAAAGACAGTTCATCTTCTTCCTCCGGTTCCGGTGGAAGCTCATCTCACACCAGTTCTTCCGGACGATCCCATGGTGGAACCAGTGGTAAGTTCTGATCAGAGAAACTTTGTCATTGCTCACTATTCAGACATTATAGTATAATAATTATTATTGAGCATTGAGCAGGCAGTATCCCGAGACATAATGTTTATAACAGGTTACCGTTTATATTTGATCGGTAACCTGCATGCTTTGGGGACGGGGTTTGTCTGGAAAGGAATCATAATGCCATATCAAAAGAAAAGATTTTTATCATATACGACTGTTTTTCTGTGCTTTTTGGCGGCATATATATGCAGACTGATCGATACAGATAATGATTTACTGCATGCTCTGCTTGACCAGAGCCGCACCAGCATTTATCTGGGACTGTACTGTGCATGGGTCACTTATCTGAATAAACATATTGTATACAAAAAAATGCGCCAGTGTCTGACGGCCATTGGCTGTCTGATGGTATTCTGGCTTTTTTTGCGTACAATAAAATATCATGTTTTTCAGGATCCCCTCAGTATGCATATCTGCTGGTATCTGTATTATCTTCCGATGATCCTGATTCCGACTTTAGGTTTGAATGCAGCTTTGCTTCTGGAAGAAAAGGAAAATACTAAAATAAAAAAAAGACATGTTTTGCTGCTGCTTTTTGCGGCAGTACTGATTATAGGTGTATTTACCAATGATCTGCATCAGCTGGTTTTTCGTTTCTATCTGAAACCACCTTATTCGGATAAAAATTATGGATACGGTTTCCTCTTTGTGGTCATTCAGGTATGGATCATATTTTGTCTCAGTGCAATGGATGTGATACTTGTTCGCAAAAGCAAAACTTTTGAAAAAAAACGTTTCTGGCTTCCTGTAATACCTGGTATCGTGCTTTTGGGATGGAACATTGGAAATATTCTGCGTCTGCCCTTTATCAGTATCATTGCAGGAGATCTGACAGCAGTCTGCTGCCTTTGTATAGCGGCTATTTTTCAAAGTTGTATCCTGTGTGGACTGATTCCTACAAATAGTCGTTATTTTGAATTGTTTCAGTCAACAGGCAGTCTTGACGCAGAGATAACGGATGAAGCTTTTCGGCGTTATTATTATACAGGAAATTTCCCGAAGCTCTCCAAAGAACTGCGTGAATGTGTGATCGCAGAATCTTTACTGCAGGAAAACGGGATTTTGATCAAGCATATTCCTGTCAGGGGTGGACATTTATTCTGGACGGAAGATATTTCTGTTCTGCTTGACCAGTATCAGGATATTCAGGAACAGCAGGAGGAATTGACGGCACGAAATCAGCTTTTGCAGATGACTTATCAGAAAGAAGCCGCACGCAGAAAATTAGAAGAACAGAATCATCTTATGAATATGATACAGGATCAAACTTACAGACAGTATGAATTACTTTCTCTATATATGAAGAAGTTTGAACAGACAGATTCAAGAGAAGAATGTGATATGCTTCTGAGTAAGATAGTAGTCGTGGGAACTTATCTGAAACGAAGAAAAAATCTTGTACTCACCAGATACAGCTCACAGGGGGATTCTCTGACTATGGCCGATCTGAAGCAAAGTCTGGCTGAATCCTGTGAAAATCTGAAATTATGTAAGATCAGGGCAGCTTACTTTGTGCAGGATAAAGAAAAACTGCTTCACGCAGATGATGTTCTGAGATGTTATGATTTCTTTGAATGGCTGATCGAACAATTGTTTGATGTGGTGAGCGCGGTCTTCTTCCGAGTGACTCAGATTGAAGAAAAATTGCAGATTTCTGTGCATGTTGTATGTCTGACTGATATTCGTATTTTTCTGACAGAGAGACCTGATCTTTTGATACAGCAGGAGGAGGAACAGGAATGGTTTATTCGATGTCCGGTTTCATAAAAGACACCATGAAATTGCAAAATCTTCTGATGATCCTTATGGAAATATGTCTGATCCTTGAATTTATTCTGCTGTTTTCCAGAATTATGCGTTCAGCAGGGAAATGGAAAATTGCGATATCTTCTGCATGGCTGGTTGTCTCATTTCTTTTTATGGTGGGACTGTTGAGTGATCACCAGCATCGGCAGGATGATCTTCCATACGATCCGATATTGTATTCATTTCCAATACATGTATTGGTGATAGCAGTGATTCTGCTGACAGCCTATCTGATTCTGGCGATTCGCAGGGAGCGAAAGGAATACAGCAATACTTTGTCGCCCTGGTCTGTTTATGAAGCTGTAAATAATGTCCCCTGTGGTGTCTGCTTTTCAGATGCTCTTGGACGTATCATCCTGAGTAACGCCAAGATGCAGGAATTATGCAGGATACTGACCGGAAATTATCTTCAGAATTTTGAGATTTTCCGCGATGCCATAAATTCAGCACCTGTTCAGAAAAATATTATCAAGTTAAATTCCGACAGCAATGTATTTTATTTACCGGATGGTTCCGTCTGGATGTTTCAGGAATACCAGCTTAAAGAGCCGGATCTGAAAGGTTATGTGCAGACTGTTGCGATCAATGTATCTGAAGTATATTACAACAATGAAAAGATCAAAAGCAATAACGAAAAATTAGAGCAGCTGAATCGCAAACTGGAAGAAATGTATGAAAAAATAGGCGATGAAATACGTGAACAGGAAACTCTGGCGATGAAAATGAAGGTACACGATAATTTCGGAAGAAGTCTTCTTTCCATACGAAGAATCCTTGAAAAGAAAGAAGAACCTGACAATATGAGGGAGCAACTGGAAAATTTAAAGCAGCAGGTTTATATTCTTACAAGTTCAACTGCTGATAATAAAGAAGACCAGTATGAGGATACGGAAAAGCATGCAAGAGAACTTGGAATATCGATCCAGATCCAGGGGAATTATCCGGATGATCTGATTTACAGACGGCTTACAGATCGCGCTCTCCGTGAATGCGTGACAAACTGTGCCCGTCATGCACATGGAACTGCAGTTTATGTGGAAATAAAGAACAGCAGGGACGGATATCAGATCCAGATTACCAACAATGGTGAGCCGCCATCAAAAAATGCAAAAGAAGGTGGTGGATTATCAGCATTAAGGAAAGCAGTAGAAGCAGAGCAGGGGACTATGAAGACATTTTTTGAACCTGCTTTTTATCTGTTTCTGAATTTTCCGTTAAAGGAATAAGAATATCAGATTACTTCAGTATGAGAAGGGAATGATGCTATGATAAGGGTACTCATTGTGGAAGATCAGAAGATCATGCAGAAATATTTTGAATATATTATTTTACAAAATCCTGAATTTAAGCTGGTAGATACGGTCAGTGATGCCCGGGAAGCAGTAAAAATCTGTAATTATTCAGCAATCGATCTGGTATTGATGGATGTGCAGACCTTTCATAATCATGATGGACTGACTGCGGGAAAGACCATAAAGGAGGAACATCCGGGTACGAAGATACTTGTTGTAACCTCGCTGATCGATCCAAAAGTGCTGGAGCGGGCAAAAACAGGATGTGCAGACAGCCTCTGGTATAAGGACCATGGTGAGGATGAGATTTGTGATGTGATCATCAGAACTCTTAATGGAGAGCATGTCTTTCCGGATGTAACTCCAAATGTGGAATTGAACTGGATCACTAGCGGGGAAATCAGTCCCAGGCAATTGGAAATGCTGCGGCTTTACATATGTGGAATGTCCTACTCGGAGATTGCAAAAAAAATGAACTGTTCCACCTCAGGAGTACGATGGAATTTTCAGGAGATGATCGCCAAGGCAGGATACAGCTGCAAAGAGGATCTGATCGCTGCTGCGCTGGAAAGCAAACTGATCGTTACCACACTGAAATAGGATGTCGAATAGCTTTTATCTGTAAATGATATTGCTGCAGGAAGTATTTTCATCAGGAGATGATACCATAAGGAACGGGTTTATGAAAAAATAAAAAAAATTAAATTAGGGGGTTGTATTTTCCGTAAAGGAATGTTATTATACTGGTTGTACGCGCTGAGGCGTGTATGAACTGCAGATTCAAGCCTATATTACGGAAAAGGAGGATTTCCAGTGAAAGTAAGATCATCTGTAAAGCCGATCTGCGAGAAATGCAAGATCATCAAAAGAAAAGGATCTATCAGAGTAATCTGTGAAAATCCAAAACACAAACAGCGTCAGGGTTGATTGACTGATTTGTGAAACGTGCGGCTGCAGTTTGATACACCCGGAAGGGTTGTTCGGACTGTTTTAATATTTTATTAAAGAAGCATGTATTGCCTAATACCGAGAGGCAACAAAATTTCGGAAAGGTCGCTTTTCGCCAAAGGCGGCTGGGTGTTTTACCGAGGCACCCCAATTAGGAAACTAGAAAAATCGAGAGTTTTTGAAGATGTACCCTATTTCACCTTGCGAGACTGCAAGTGGTACGGTTCAGACGACTTTCAAAAAGAAAATGGAGGAAACAGTACATGGCTCGTATAGCTGGTGTAGATTTACCAAGAGACAAACGTATCGAAATCGGCCTTACCTATATCTATGGTATCGGCAGAACAAGTGCAGACAAGATTCTTGCACAGGCAGGAGTAAATCCTGACATCCGTGTCAGAGATCTGACAGACGATGATGTAAAGAAAATCAGTGCTGTTATTGATGAAACAATGACAGTTGAAGGTGATCTTCGTCGTGAAATCGCTATGAATATCAAGAGACTGCAGGAAATCGGATGCTACCGTGGTATCCGTCATCGTAAAGGACTTCCGGTTCGTGGCCAGAAGACCAAAACAAACGCTAGAACTCGCAAGGGTCCTAAGAGAACTGTTGCTAATAAGAAGAAATAATTCGTAACAAATAATTGATTATATATAGGAAAGTGTAGGTTAGTTTTAAAATGGCAAAGACAACCAGAAAAGCGACTACTAAACGTCGTGTTAAGAAAAACGTTGAACACGGACAGGCACATATCCAGTCATCCTTTAACAATACAATTGTTACTCTGACTGACAACGAAGGAAACGCTCTTTCATGGGCAAGTGCCGGCGGTCTGGGATTTAGAGGTTCAAGAAAATCTACCCCTTATGCAGCACAGATGGCAGCAGAGACTGCAACAAAAGCTGCTCTGATTCATGGATTAAAAACTGTTGATGTTATGGTTAAAGGACCAGGATCAGGACGTGAAGCTGCAATTCGTGCACTTCAGGCTTGCGGCCTTGAAGTAACAAGTATCCGTGACGTAACACCGGTTCCGCACAACGGATGCCGTCCACCAAAACGTAGAAGAGTCTAATTTAGGAGGTAGCTTGAAATGGCAGTAAATAGAGTTCCTGTTCTGAAAAGATGCAGATCCCTTGGTCTGGATCCGATTTATTTAGGAATTGATAAAAAATCCACAAGACAGTTAAAACGTGCAAACAGAAAAATGTCTGAGTACGGTTTACAGTTAAGAGAAAAACAGAAAGCAAAATTCATCTACGGAGTTCTGGAAAAACCTTTCCACAACTACTACAACAAAGCTGACAGAATGCCGGGACAGACTGGTGAAAACCTTATGGTCCTTCTTGAGAGCAGACTTGACAACGTAGTATTCCGTATGGGATTTGCAAGAACAAGACGTGAAGCTCGTCAGATCGTTGACCACAAACACGTACTTGTAAACGGAAAATGTGTAAACATTCCGTCTTACCTTGTAAAAGCTGGTGACACAGTTGAAATCAAAGAAAAATGCAAAGGTTCTGAGAGATACAAAGGAATTCTGGAAGTAACAGGTGGAAGACTTGTTCCGGAATGGATCGATGTTAATCAGGAAGCTTTAAGCGGAACTGTAAAAGAACTTCCAAGAAGAGAAGCAATTGATGTTCCGGTAAACGAAATGCTTATCGTCGAGCTGTATTCTAAATAATAATTAGAACACGAGTAACTGTGAGGAGTTTTCTTCACAGTTACAGCATTCGTTAATACCCTCAAATGTTGAATACCCAGAAGGAGGGAACCATATAGTGTTTGATTTTAATAAACCAAAAATCGAAATTACGGAAATTTCCGAAGATAAAAAGTTTGGCAGATTCGTAGTAGAGCCTCTGGAAAGAGGATATGGTACTACACTTGGTAATTCTCTCAGAAGAATTATGCTGTCCTCCCTCCCGGGAGCAGCAGTAAGCCAGGTTAAGATCGATGGAGTTCTTCATGAATTCAGCTCTATTCCGGGCGTAAAAGAAGACGTTTCAGAGATCATCATGAATCTGAAAAGCCTTGCTATCAAAAATACCAGCACAGACAATGAGCCAAAGACCGCATATATCGAGTGTGAGGGATCTGGTGTTGTAACAGCAGCTGACATCCAGGCAGATCAGGATATCGAAATCATGAATCCAGATCAGATCATTGCTACTCTTAACGGAGGCAAGGACTGCAGACTGGCTATGGAGCTTACAATTACCCGTGGCCGTGGTTACATCGGTGCTGATAAAGCCAAAACTGACGACATGCCGATCGGCGTAATTGCAGTTGATGCAATCTACACACCGGTTGACCGTGTAAACATGGTTGTAGAGAACACCCGTGTTGGTCAGGTTACTGATTTCGATAAACTTACATTGGATGTATATACCAATGGAACACTGGATCCGGATGAGGCTGTCAGCCTCGCTGCGAAGGTACTGAGCGAACATCTGAGCCTGTTCATTGATCTTTCTGAGAATGCAAAGACTGCAGAAGTCATGATCGAGAAAGAAGACAATGAGAAAGAAAAGGTTCTGGAGATGAGCATTGATGAGCTCGAACTTTCCGTTCGTTCTTATAACTGCTTGAAGAGAGCCGGAATCAACACAGTTGAAGAACTTTGCAACAGAACTTCTGATGATATGATGAAGGTTCGTAACCTTGGTCGTAAGTCATTAGAAGAAGTACTTGCTAAACTGAAAGAACTGGGCTTACAGCTTCAGCCAACTGAAGAATAAGCACTTCTTAATAATTTGAGCGGGGATGCCTAAGCATTCATGCAGTAAGACCGAACTAGCATGTATGGATGTCCCGCAGATGGAGGAAAATAACATGGCAAAATATAGAAAATTAAGCAGAACTTCTGATCAGAGAAAAGCTCTGTTAAGAAACCAGGTAACAAACCTTCTGTACAACGGAAAAATCGTTACCACTGAAGCTAAAGCTAAAGAGATCCGCAAGATCGCTGAAAGCCTTATCGCTATGGCAGTTCGCGAGAAAGACAACTTCGAGACAGTTACTGTAACTGCAAAAGTTGCTCGTAAAGATGCTGACGGTAAGAGAGTAAAAGAAGTTGTAGACGGAAAGAAAGTAACCGTATATGACGAAGTACAGAAAGAAATTACCAAAGATGCTCCATCCAGACTGCACGCTCGTCGTCAGATGGCTAAAGTATTCTACCCGGTAAAAGAAGTTCCGACCAAAGCTGCTGGAAAGAAGAAAAACACAAAAGACATCGACATGACCAAGAAGATGTTCGAAGAGATCGCACCGAAATATGCAGATCGTAACGGTGGTTACACAAGAATCGTTAAGATCGGACCGCGTAAAGGTGACGCAGCAATGGAAGTTCTGATCGAGTTAGTATAATTTGACAGAAATCAGGAGAAGATATTCATAGCAGGATATCTTCTCTTTTTTTTATTAAAAGGAATAGATATCCTTTTTCTATGAAAACGTGACAGGAAATGTACAGGAATTTTAAATCTGCTATGAGAAAACGTCATATTTTGCAAGAACGTCATATTTAACAGCAAAAACGTCAAAAAAATTAGGGGGGGGGTAAAAGTGAATTCAGAAATATGATATAATTGGCGTATGCAAAAGAGAAATATTTTAGAAAGAGAGAATTTAATGAAACCAATTACAATTGCTATTTGTGATGAGAATTCCAGGGATGCAGGAGTTCTTGAAGAATATGTACGAAAGTTACTTCCAGATGCTGAAATCACAAAACTTACAAAAAGTCACCAGCTGCTCAATCGTATGACCGAGAATCCAAATCAGTTTCAGCTTATTTTCATGGAGATTGAGTTTGAAGAGGAAAATGGAATATGGGTTGCACAGGAAATACGGAAAGTCAACAAAAAAGTTGGAATCATATTTATGACAAAGAGTGAGAAATATTACAGACAGGCATTTGATGTGTTTGCACTTCAGTATCTTCTTAAACCACTGACGTATGAAAAAATTGAAAAAATTTTTTATTTTCTGGATAGCAATGTGCAGAGATACAATGATAGATCTATGGAAGAGAGAAGTGTCTGTTTTCGCTATCGTTCCCGGTTTTATACGATCAGACACAGTGAGATCCAGTATATTTCAAGCAGTCTTCACACAGTAAATTTTCATATGGAAGATGGAGGAATTATCCATTGCAGAGGAAAACTCTGTGATTTTGAGGATCAGCTGAAAGGCAGTTCTTTTCTTCGCTGTCACCAGAGCTTTTTTGTCAATATGAACAAGACAATGGGAATGAAGGCTGATGGCTTTATTATGAGAGACATTGTAGTGCCTGTTTCCAGAACATATATGAAGGAAGCGCAAAAACAATATCGTAATTATCTGAACGAAAAAGAACTTTTTACCAAATAAATCAGATACAGGTGTCTGCCTTTTTTTGCTAACTTTTCGAAGACAGTTGCTAAATCAGGAAAATTGTCGTAAAATCAGTAGGAACTATAAAGTTAAAATAAAAGGAACAGAACACATGAATATTAGAAGAATACTGGCAGTCTGGGCTGCCAAGGCAACTGGCTTTGCCTGCAAGAAGATGGGACGCCAGGGTGTGACATGGGCAGGCAAGATCGCACTTAAGATATATCCGCCCGTACTGAAAGAACTGGCAGGGGAAGTCAAAAAAGACATTTTTGTAGTATGCGGTACCAATGGTAAGACTACGACCAACAACATGCTCTGTGCAGCATTGGAGGCAGAGGGACAGAAAGTCATCTGTAACCATACCGGCTCCAATATGCTGAATGGTGTTGTGGCGGCATTTGTACTTGGGGCAGGACTGAACGGACATATCAAGGCAGATTATGCCTGCATTGAAGTAGATGAGGCATCCACGAGATATATTTTTCCGCAGATCAAGCCGGATTATATGGTTATGACGAACCTTTTCCGCGATCAGCTTGACCGCTATGGTGAGATCGATATCACCATGAATATTCTCGAAGAAATGATCCGCAAAGTGCCAAAGATGAAACTTGTGGTAAACGGAGATGATGCATTGTCTACTTATCTTGCAATGGACAGCGGAAATGCCTGTACGTACTACGGAATCAGCAAAGCTGTCATGAAGAGCAAAACAAATGAGATCCGGGAGGGTCGTTTCTGCAAACGCTGCGGCGAGAGATTACAGTACAGTTTTTATCATTATAGCCAGCTTGGTGATTACAAATGCCCGAAATGCGGTTTCCAGAGACCGGTTCCAGAATATGATGCTTCTGATGTACAGGTAGGAGACCAGCTTTCTTTCCGTGTGGAAGATCATAAGATCACTGCAAATTACAAGGGATTTTATAACGTATACAATATTCTGGCTGCCTATGCGGGAATCCGCACGGCCGGATTTAAGGCGGAACATTTCCAGGATATGCTTAAGAAATTCAATCCGGAGAACGGTCGTATGGAACAGTTCCGTATCCAGGGAACCAGTGTGACACTGAACCTTGCAAAGAACCCGGCAGGTTTTAACCAGAATATTTCTGCCGTGATGCAGGACAGCATGCCGAAGGATGTGCTCATCGCGATCAACGACAATGCACAGGATGGAATCGATATTTCCTGGCTATGGGATGTGGATTTTGACCGCTTCCAGGAGGAGAGCATCCGCTCCATCACAGTCAGCGGTATCCGATGCCAGGATATGCGTCTTCGAATGAAATACGTAGATATTCCGACCATGCTGGAAGCTGATGTCGAGAAGGCGATCCGCAGCCGCGTGGCTGACGGAACCGGAAATCTGTATGTGCTTGTAAACTATACAGCACTGTTCAGTACCAGAAATATACTCAAGAAGCTGGAGGGAGAGCAGAAATGAAACTTACGATAGGACATTTATATCCGGATCTCCTGAATCTTTACGGGGACAGAGGCAATATCCAGTGCCTGATGAAGAGATGCCAGTGGAGAGGAATCGAGGCAGAAACCATCGCCTACGAGATCGATGACAAGATTGATTTTTCCAAACTTGATATCGTGCTTCTGGGAGGCGGTTCCGACAGGGAGCAGATGCTTGTCTGTGAGAAACTCAAGGAGATCCAGAAGGATTTCAAGGCATATGTAGAGGATAATGGAGTCGTTATCGCTATCTGTGGCGGTTATCAGCTCCTTGGAAATTACTACAAGACGGACCAGGGAACGATCAAGGGGCTGGAACTTGTAGATATGTATACAGAGCAGGAGGAGGGCCGTCTCATCAGCAACATCGTCCTTCAGAGCGACCTGTTTGAGATGCCGGTCGTCGGTTTTGAGAACCACGGTGGAAGGACATGTATCAACGATAACAAACCGCTTGGCAAAGTTCTCTATGGTTCTGGAAATGACGGTAAATCCGGTTATGAAGGTGTTGTGTACAAGAATGTGATCGGAACCTACCTCCATGGACCGCTGCTTCCGAAGAACCCGCAGCTTGCGGACTGGCTGATCCTGCACGCACTGCAGAAGAAATACGGAGAGCAGACAGAGCTTACCCCGCTTGACGACAGCCAGGAAAAAGAAGCCAACGATTATATCTGTCACAGATTCCTCAAATAGTACTTGCATTCAAAATATGGTGAGGATATAATTCAAATATAAAAGGTCACGAAGGTGCTGAGAGCCAAATGCTTTTGACACCTTCTTTTTGCAAAAGACAATCATAATCATAAAAGGGCAAACAAGGGGACAAAAATGGCGAAATCACGTAATCAGAAAGCAAAAATACTGGTTTTGGAACATCTGCTTGAGGAGACCGGGGAGAACCGTGCAGTAACTATGCAGGAGATCCTTGAGAAACTGACAGAATGTGGAGTCAATGCGGAGCGTAAAAGTATTTATGATGATTTAGACGCGCTGAGAGAGTTTGGACTGGACATAAAATATAAACGAGGAAGACCGGGCGGCTATTATCTTGCAGGTCGGAATGCAGAAGAAAAGAAGGAAACAGTGCTGAAACCTGCAGTCAGACAGAACAAAGAGAAAGTACAGCCGGTTGTTAAAGAAGTACTGGTAAAGCATTTTGTTCTGGACGAGAGCGAGATCCAGGATACAGAGAAACCTATGAAACTTCTGTGCAGGGAGACAAGAGAAAAAGAAGTTCAGGAATATTTTGGCACTCATGGAAATTACAAGACAAAAGAAGCCGGATACATATCCGTTACAGTACCACAGATATCCGGTCCGCAGTTTTTTGGATGGCTGACTGCAATGGGAAGGGACGTTACGATCGTCAAGCCAAAGAAGACAGCGGCAGCCTATAGAGACTATCTGAAACTTCTCGCAAAGGAATATAAAGGAATTTAACATGAAAAAAAAGACAGCATATCTTTTATTAGGCATTTTTCTGATAACGATTGTACTTGGCGGATGCGGCAAGAATGAGGCGACAGAAGCTGCCAATGAAAGTGTACAGACAGAAAAAGAGGGAGCAGGAGAGGATGAACTGACAGAGACTCCGACTCCGGAAACAAAATCAGATAAAGAAACAGATAAACAGAAATCATCAAAGGAAACAGAAACCTCAGATTCTGACAGTGAGGACAAGACGGAGGAGACAACGGAAGCTTCCAGAGAGAAGATCGCCGTTCTTCTTCCAAACGAGGAGAAATGGACCAGAGATGCAGATGAGTTCAAAAGCACACTTGAGGACGATGGATATGAACCGGTGATCGAGTATGCCGAGAACGATGTTTCCAGACAGGTTTCCCAGATCCAGGAACTGACAGCAGAAGAGGTTTCTGCGTTCGTCATTGCACCGGTGGATCCTTATGGGCTCAAGAGTGTCCTTGAGAGCGTGAAGGAAGCGGAAATTCCGGTATTTTCCTACGATGATCTGATCATGGATACGAATGCAGTCAAATATTATGTCACATTTGGCGGCCGCCAGATCGGTCAGATGATCGGCAAGAAGATCATTGAGAGCGAAGAACTGGACAAGGTCCGTGAGGCAAAAGAATCCAGGACGATCGAATTTTTTATGGGATCTCTAGATGATACGCAGGCGCTGTTTCTGTATAACGGTCTGATGGAGACGCTGCAGGAATATCTGGATGACGGAACTCTTGTATGCAAATCAGGCAAACTTTCTTTTGATGACACAGGAATCCTGAGATGGAGCAAAAGCACTGCAAAATCACGTGCAGCAGAGATCCTGGAGCAGTTTTATCCAGATGGAGCGGCACCGGATATCATCTGTACAGGATTTGACGATGCAGCAGGAGCCGTGCAGGAAGCACTTCAGGAGGCTGGTGTAGTTCCGGGAACAGATATCTGGCCGATGATCACGGGAAATGGCTGCAAGGAGGATGCAGTGAAGCGTATAGCATCTGGCACACAGGCATTCAGTGTATTTATGGATTCCAGAGAACTTGCGGATCAGTGCGAGGAGATGGTAAATGTATATCTCCACGGAGAGGATGATCCGGAAGTCAATGATTACGAGCAGTATGACAATGGCGTCAAGATCATAGGAACTTATCTCTGTGAGTCGCAGGTGATCGACAGGGATAACTATGAGATCCTGATCGACAATGGATATTATTCAGAGAAGGAAGTAGAGCCGGACCCGACAGAGACACCGAAGCCGGTCACACCGACTGAGGCAGCAGAGCCGACGGTGACTCCAACGGAAACACCGGAGGAAGTTTCCCCGACACCAGCTGAGACAGAAACACCAACTCCAACGGAAAAGGCGGAGCCGACAAAGAAGCCGACTTCTACGCCGAAGCCAACCGCTACGGAGACACCAACACCGACCGAAAAGGCAAAGAAATAATAAGTAAAGATACAAAAATACAGCCGGAACAGAGCATTAAGACTTTGTTCCGGCTGTTGTTTTGTGCGCTTTGCGATAAATTTTACTGTGGACGGTAAAAAATTACTCGCGGAATGTCAGAGAATCATCAGTCATAGAGTCAACGATCGCAAGAGATTCCAGACGAACACCCATGTCACGGATCTTCTGTCCGCCGTTCTGGAAACCTTTCTCGATCACGATTCCGGCACCTTCAAGGGTAGCTCCGGATTCTTTGACGATCTCGATCAGGCCGAGCAGTGCACATCCGTTGGCAAGGAAATCATCGATCAGGAGAACATGGTCTTCCGGTCCGAGAAATTTCTTGGATAAGATCACGTCATAAACTTTCTTGTGGGTGAAAGATTCTACCTTGGAACAGTACATCTCACCATCCAGATTCAGGCTCTGTGCCTTCTTGGCAAAAACTACAGGCACATCAAAATACTGTGCTGCGATACAGGCAATTCCGATTCCAGATGCTTCGATCGTAAGGATCTTGGTGATCGGGCAGTCAGCAAAACGTCTCTTGAATTCTTTGCCGATCTCATTGATCAGAGTAATGTCCATCTGGTGATTCAAAAAACTGTCTACTTTCAAAATATTTCCTGGTTTCACGATTCCATCTTTCAGTATACGGTCTTTTAAAAGCTGCATGTTATATCTCCTTTGACTAAAATTCTCGTTTTTGTAAAATTATATTTATGATACTCTATTCTTCGCAGAAGTTCAATTCTTTTCGACAAATTTTTTATAAAGATACAAAAAATCTTGTGTGCGACGAAAAAACGTTTCGGGCAGATCTTACTTTCCTGCATGGTTTGCAAAAAAAGGTAAGGTCTGGTACAATGAAACCAGTGTGAAAATTGAGACAAATCATGCAGATACAGGAGGTTAAGATCATGGAACAGAAATATACAGTAGATGCAAGAGGAGAACAGTGCCCGATCCCGGTCGTAAAGACAAAGAAAGTCCTGGACGGCATCCAGGGAGATGCAGAGATCACTGTGCTCGTAGATAATGAAACAGCAGTACAGAACCTTACCAGAATGGGAAAACATGCAGGTGCAGAAGTACTTTCCGAGAAAAAATCCGACCAGGAATTCCAGGTCATCATCCGTGTGAAAGACCAGAAGCCGTCAGAAACTCAGGAGGAAACCGTAGAGTGCATCCCAGATGTCAGGGGAGATTTCGTGATCGCAGTCGACACAGCAACCATGGGACGAGGAAACGATGAACTCGGCAAAGTCCTGATGAAAGGCTTTCTTTTTGCAGTGACACAGCTTGAGAAACTTCCAAAGACCATGCTTTTTTATAATGGCGGTGCAACACTGACCACAGAAGGTTCTGATTCTCTCGAAGATCTCAAGAGCCTGGAAGCACAGGGCGTGGAGATCAAAACCTGCGGTACCTGCCTGAATTACTATAGCCTGACAGATAAACTTCAGGTCGGAGAAGTCACAAACATGTATGACATCGTAGAGATTCTTGCAAAAGCAGCCAAAGTCGTAAAACCATGATCCAGAAGATTCCAAGATATCTGCTGACTTTTTACAGCACCAGCGGTGCCATGGCGGTGGAGAGATACTGCAAGGAGAACGGGATCGCCGGAAGACTGATCCCGGTCCCGAGGGAGATCTCTGCAAGCTGCGGGCTTTCCTGGGCAGTGCCGCTTGAACAGAAGGATGAGCTTGGTGTGATCGAGGCAGAGTTTGCAGATGAGATCGAGGGGAAGTGGAGTCTGGATATATGACTTTCAGGGAGGACAGAGACCATGAAAGAATACGAAGTGATCTGGGAGATCTTTAATAAATGCCCGAGAAACCAGATGCGGGATGTCTTTGTGGAGGAAGTGGAGATCACAGACCCGGAAGAATATGTCAAAAAGAAATTCCAGGGCAAAGATGTCTCCTATGACAAGACTATCCTTGCAGATGGAACGATCGTCTTTGATATCGTAACATCGCAGATAAAACAGAGATGTTCCTTTACAGAGATTTAGGCAGTGTGGTATAATATAATTTCAAGGCTGCGGGTATTACTATAGAAGCAGCCCGTAAGACAGTACTGATAATTTGATACCTGAGAGGAGCACTGACATGAGTGAAGTAAAGGAAACCCATGTACATGTACTGGAAGATGGAACTACAATAGAACATTCTCATGGAGAACACGGTCATCATCACAGCCATGCCCAGACCAAGGCGGTTCTGAACCGGCTTTCCAGGGCGATCGGACATCTGGAATCGATCAAGCGTATGGTGGAGGACGGCAGAGACTGTTCTGAGGTGCTGATCCAGCTTTCGGCGGTCAAATCAGCCATCAACAATACAGGTAAGATCATCCTTCAGGATCATATTGAGCACTGTATCGTGGATGCGGTAGAGCACGGAGACAAGGATGCCATCAAGGAGCTGGAACGTGCGATCGACCGGTTTATGAAATAAAATACAGGTCATGCGGCCCGGGAGACAGGACTGTAAGGACCGGAAAATAAAGGAGAAACAAGAAATGGCAGAATGCAGTAACAGCGGATCATGCGGCAAATCAAGCTGCGAAGGATGCGCAAGCAAAGGACAGAGCAATCCGCAGAATTTTATGGCGGAACAGAACATCTTTTCAGATGTAAAACACGTCATCGGTGTTGTCAGCGGCAAGGGCGGCGTAGGTAAATCCTTCGTGACAGGATCCCTCGCAAACGCAATGGCAGCCAAGGACTACAAGGTAGGTATCCTGGATGCGGACATCACGGGACCATCTATCCCGAAGATGTACGGACTGACAGGAGCAGCACAGGCAGACGATAACGGAATCTATCCGATGGAGACAGCAAATGGGATCAAGGTTATGTCCATCAACCTTCTTCTTCCGACAGAGGACACTCCGGTTATCTGGAGAGGTCCGGTCCTTGCAAATATGGTAAAACAGTTCTGGACAGATGTAGTATGGGATCAGATCGACTATCTCTTCGTAGATATGCCGCCAGGAACCGGTGATGTACCGCTTACTGTATTCCAGTCTCTTCCGATCGACGGAATCGTGATCGTAAGTTCTCCACAGGATCTTGTCAAGATGATCGTCAAGAAAGCTTACAACATGGCAGAGATGATGAAGATCCCGGTACTTGGAATCGTAGAGAACTACAGCTATGTCAAATGTCCGGACTGCGGAACTCCGATCAAGATCTTTGGTGAGAGCCATATTGACGAGATCGCAGCAGAGCTGAATGTACCGGTATTAGGCAAGATGCCGATCGACATGGCATATGCATCCAAGGCAGACAGCGGTGCTTTCGATCAGATCAACAACGAATATATCACAAAAGCAGTAGAGGTTATGCCACAGTAAATTCAGGGAGCTCCCGTCAGGGGGCTCTTTTTTTCAGAACATTTCCAGGAATCGTTCTGCCGCCTGGGACACGGGCAGGTTATCGTGCTGGACAAGGATCAGCTGGCGGGACGGAAGCTGTTCTGTAAGAGGGATCGGTTTGAGAGAATCTTCTGGATCCAGCATATAATCAGGAACACACGCGATGCCAAGACCGATCCTTGCGAGATCCATCAGGAGGTCATTACTGTTGAGCTCGACTTCCGGCAGCAGTTTCAGATCATGCACGGCAAAGGTATGATAGAGATATTCACTGGTCGTGCTCTTGGAAGAAAGCATCAGGATCGGATATTCCAGAAGCTCTTTCAGCGAGCAGGGCAGATGCTTGAAGGCAAAACAGTCCGGGTCACCTACGAACACATCGTGGAAATCTTTTAATACTTTGACTTTCATATGGTTTCCGAGGCGGGAGTTTGGTGAGTTGCATACGATCAGGTTGACCTGTCCTTTTTCCAGAAGTTCGACACAGCCGATCGAAGTGCTGTTGGTGACTTTGATCCGGACATCCGGGTAAGACTGGTGGAACCTGCGGAAATATTCGATCAGGAAATAACGGCAGATCGTGTCACTGGCACCGATACGGAGCTGTCCTTTGAGCATGTTGTCGCCCGAGAGCAGGGCTTCCCCTTCATCAAGCATCAGAAGGGCGGGCTTGACGTGCTCCAGAAGAAGTTCTCCTTCCGGCGTGAGGAGGACTTTTTTTGTACTGCGGATAAAGAGCGTGTGGCCGAGTTTTTTTTCCAGGGTCTTGATCGACTGGCTGACGGCAGACTGAGAGATAAAAAGCTGGCGGGATGCTTCTGAGAAACTTAAAGTCGTAGCTACATAATAGAAAACTTTGTATAATTCGAGATTGATATCCATAAGAAACCTCCATTTACTAATTAGTATGTCTAATAAAAAATATAAGATATATTAATTTTACTAATGATATTTGTTATGATACTATATATTTTGTAAAATAACAACTATTCTATCCCAAAAAACAACCAGAGTTACTGCTCACGGGAATGCCTGTGAACAGTAACTACCAAAACCAATGATTACTATCTGAAAGGAGTTTCTAATGAGTAACGTAAGACGCGTTTATGTAGAAAAGAAACCAGCCTATGCTGTACAGGCAAAAGAATTAAAGCATGAGATCAGTAGCTATCTCGGAATCAAATCCGCAACGAATGTAAGAGTGCTGATCCGTTATGATGTAGAAAATATTTCAGATGAAGTTTTTGAAAAAGCATGCAGAACCGTATTTGCAGAGCCGCCGGTTGACGACTTGTATCTTGAGAAATTTGAAGCCGCAGAAGGCGCGAAGATCTTTTCTGTAGAATATCTTCCGGGACAGTTCGACCAGAGAGCAGATTCCGCTGTACAGTGTGTGCAGTTCCTCGATGGAGATGCACAGCCGATCATCCGCTCTGCAACGACTTATGTAATAGAAGGAAATGTAACAGACGAAGAATTTGATGCCATCAAACATCACTGCATCAACCCGGTAGACTCCCGTGAGACAGGACTTGAGAAACCGGAAACACTGGTTACCGTATTCCCGGAACCAGAGGATGTCAAGATCTTTGACGGTTTCAAGGATATGCCGGAAGCAGACCTCAAAGCACTGTATGATTCTCTGAATCTTGCAATGACCTTCAAGGATTTCCAGCACATTCAGAATTATTTTAAGAACGAAGAAAAACGTGATCCGTCCATGACCGAGATCCGTGTACTGGATACCTATTGGTCTGATCACTGCCGTCATACCACATTCTCCACAGAACTTACCGATGTGAAGTTTGATGAGGGCGATTACAAAGAACCGATCGTAAAGACTTATGAGAAATATCTTGCTGACAGAGAAGTTCTCTACAAAGGCCGTGACGACAAATTTGTCTGCCTGATGGATCTTGCCCTGATGGCAATGAAGAAACTGAAATCCGAGGGCAAACTTGCTGACCAGGAAGAATCCGATGAGATCAATGCCTGCAGCATCGTTGTACCGGTAGATGTAGACGGCAAGGAAGAAGAGTGGCTCATCAACTTCAAGAATGAGACACACAACCATCCGACAGAGATCGAGCCGTTTGGTGGTGCTGCTACCTGCCTCGGCGGTGCGATCCGTGACCCGCTTTCCGGACGTACTTATGTATATCAGGCAATGCGTGTGACAGGTGCTGCTGACCCGACTGTATCTGTGAAGGAAACCCTCAAGGGCAAACTTCCTCAGAAGAAACTTGTCAGAAGTGCAGCTCACGGCTACAGCTCCTATGGCAACCAGATTGGTCTGGCTACCGGTTATGTCAAAGAAGTCTATCATCCGGACTACGTTGCAAAACGTATGGAGATCGGTGCTGTTATGGGTGCAGCTCCGAGACGCGCGGTCATCCGTGAGAACTCTGATCCGGGCGATATCATCATCCTTCTCGGAGGACGTACCGGACGTGACGGTATCGGCGGTGCTACCGGTTCCTCCAAAGTACATACAGAGGCATCCATCGAAGTCTGCGGTGCAGAAGTCCAGAAAGGTAATGCGCCGACAGAGCGTAAGATCCAGCGTATGTTCAGACGCGAGGAAGTCAGCCACATCATCAAGAAATGTAATGACTTCGGTGCCGGCGGTGTATCTGTTGCCATCGGTGAACTTGCAGACGGACTTCGCGTAGACCTCGACAAAGTTCCGAAGAAATATGCCGGCCTTGACGGAACAGAGATCGCAATCTCTGAATCCCAGGAGCGTATGGCAGTTGTTGTAGATCCGAAAGACGTAGACACCTTCCTTGGCTATGCAAACGAAGAAAACCTGGAAGCGATCCCGGTTGCAGTCGTTACCGAGGATCCGCGTCTTGTCCTTACCTGGAGAGGCAAGGAGATCGTAAATATTTCCCGTGCTTTCCTTGATACCAACGGTGCACATCAGGAAACAACCGTAGAAGTTGAGATTCCGAACAAAGAGGGCAACCTTTTTGAAGACCGCCCGGATGTAGCAGATGTCAAGGCAAAATGGCTCGAGACACTTGCTGACCTCAATGTATGCTCACAGAAAGGCCTCGTTGAGATGTTCGACGGTTCTATCGGAGCCGGAAGCGTATTTATGCCATACGGCGGTCAGTATCAGCTTACCGAGACACAGAGCATGGTAGCAAAAGTTCCGGTACAGAATGGCAAGACCGATACTGTAACGATGATGAGCTATGGATTTGACCCGTATCTGTCCTCTTGGAGCCCATATCATGGAGCTGCCTACGCAGTGACAGAATCTGTTGCAAGAATCGTTGCAACAGGTGGTGACTACAAGAAGATCCGCTTCACCTTCCAGGAATACTTCCGCCGCATGACCGAAGATCCTAAGAGATGGAGCCAGCCGTTCTCCGCACTTCTTGGTGCATATGCGGCACAGATGGGATTCGGACTTCCGTCCATCGGAGGTAAGGACAGTATGTCCGGTACTTTCAACGAGATCGACGTACCTCCGACACTCGTTTCCTTTGCAGTAGATGTAGCGAAGATCCAGGATGTCATCACTCCTGAACTCAAAAAAGCAGGAAACAAACTGGTATGGCTCCGTGCACCACACGATCAGTACGATCTGCCGGATTACGCAGGAATCATGGATCAGTATGAAAAACTTCACAATGATATCCAGAGCGGCAAAGTCGTTTCCGCTTATGCACTGGATCGTCATGGTATTGCAGCAGCCGTTTCCAAGATGGCATTCGGTAACGCACTTGGCGTAAAGATCGAGCACAATCTGGATCCAAGAGATTTCTTCGCTCCGGGATTTGGCGATATCATCATGGAAGTTCCGGCAGACAAAGTCGGCGAGCTTTCCATCACTTACACACTGATCGGTGAAGTTACTGACGACGGTAAATTCTCTTATGGAAATACCGTGATCACAGAGGCAGAAGCTGTAGAAGCATGGAAAGGAACTCTGGAAAGAGTCTTCAAGACCGTTTCCGGTGAAGCAAATGAAAAACCTGCCAAAGATGATCTGTACCATGCAGAAAACATCTATGTATGCAGACACAAAGTTGCAAAACCGCGTGTATTCATTCCGGTGTTCCCGGGAACCAACTGTGAATATGACAGCACCCGTGCATTTGAGAGAGCAGGCGCAGAAGTTGATGTCAAAGTCTTCAAGAACCTGACAGCAGAAGATATCCATGATTCTGTAGAACTCTTTGAGAAAGCGATCAACGAAGCACAGATCATCATGTTCCCTGGTGGATTCTCCGCAGGTGATGAACCGGATGGTTCTGCGAAATTCTTTGCAACTGCATTCCAGAATGCAAAGATCAAAGAGGCTGTTATGAAACTTGTAAATGAGAGAGACGGTCTTGCACTTGGTATCTGCAATGGTTTCCAGGCGCTCATCAAACTTGGTCTTGTACCATACGGTGAGATCTGCGGACAGAAAGAAGATTCTCCGACACTGACCTTCAACACCATTGGACGCCATATCTCCAAGATGGTCTACACCAAAGTTGTCAGCAACAAGTCTCCATGGCTTCAGAAAGCGCAGCTTGGCGGTGTATACTGCAACCCGGCATCCCACGGGGAAGGACGTTTTGTTGCCAATGATGAATGGCTCGCAAAACTCTTCGCAAACGGACAGGTTGCAACTCAGTATGTAACTCCGGCCGGAGAATTGAGCGCAGATGAAGAATGGAACGTAAACGGTTCCTACATGAACATCGAAGGTATCGCAAGCCCTGACGGACGTATCCTCGGTAAGATGGCACACAGTGAACGTCGCGGTGACGGTGTGGCTGTCAACATCTACGGCGAGCAGGATATCAAGATCTTTGAGTCCGGTGTAGAGTACTTCAAATAAATAATATATGACAGTTTTGAGCCCTCGCTTATACGGCGGGGGCTTATTTTGTCTTGACGAAACTGGAAATTTTCGGTATCGTATTATCAGAATGAAAAATGTTTCATAGAAAATCGAGACAGGACAGGAAGTGAGCAAATGGCAAGTATTCGTGATGTGGCAAAGAGGGCAAATGTAGCGGCGTGCACTGTTTCCAGAGTATTAAACGGGACAGCAAATGTGGCTCCTGAAACACGGATGAAGATCGAACAGGCGATGAAAGAACTGAACTATATTCCGAACGAACTGGCAAGGAGCATGTTCAAGCAGAAGGCGGGGATCGTGGCGATGTTGGTTCCGGATATCCGTCATCCGTATTTTTCCTCGCTTGCGAGACATATCGAAGATGAACTATACAAAAACGACTGCAAACTGATGCTGTGCAGTACCGGTGATGACCCGGAGAGAGAAAAAGAATATATGAAGATCCTCCGCTCCAATATCGTGGACGGTGTGATCATGGGTGTCAATAATCAGAAACCGGAGGCATACGCAGAATTCGGCAAGCCGCTGGTCATGCTGGATTATTATGTGAATGATGAAGTACCGGTTGTTGTATCCGACCACGAGATGGGCGGCAGGCTTGCAGCAGAAGAACTTATCCGAAGCGGATGCAGATATGTCCTCCATATCGGAAGTGAGACGGACACAGACAGAGTTCTTTCTTACAAGAGCCATCGGGCACTCCGTGAGACACTGGAAACAAACGAGATCCAGACACGGGAAGTGGATATCAAGTGGAATTCTTTTGATTTCCAGAATTACTTTGAGATGGCATGTCTGATCTTGGAAGAAAATCCGGAGATCGATGGCATCATGGCAGCAGATATGCCGGCAAGTGCTTTTCTCAAAGCGGCAGTGAAACTCGGCAAGAAGATCCCGGAAGATTTCTCCGTGATCGCATATGACGGAACTTATGTATCCAGGACCAATATTATGGAGATCACCACGATCCACCAGCAGTTACACGAGATCGGGAACAGGGCTGTTGACACGATCCTCAAGCTGGTCGATGGAGAGACACCACAGGAAAGATACATCACGATCCCTGTGGAACTCAAAAAAGGAAGCACAACGTGATACGGAATAGATGCCTGAAAAGTTCTACGATAAAAATAACAAAAGGGATTGACTTTATATCAAAAATATGATAGTTTAGAAACAACAAATGAAACATGTTTCAAAAACAAGGCATAGTTCGAGCGACAGAAACTGTGCCTAAAAAAATGACTGATATGAAACATGTTTCAAGAAACAGAAAACAAAGCACAAAAGGAGGACGGGAGATGAAAAGATCCATAAAGGCACTCGGCGTGTGTCTGCTTGCCGGAGCAGCAGCGGTCACAGTGACCGGATGCGGCAAGGTAAACAAGGATTATGATGTGTACTTTTTTAACCAGAAATCAGAGATCGCAGACAGCCTGAATGATCTGGCTGATGAATACGAAGCACAGACAGGCAAGAAAGTGAAGGTATTTACAGTAGGAACAACAGAAGGTTCTGAGACCATGCGTTCCGAGCTGAAATCCAAGGAATATCCGACACTGTTTTCTTCCAACGCGATTTCCTTCGAAGAATGGAAATCCGCAGGATATGCAGCAGGAGTGGAGGAGATTTCCAATCCGGAACTTAAGACTCTGTATGAGAGCGTGCCGGATGCACTGAAACTTCAGTTTGAGAGTGAAGGAAACTACGGAATCCCATACAACATCGAAGGATATGGTTTGATCGCAGACCGACAGATGCTGGAAGACATCCTTGGTGTGACAGATCTGAATGCCTTTACTGCAGACTACAAAGAAGCAGATTACGAAGAATTCCAGCAGATGATCGTTGCACTGAACGATTACATCAACGACGGCAAGTCTGAGAGTTTTACCCTCAACGGTAACAGCTACGAGACACAGTCCGATAAGACGGACCTTACCGAGAACCTGAACGGAGTTTTCTCCATCGCAGGTGCAGAGAAATGGACATACGGAAATCACTTCGGAAATTATCCAATCAGTACCGTATACCAGAATATCTACGATGTACGTGAATCCGATCCGGACAAAGCAGACCTTATGAAATCATCCATCGTGAAATCACTGCAGGAACTGGATTTCCTTTCCAACTATGCAGCAGGACCGGATGGAGCGACGAAGAGAGGCTCACAGTTCATCAATTCCACAGTGACCGGTTATGACCAGGCAGTACAGACCTTCGCAGAAGGCAAGGCAGTTTTTATCAAAAACGGAAACTGGATCTACAGCAACGTTGCTGACATTGCACCGGAAGTTGCAGACCGTCTGATCATGCTTCCGATGAAACTGAACTTCTCTGATGATGACATCCATGTAGACGGACTGACTGTAGATCAGATGAACCGCTCTGTTCCGGAGTTCGTATCTCAGTATTACATCATCAACAAGAAAGCCACCGAGCAGGAAAAGAAAGATGCAGAAGACTTCCTCCTTTGGCTGAATACCTCAGAGACAGGTCAGGATTATATTGTGAACAAATTTGCATTTGTACCATTCAATGCAGACGAAGATACAACACTGGAAAACCCGCTGTCCAATGACCTGATCACTTACAAACGTGACAATGATCTTCTTGCCAACCCGTTTGATGCGGCACCATCCTCCTGGGGTCTGGAAAGCTACGGCAAGTACATCATGGAAGACCTGTTTACAGATCCGGATCCATGGTCAGAAGACGAATTAAACGACATTGCGGATGAATGTATCTCATACTGGAAATCCGGCATGGACGAATGGTAAGGAAGGGAGAGAAACATGGAGAAATATTATAAGAAATGGTTCAAGATACTGAATATTCCGGCGATCATCCTGTTCGTCGTAGTTATCCTGGTTCCATTTATCATGGGTGTGGCATATTCCTTTACAGCCTGGAGAGGTTCCTACTTCAAAGGTTCCGAACACTGGTACGGTGCACTGGTTGGTTTCAAAAACTACATCAAAGTGTTCCATTCACAGAAGTTTATCACTTCTTTTATCTACACCATTAAATTTACAGTCGTAGCTGTTGTGATCAAAAATATCGTAAGCCTTGGCATGGCACTGATGGTAAGAAAAGTCGGCAAAGGCAAAGGATTTTTCCGTACTGTATTTTTCTTCCCAAACCTCCTTGGAGGACTTGCAATGGGCTTTATCTGGAGCTTTATCTTCCAGAATGTATATTCCCTGATGCTGTTTGGTGAGGAGTCCCCGATCCATATCCCGTTCCTGTGCGACATGCTCCAGGACCCGAACAAAGCAGTTTTTGCCATGGCGATCATGGCAACCTGGCAGACAGCCGGATATCTGATGCTGATCTATCTGAATGGTCTTAACAACATTCCGGAAGATCTCTATGAAGCAGCTTCTATCGACGGTGCGACCGCATGGCAGAAATTCCGCCACATCACAGTTCCGATGCTGATGCCGGCATTTACGATCGTATTTTTCCTGACACTTTCCAGCAGCTTCAAGATGCTGGACGAGAACCTTGCCCTCACAGGCGGAGATTTCGGAACCAGAATGCTTTCTCTGCAGATTCTTCTGACAACCAGAGAAAACACACCTCCGAACTACGGTATGGCACAGGCACAGGCGGTTATCTTCTTCATCCTGATCGCTACCGTGTCCATCATTCAGGTTATTGTTACTAAGAGAAAGGAGATCGAAGCCTAATGACTGCAAACAAAAGAATAAAACAGGGCGTAATGTATGTAGTTCTGATCCTTCTGAGCATTTATACTTTATTCCCGATCTACTTTCTGATCGTAAACTCTTTCAAGAGCCAGAAAGAAATCGTCGGATCTCCGATCTCCCTTCCGTCTTCTTTTGACTTCTCTTATCTCAAGAATGCGGCAGCACAGATCAAACTCGGAGAATCTGTAGTAAATACACTCATCATCACTGTGGCTGCAGTAGCACTGATCGTTGTGATCTCTTCCCTCACTGCATGGATGATGGTAAGAAACAAGACAAAAGCAAGCAACTTCCTGTTCCTCTGCTTTACAGCAGCAATGCTGATCCCGTTCCAGTCCGTTATGTATCCGCTGGTAAACTTGATGGAAGCACTCGGACTTAAGAATACCTTCGGTCTGATCCTGATGTATGGCGGATTTGGACTCAGTATGACGGTTTTCCTGTATCACGGATTTTTTAAGAGCGTTCCGCTTTCTCTGGAAGAGGCAGCCGTGATCGATGGTGCAAATATCTTCCAGCTGTTTTTCAATGTCGTATTCCCGCTGGTAAAACCGATCACAGCGACTGTTGTGATCACCAATGCCATGTGGATCTGGAATGACTACCTTCTTCCGTTCCTGATCATCGGAAACAACGACAGCAAGACACTGACCTTAAGTCTTTATTATGCAAAAAGCCTTTCCGGACAGTACGGAAATCCATGGGAACTCATCTTCCCTGCAGTATTGATCTGCGTCATTCCAATCCTGATCGTGTTCATCTTCCTTCAGAAAAATATTATCGAAGGAATCGCTGCAGGTGCAGTAAAGGGGTAACTTATGAAAAGAATATGGTGGAAAGAAGCAGTAGGATATCAGATCTATCCAAAAAGCTTCAAGGATACAAATGGTGATGGAATCGGAGACTTAAAAGGAATTCTGGAAAAACTCCCTTACCTGAAAGAACTGGGAATTGATTTTATCTGGATCTGCCCTTTCTATCCGTCACCAATGAAAGACAATGGATACGATGTCGCTGACTATTATGGGATCGACCCGTGCTTCGGAACGATGGAAGACATGGATCTTCTTCTCAAAAAAGCAGGAGAACTTGGCATCCGTGTCATCATCGACATGGTGCTGAACCATACTTCCGACCAGCATGCATGGTTCCAGGAAGCACTGAAAGATCCGAACTCAGAATACAGAGATTATTATATGTTTGTCCAGTCCAAAGAACGTCCTTCCAACACACGAAGCTGCTTCGGCGGTTCCGTGTGGGAGAAGGCGGGAGAAGACTGTTGGTACTATCACACCTTTGACAAGAGCCAGCCGGATCTCAACTGGGAAAGCCAAAAACTTCGAGAAGAACTCTACAACGTCCTGAATTACTGGATGGAAAAAGGCGTCAGTGGATTCCGTTTTGATGCGATCACTTATATCAAAAAAGTAAATTCTCTGGTGTCCCATGAACCGGACAACACAGACGGTCTGATCAGCGTGGAGACAACTGGTCAGAATCAGGAAGGAATCCGAGAATTCCTTCAGGAAATGAACCATAAATGTCTCAGAGATCCGGAGATCATGACCGTTGCGGAGGCACCGGGAGTCCCATATGAAAACCTGTCCGAGTTTATCGGAGAAGACGGATATTTTTCTATGGTATTTGATTTCAGTTATGCAGACATTGACCTCCTTCCGGGTTCCAACTGGTACAACCAGGCTCCGTGGACTTTTGGAGATCTCAAGAAACTTCTATTCAGAAGCCAGTGCAGTGTGCAGACACAGGGATGGGGTGCCATCTATCTGGAAAACCATGACCAGTCCCGTTCCTTCAACAAATATTTCCGCGAAAAAGCAGCAGCCAGGGACGATCTGCATTTAAGATTCCTTCAGGGAAGTGCCCTTGCAACCCTTCTGATGGGACTTCGTGGAACCGTATTTGTCTACCAGGGAGAAGAACTTGGTTCAGAGAACGGTAAGTTCAACAGCATCGAAGAATACGATGACCTGAACACCAAGGATCAGTACAGAAGAGCCCTTTGTGCAGGGTATGACGAAGCGCAGTCCCTGAAATTCGTCAACGACAGAAGTCGTGACAACAGCAGAATGCCGTTCCCGTGGACTGCAGAAGCAAACGGCGGTTTTACTTCCGGTATGCCATGGCTGAAATGCAATGACGACTACGCAGCCATTTGTGCCAAGAAGCAGGAACAGGACAAAGATTCCCTCCTGCATTACTACAGAAATCTGATTCGGATCCGCAAAGACGAGGCAAACCGTGAATCCCTGATCTACGGCGAGGTCCGTGAGATCCAGAATGCTTTGGAGTTTGTGATCGCCTTTGAGCGTATCGCAGAAAACGGTGAAAAGATCCAGATCTGGATCAATATGTCTGATGAAACCCAGCAGGCAGACATCGCAGAGGGCGAGATCCTCTGCAATAACTACAGCGAAACCAGCCAGAAATCTCTGAATCCTTACCAGGCAGTCATGGTACGCTGCAGATAAAATTATATGATAGATATACAGAAAAGGCAGATTATGTCGATTCCTCTGGAATTGATGTGATCTGCCTTTTTTGCCTGACGTATTAGGGGATGTTGGTGTTTTATCCATTAATTGGAAAAAGTATAACGGTTGAAATGTTATTGGGATAATGATATTATACATATGTAAACTAATAGTGCACAAATGTTAAAGGAAGAGAATGAAAAATAAAAAGAAAAGACCAAATAAATTCAGAATTCGACTGTTTATAATTTTTTGGATTGCCCTGGTTATTCCCTGTATGTTGATTTCCTATATTCTATATCAGAATTCACAGGAAAAATCAAAACAGTCCATGGCAGAAGATATTCAGCATACGCTGACAGAAAACATGGCATCTGTAGAAGGAAAACTGGATGCAGTTTCTGATGCGGGTGTATCGTTAAAATTTGCAATGGAACAGAACAATGTGGTGATGATTCCTGACCTGAAATGCAGGGATATTGATATTTACTCTCTGGTGCAGAAAACTTTTTCTACCTATACTTCTCTGCTGGATGAGACATATAATGTCGGCGGATTTTCTGGATTTTATCTTTATTACCCATATCGGCAGCTGCTGTTGGTATCTGATGCTACTTTTTTTCAAAATGTTCTGTCAAATACGATGGACTGTTATCAGGCAGAAGTGGGTAAATGGGGAATTGCGACACCCTATCAGAACATTATCTGCAATCCGACATTGGGAAAATATTTTAATGATTATGATCTGGTGCGAAATTATGAAATTCGTGACGAAGAAGGCAACGAACTATATCTGACTGCCTGCGTGGATGAGCGTTATATCAACAGGCTTTTGTCTGCAAATTTTCAGATTCAGCCGACCTGGCTTGCAATTCTGGATCCTTATGGAAATATAGTAAGTACCAAAGAACAGCAGGATTTCAAAAAAGTCAAAGATCCCTATACAGATATCATAAACTATATCACATCAAAAGAAGATGAACAGATCGGAGAACTGAAAATTGATGGAAGAAATTACATATTAAACTGGAACTATTCTGCAGCAAATAACTGGTATTATGTGAGTGTGACAGATGCAGGAAAGATTCTGTCAGAAAATGGTTTTCCAGATGAAATCAAAGTTTTTGCATTTGTATTTCTGACAGCAGTGGCCTTTGGTGCAGCCTGGACTGTAAATGCAATGATAGAAAAGAGAAATGAGAGAATGCTGTCGGTTCTTCATGATATCGAAAAACAGGTTTCGGAGAATAAAGTTCCGGATGTACTGCAAAAACCGGAACAAGGACGACAGGCAGATGAATATATAGAAGTCAGTGACGAATTTTACAGGATGACAGAACGTGTATGTAATGTAGCGAGGGCAGCTCTTAAACAGAAGGACAAAGTTACAATGACAACGATCCAGATGCTTCAGACAGAACTGGATCCGCATATGCTGTACAATTCACTGGAATCTGCGTACAGCATTGCAAAAATCAACAAGCAGGAAGAAATTGCACAGCTTGTTATGGCATTATCAAAATTTTTCCGGATCGCAGTATCAGGAGGAAAGCGGATCGTAACCTTCAGAGAAGCGTTTGAACTGTCAAAGCAGTATATCATAGTACAGAATGTGCGGGTCAATAATAAGATCACATTTGTGTATGATATCGATCCGGAAGTGGAAGAACTGGTGGTTCCGAAGTTCCTTCTGCAGCCATTGGTGGAGAATGCGGTAATTCATGGATTTCGAAATAAGAGTGACAAATGGAAGATAGAAATAACTGCTTTAAAAGAAAAAGACTGTGTACAGATTACCGTAAAAGATGATGGAATTGGGATGAGTGAAATGGAGCTGGAAAAACTGAACGAAAAGATATGTGATAATACTTTTGAGAATTCTATGGGAAACAAAGGATATGCACTCAGAAATCTGAATTATCAGATCCAGCTTCAATATGGGGAACGTTCCGGGCTTACGATCCGAAGTACTTATGGAGAGGGAACCACAGCAGTAATCAGACTGGAAAATATTTCTGAAGTGGAGAAAGGAGTTGTGTGATATTGCGGCTGTTAATTGCAGAAGATGAACTATGGCTACGAAAAAGGCTGGTATCGACAATCGACTGGTCATCATATGGGATTTCAGAAGTTTATGAGGCAGAAGATGGAGGCGAAGCACTGGAAATCGCACTGAAAGAAAAACCGGATATTGTGATTACAGATATCAGAATGCCGGAACTGTCTGGAATTGATCTTATGAAAAAATTAAATGAAAACTCCATATTTTCCAAAATGATCGTAGTAAGTGGGTATGATGATTTTGAATATGCACAGGGAGCACTCCGCATGGGTGCAATAAACTATCTTCTGAAACCGGTGGATGAAGAAGAACTGCTGGATAGCGTCAAACGTTGTGTGGAAGAACTGAAAAAAGAAAAAAATAAAGAAACAGTGTTTGATAAACAGTCAGCGGCATCTGAAATGCTGATGGAACATATTTATGAAGATCTGATTTTTGAAACTTCAGAAAAACGAACAGAAGAACTTCTGCAAAAATTAAGCAGGAAAGAAATAGGTTTTCCATTTCAGTCGGCAGCAGTTGTGAATATGCAGGTCAGAGAGCATACCTTTTTTGTGAATGATAAAGTGAAATCAGATATGTGGTCTGTGTACCAGTGGCTCAGACGAAATCTTCAGGAAGACTGCTATGAATGTCAGTATCTTTATATGAGAGGAAGCCAGATCGTACTGCTTTTATTCGGGGATGATCTGGAAGCGAAGTTCATGGAGCGGGTAGAAAACTGGGTTCAGTTGATTCGTGAGGCATTGCAGAAGGAACTGAATATATCACTGTTTATGGCAGCAGGAGATGTGACTGATGATTTTTCTGGAATCCACAGATCTTATGAAATGGCACAGAAGAAGATTAAAGAGAAACGTGCCGAAGAAAAAAGAATCCTGGCACTTCGTAATCAGGAGACAGAGCAGGAACTGAATACCAGATTTGATGATGTTTATGGAGAATATGATTTTAAATTGCTGATTAAAGAAATCCGTAATGGAGATTCAGAAAAAGCACAGACAGAACTTCAGGCGATTCTGCAAAGTTCCTCCAGACGTCTGCAGAGTGCAGATATGATGAAACTGCAGTTGTTTTATATGAATTTTATTAACAGGATTGCAGGAGCATGTCTTCCGGAGTGCGAGGCGTATGCAGATGAACTGGCGATGCAGTGCATGACTGTCATGCGGGAGCTGATTTATATTGGAAGCGATACGATTGTAACGGAAATGTGGGACTGCCTCAGAAAATTTGTCGAAAAACTTGTAGAAGTCTATCAGGAAAACAACGGGAAAAGAAAGCACTGGATGATTGATCAGGTTCTGCAGTATGTAGAAGAAAATTACAATACAGCATTGTCCACCAGGGATATTGCCGGCCGCTTTTTTATGAATACTTCGTATTTCAGCAAACTTTTTCACGAACAGATGGGATGCACTTTTTCAAATTATCTGATCAATGTAAGGGTAGAAAAAGCAAAAATGATGCTGACTCAGACAAATATGAAGCTGTACGATATTGCTGAGGCGGTAGGGTACACGAATGTACAGTATTTTTCGACCATATTTAAGGAAAAAGAAGGACTGACACCATCTGCATTCCGGCAGATGCGTTCTGCGGTAAAAGATGAATACACAGGAAAGTGATAAGAATGGAAAAAAGAAAGAAAATAGGGCTTCTGCTTTTGGCTGTCATTGGTATTACTGTCGCTTTGATCTGGGGAGTCCGGATACAGGAGATGAAAAACGAAAATACAGAAAATTTGGCAGATGAAGAGAAAAATGATGATTTAAAAGGGACGACAATTGCATCTGTAATTCTTCTGGAAGATCAGACCGAAAAAGTAATGCAGACTGCCATGCGCGTTACAGCAGAAAAATATGGGGCAACCGTCATTGAAGGGCAGAGCGGTGGAGAACTGGAAAGGGAAACACGACTGCTCAGTGACTATATGGAGCAGGGAGTGGATGCAATCTGCATTTATCCGGTCAGTCCGACGGGATCGCTTGCAGGTTTGGAAAATGCGGCAAAACAGGGAATTGACATTTATTCTGTGGATCTGAGCATGGAAAGTAAATGGCTGACAGGATATTGCGAAGCGAACCAGTACAATATCGGACAGATGGTTGGAAAAAAATGTGCAGAGTATATCCGGGAAAATTTTCCGGACAGGAAGCCAAAAACTGCAATCATCCAGTTCAGTGCACTGCTTCCGGATACCAGTAAAAGCCGGACGAGAGGATTTTTGTCCATGACACAGAGTCTGATTGATGTTGTTCAGGATGTGGATGCCTGGGATGCAAGTACATCGACACCAATTGTCAAAGAAGTGCTGGATGCCAATCCGGATCTGGATATGATCTTCTGCGCGAACGAAGGCGGTACAGTCGGAGCCGTTATGGCGGTGCAGAATGCGGGACTGAAGATTCCGGTGTTTGGAATTGATATTACGGAGCAGCTGGTGAACATGATGCTGGATGATGATAATATCCTGCAGGCACTTGGTGGTCAGGATCCGGTACAGCTTGGGGAACGTTCCATGGAAAATCTGTGCAGATATCTGATGGGAAAGGATTATGAATCTGAAATTGTAATTCCGGGAATTCTTCTGTCGAGAAGCCGTCCGGGAGAAGCAAGAGACTATATCGAAACGATGAGACAGATTCTGGAACAGGGCAAAAAATAACCAGAAAACAGATAAAAAAACAATAAAATAAAACAAATTTAACAATGAACAGTAATGCGATACGGTGAAAATCACCAAAAACATTACTGTTTTTTTGCTTTATAAAAACAAAAATGACAAACAAAAACCAAAAGTGGAAGATAGATTAAAGTGGTCAGCCTGCTATAATTTGATTAACAAAAACGAAACGGAAAACAATATGAGCAACAGAAGAAAAGTGAAATGTATGGGGTGTGAGTATGGAAACTATTTTGGAAATGAAAAATATTTCTAAACACTTTTCCGGTGTAAAAGCTCTGGATAAGATCCAGTTTGATCTGAGAAAAGGAGAAATCCATTCACTTCTCGGAGAAAATGGAGCCGGAAAGTCAACCATGATAAAAATTCTTGCGGGAATTCATACACCGACAGAAGGACAGATTTTTATCAATGGTAAAGAAGTAAAAATTGAAAAAGTAAGTGATGCAAAAGAACTTGGAATTTCAGTTATTCATCAGGAACTGAGTCTTGTTCCATATATGACAGTTGCAGAGAATATTTATCTCGGCAGGATGCCATCCAAAAAGAGTGGATTTGTAGATGACAGGAAACTGGAAGCAGATGCTTATAAAGTTCTGGAAAGACTGGGCGTTCAGGATGTGATCCACGTAAATGATTATCCGGCAAATCTGACAGTAGCACAGCAGCAGATGGTAGAGATCGCAAGAGCACTCTCGGTTGACAGCAAGATCCTGATCATGGATGAGCCGACAGCATCTCTTACCGAGCGTGAGACAGTACAGCTTCTTGAATTTGTTCAGATGCTTAAGAATCAGGGAGTTGCAATCATTTATATTTCACATCGTATGGATGAAGTATTCCAGATCTCAGACAGGATTACGGTGTTCCGTGATGGGCAGTACATAGCAACCAGGAATATTGGGGAGGTAACTTACGATGATGTGATCCGTCTCATGGTTGGACGTGAAATGAAAGATGTTTATCCGGAAGTAAACCTGACAAAAGGCAAAGAACTTCTGAGAGTGGAACATCTGGATGATGGGAAATTTCTCAAAGATATTTCATTTGAACTGCATCAGGGTGAAATCCTTGGCTTCTACGGTCTGGTGGGAAGCGGCAGAACAGAGATTATGAGGTATTTGTTCGGTGTGGATAAAGGAGCTGCTTACAACGCATGGCTGGAGGGCAGAGAGTTTAAAGTATCAAATCCAAAGGAAGCAATTGAAGCAGGCATTATTCTGGCACCTGAGAGCAGAAAAGAACAGGGTCTGGTTCTCATACAGGATATTCGGTTTAATACAGTTCTGGCGATTCTGGACAAACTGATCCACGGAGTAAAAACAGACAAAAAGCAGGAAACAGAGATCGTAGAAAAATATATGAAAAAAATGCGGACAAAAGCAACTTCTGCAGCGCACATTACAGGGCAGTTATCCGGTGGAAATCAGCAGAAGGTCGTTCTTGCAAAATGCCTGGCTACCAACCCGAAGATTCTGATTCTGGATGAACCGACAAGGGGAATTGATGTAGGGGCAAAATTTGAGATCTATAAAATGATCACAGAGCTGGCAGAAGAAGGGGTAGGAATTATTTTCATATCATCAGAACTTCCGGAGATCCTGAATCTTTCAACAAGAGTGATTACAATGCATGAAGGACAGAAGACAGGTGAACTGGCAAGAGAAGAACTGTCAGAAGAACTGGTATTAAAATATGCAACAGGAGGTGCCAACAAATGACAACAAAGAAGGAAAAAATCTCCGGAGGCGTTCCAAAAAATCCGGTTATGAAGTATTTATACCTGAATAAAGGCATTCTGGCAGGAGCACTGGGAATCTTTCTCGTATTTGGATTTCTGACAGAATTTAAATTCTGGGGAAGAGCAAATGTTATCAATATTTTAAGAATCACCAGTCTTGACAGTATTGCAGCATTTGGTGTAACGCTCATCATTATCACAGGTGGTATCGACCTTTCTGTTGGTGCGCTGATGGCATGTGCAAGTACCTATTGTGCACTCCTGATCTCCAATGGTTTGCATCCAGCAGGTGCACTTCTGGTAGGTGTTCTGATCGCAACTGTGTTTGGTGCAATAAACGGTGGAATCGTTGCAAATACAAAAATTCCACCATTCATTGTAACTCTTGGAACCATGAACATTGGACGAGGAATTGCCTACACCTGTTCTGCAGGTACACCGATTCGTATTTCCGGTGATTTCGGAGAAATCGGAAACGGATATTTAATGAATACGATTCCATATCCGATTATCTATACAGCTGTTATTCTGGCAATCACTTATGTTCTGCTCAATAAGACAAAGTTTGGCCGTGAAGTATATGCAATCGGCGGAAATGCAGAAGCTGCCAGATTCTCAGGAATCAACAGCAAAAAAGTTATCTGGATCGTATATACATTTGCTGGATTTTTGTATGGTATCTATGGTGTTATCTCCTGTTCCAGACTGTACAGTGGACAGCCGACACTTGGACAGGGATCAGAGCTTACTGCAATTGCAGCTGCAGTTGTAGGTGGAACCAGTATGAGTGGTGGTGTTGGAAGAATCGGAGCCACTTTTATCGGCGCACTGATCATGGATCTTTTAAGCAGTGGACTGAATTTCATGAACGTGCCGTTCTACTGGCAGTATGTGTGTCAGGGCGTTGTAGTTCTCGGGGCAGTATTCGTTGATCTTCAGATAAAGAAAAAATAAAAAATTAATATAAAAAACAAACAAGGGAGGATTCAAGGATGAAAAAAAGGTTAGTAGCAGTTTTAATGACAGCAGCAATGGTATGCAGTATGGGAAGTGTGTCCGCAGTATCAGTATTTGCAGAAGAAGAGACCGCAGAAGCCGCAGGGGATGAAGATGTGGTTTATGTAGACCCTCTTGAAGCGGAAGATGGACTGCCGTTTGCTGCTACCGAACTGAGCAAAGGCAAAACAATCGGTGTTTCTGTACAGACACATGCAAATGCATTTTTCCTCGCAGAGATCGACGGTGTTAAAGCTACACTGGAAAAAGGCGGTATTGATGCAGAAGTGATCGCACCTGACCCGGCAAATGATATCAACACACAGGTAGAGGATATCACACAGATGGTTGCCAGAGGCGTAGATGTTATTTTTGTAGATGCTCTTGACAAAGATGGAATCAAACCTGCACTGCAGGAAGCAGAGAGAGCTTCCATTCCTGTAATTGCGATTGATTCCAACGTAGAAGATAAAGATCTGATCGCATCTATTGTAGAATCTGATAATGTGGCAATGGGAAAAATGGCAGCGCAGACACTTTGTGATTCCATTGACGGCGAAGGTGAGATCGTAGTTATCAACTGGTCAACACTTCAGGCAGTACGTGAGCGTGTAGAAGGTCTTAAATCAGTGATCGAGGAGTCTTATCCGAATGTAGAGATCGTAGCAGACCAGGATGCTTTTGGTGTAGTAGAAGATGCACAGAGTATTATGGAATCCTTCCTTCAGACTTATCCGGATGTAAAGGGAGTCTTTGCAATCAACTCTCCGACAGCACAGGGTGCAGCGGCAGCAATCAAGGCAGCAGGTCTGGAAGGCAAGATTTCTGTAGTAGATATCGATGGTGCACAGAATGATATCGATATGATCAAAGAAGGACAGATCCTCTGCTCACCGGTACAGTTCCCGAAGACGATCGCAAACAAAGCAATGGAATGTGCAGAACTTATCTGGGCAGGAAAAGAAGATGAGGTTGCAAAACATTACTATGTAAGCGGCGACAACATCACAGAAGAAAATCTCGACCAGTATGACGGAAGTACATACTAAAGGAAATCCTGCATTAATTAAATATAGTTTCAGGTAAAAGAGAAAAGCACTGCAGGATAACGAGGGAATGTTATTATGTGGTGCTTTTCTGAATAAGGAGTGCTGAAAGATATGGCAGTAAAAACAAAATGGGCGATTATCGGGACAGGATATATCGCGAATCAGTTTGCATCCGGAATGCGTGCAGTGGAGGATGCGATTCTGGAAGCTGTTGTTTCCAGAAGTGAAAATTCAGGCAAAAAATTTGCACAGAAATATGGTTGTGAAAAAGTCTACACAGATCTGAAAACAATGCTGGATACAGAAAAAATCGATATCGTATATCTGGCAATTCCGAATTCCTGTCATTTTGAATATATTATGGAGATTCTGGAAAGAGGAATCCCTGTACTGAGCGAAAAACCAATGGTTGATAATGGAAAGCAGCTTACGCAGGTTTTGAACAAAGCAAAAGAAAAGAATACATTCCTGATGGAAGGCATGTGGACGAGATGTTTTCCGGCAGTCATACAGACAAGAAACTGGATCAAAGAAGGACGGATCGGAAAGCCACTGACAGTCCGTGCCGGCTTTGATATTAAGCCGGATATTGATGACTGGCAGCCCTGGAAAGCCGGAATCAAATATGCAGCAGGTGCACTTCGGGATGTTGGAATTTATTCTCTTGGAATGGCGTATCTGGTATTCCCGGAAGGCCCACAGAAGATTTATTCCAATATGAAATCAAACGGAGAGGTAGATGAATGTTTCCAAATGCTTCTCACGTATTCAGAAGGCAGAGCAGCAATACTGAGCGGAGCATTTAATCAGATAGGAAATGCAGAAGTGGAGATCGTGGGAGAGGAAGGCAGGATCCTGATAGGACCGGAATTCTGGCATCCGACCACGGCAAAGCTGATTTTAAACAATGGAAAAAAAGAATGTTTCAGTGAGGAGTACTGTGAAACAGGATTTCAGTATGAAATACAGGAAGTTATGAAATGTCTGGAACAGGGAAAGAAGGAGTGTCCGCATTTCACCTGGAAAGAGTCGATCGCAATTGGAGAACTGATAGAAAAGACCCGAAAAGAATGGGGAATCCTTTATGCATCAGACTGACGCACAAATTCAGAAAGGGCAGATTGAGTATGAAAGAAATATTATTAATGGCGGTTGACCTTGGTACAAGCTTTATCAAAGCAGGGGTTTACAATACAGAAAGTCAGTGCATTGCAATTGAGATGGAACCTGTGAAAGACTACCGTCCAAAGCCGGGAGTTTTTATTCAGAAAGGAGAAGAACTTCTTGCATCGGTAATTGCGTGCATGAAAAAAGTCGGAGAAAAAATCGGTGACAGAAAGAAGAATATCGCAGCGATTTCTTTTACCGGACAGATGTCAGGATTCATGGGAGTTGATAAAGACTGGAATGATATCACAACCTGGTCCTGTTCCCTGGACAGCCGTTATATGCCATATGCAGAGCGGCAGATGAAAGAATTAAAAGATGAGTTTCTGAGAGTCGGAGGAACCAACTTTCCACAGATGGCACCAAAGGTAGAATGGTTCCGCAGCGAATATCCGAAAGAAAGCGAAAAGATTGCGAAGTATCTGATGATCAGTGGCTATGTAATCGGAAAACTGGGCGATATCTCTACAGAAGATGCAGTAATGGACAGATCGTTTACAGAGTGGACAGGACTTGCAGATGTGCAGAACGACCGTTGGTCAGATGAAATCTGTGATGCGATCCATCTGGACCAGAAATATCTTCCGAGAATCGTAAATTCAAATCATATCTGTGCACATCTGAACAAAAAAATGGCAGCAGAGTTAGGGTTTACAGAGGGAATTCCGCTGGTTTCCGGTGCAGGTGACAAAGTAGCAGGATGCCTGGGGGCAGGAATTGTGGACTATGGTGATACGATTTTTGAAGCTTCATCTTACGGCGAAGTCAGCACCTGTGTACCGGAATATCGACCGGATATGGAAGAACGCAGACTGGATGTTCTGCCATCGGCGATTCCAGGTGACTTCTATGCGACACACTTTGTTGCAGGTTCAGGAATTACACTGGACTGGTTTATGAACACTTTTGTGAAACACGAAGGAATCACTTCCAAAGAGATGTTTGCACAGATGGAAGAAGAAATGAAAAACATCCCGCCTGGATGTGACGGACTGATGGCGATCGGACTCCTTGGAGGAAATTCCATGCCATCTGATGGTGCACTTCGTGGAATGTGGATGGGATATGACTGGAGCCACAGCAAAGCGCATTTTTACAAAGCTCTGATTGAAAGCTTTACTTATGATTTTACGTTATGTATGAACAGCATTGAGAGACTGTATCCGGAATATACGATTGATCTGGTCAAAATTATAGGAGGCGGTGCAAAATCACCGGTCTGGACGCAGCTCAGTGCAGATATCCAGAACAAAAAGTATACGACCATCAACAGAGATGACGTGGCAATGTGGGGCGTATCCATTCTCGCCGGAAATGCAATTGGTGTATTTGGAGATCTTAAAGAAACCGCAAAGAAATTTGTAAGCAGCAAGACAATCTACACACCAGATCCGGAGAATGGAAAACGGTATTATAAATACATGAATCTGTATAAGAAATATGTGACAGAGCTGCATGATTTCTATAAGAGGATCCAGGATCTTGCGAATGAATAAAGGCTGACAGGAGGAACGGAGAAATGAGTTTGACAAAATCACAGGTAGAATCTATTGTACGGAATACAATTACAGAATATGTATCAGAAACAACTGTTTCCGGCAAAATGAAAGCATATGTGATGAATGAAGAAAGAAAAATGGTGATCAAAGAGATGCCGGAACCAGTTCCGAAAGCAGATAACATGATTGTAAAAATTAATTATGCATCTATCTGCGGAACCGATTTCAGAACTTTTATGAAAGGCAATGCCAAAATTACCCCACCGAGGATCATGGGACATGAATCGGCAGGAGTTGTAATACATGTCGGTGCGTATGCAGAAGGAAAAGGATTCAAAAAAGGAGACCGTGTAACGGTAGCACCGGCAGTAGGATGCGGCAAATGCTGGTCCTGCCAGACCGGTCACACCAATATGTGCGATTCTCTTAAGACATTTGGTTTCCAGTATGAAGGTGCTTTTGCAGAAAAAATGGAAATTCCGAAGCACGTTATTGATATGGGAAATGTGATCAAAATTCCGGACAGTGTTTCTGATATGTCAGCAGCACTTTCTGAACCGGCAGCATGTGCATTTAACGCACAGACCTATCTGAATATTCAGCCAGATGATTATGTAGTCATCTATGGAAGTGGATACATTGGCTGTATTCATGCAGAACTTGCCCGTCTTGCAGGTGCATCCAAGATTATCATGGTAGAAATTGCAAAACCAAGAATTGAGATTGCAAAGAAAATGATTCCGGACATTATCGTAATCAATCCGAAGGAGCAGGACACTGTAGAGGAAGTGAAACGAATCACGAACGGAAGAGGCGCAAATGTTGTAATCACAGCACTTTCTGTTCCGAGTGCCCACACAGAAGCACAGATCATCGCAGCCAAGAGAGGACGAATCAGCCTGTTCGGTGGAATTGCAGGCGACGGAAAAGGATATCTGGACAGTAATCTGATTCATTACAAAGAACTTTCCATTCATGGTGTTCATGCAACTACCGCAGGAATGATGAAAGAAATCATCAGATATGTGGAAGAGGGGAAACTGAACCTGGAAAAATATGTAACAGATGTCTATGATCTGAAGGATATTTCAGAAGGCTTCCTGGCAATCAGAGACAGAAACGCAATGAAAGTACTGGTTCACCCATAATCTTCCGATAAATATTGACTTTTTTAAAGCAATATGATACTCTGAATCAAGAACGAAAGTTACTTAATGCGTATCATTTGTTCATAGAAAGGCTTAGGATGAATGGAGGAAGTCAATATGAACTACAAAGAATTGTACCAGCCTGCACATACCATCATTGGTAAGGGCTGCATTCAGGAGATACCAAGATATATCGATACCATAGCCGGAAATAAGGCGCTGGTCGTTACGGATGAGGGATTGTATAAGATTGGTACAGTGAAGAAGGTAACAGATGTTTTGGATCGTGCCGGTAAACCGTATGCGCTGTATACCGGAGTTAAGCCAAACCCGACCGTATCCCTGGTCAATGAGGCGAAGGCAGTTTACGACAGAGAGGGATGCGACTACCTGATCGGAATCGGAGGCGGTTCCCCGCTGGATGTATCCAAAGCAATCAGTATCCTGGCAAAAAACGGCGGTAATATCGAAGATTACAATGGACTTGACAAATCAAAGAAATCCGGTGTTCCGCTGATCGCGATCAATACAACAGCCGGAACAGGATCAGAAGTTACCAGAGCATATGTAGTAACAGATGAAGTTCGTAAAGTAAAGATGCTGATGGTCGATGCACACTGCCTTTCCTATCTGGCACTGAACGACCCGGCACTGATGGTGGATATGCCGGCACCCCTTACCGCAGCTACCGGAATGGATGCTCTGACCCATGCGATCGAAGCCTATGTTGCGAAGTCGCATTTTCCGTTTACTGACGGTCTGGCACTTGAAGCAATCGGACTGGTAGCCAAATCCCTGCAGAAAGCCTGCGAAAATGGACGCGACATGGATGCAAGAACAGATATGTGCTGGGCAGAATATATGGCAGGGCTTGCTTTTTCCAATGCAGGACTTGGCATGGTACATGCGATGGCTCATCAGCTTGGTGGATTTTATAATACACCGCATGGAGTTGCAAACGCGATCCTCCTTACACACGTAATGAAATTCAATCTCCCTTCCTGTAAGGAACGCTATGCAGATATTGCACGTGCACTCAAGATCAATACAGCACATATGACACCAGATCAGGCAGCAAATGCAGCAATCACCTATATTGAACAGCTTGCAGAAAGAATACATATCCCGAAATTATCAGAGACTGCATTCAAACCGTCGGATGTGCTGACACTTTCTCTTCATGCACTCGAAGATACCGGAATGCCGGAGAATCCAAGAGAAGCAACCCTTGTAGATGTACAGAAAGTGTTCATGGACGCATACTACGCAAAATAAATAAAAAAGACAAACAGGAAATGCCCCCTGCATTCAGTTTGAAATGCAGAGGGCATTTTGCTGTTTGATACATATCGAAAAGACAACTAAAGTGAACTGGCAGTCTATACAGCATCGGCACAGAGCTGCTCATCCTTGCTGAGAACCCACTGTGCAGTCTCTTCGTTTGTGATCAGGACATTGACGATCTTACCCTTAAGTGCACCGAGGATACAGTCTACTTTGCTGAGACCCTGGGCAACACCGATCCGGTATTTCTTATTTCGGATATCCTCAAGCGGGACAGCGGCTGTGCGCTGATCCAGTTCCTGATCGCAGATATTTCCGTTAATATCAATGAGATGTGTACAGATATCGCCGACTGCACCTCTGGCAGAAAGCTCATCCATCTTGTCCTGGCTGATGTAGCCGGTATGTACAAGTGCACTCTTAGGTCCGAAAGAACCCATAGTCACGAGTGCGATGTTGGCATCACGCCCATACTGGAAAACTTTGCCCATGTTGTGATCCTCCTCCAGAAGATCACGCATTTTCCTGGAATCGAGAACTGCCGGCATCGGAAGGATAAAAGAAGAACTTCCGAGAGCGGTAGAAAAATTCTGGGCGATCTCTGTTGCAAAAACGTTCTTGTTCAGATTGCTGACACCACCGCAGAGCTGGACATTGATGATATCACGAAGATCATCTCTGCGGATCAGTGCCTTGGAACATTCGTAAACAGTGGCACCCCAGGAAAGGCCAATGATATCACCATCCTGAAGAATGGTATCAAGATACCTGGCTGCTTCCAGTCCAAGCCGGGAAAGGGATGCAATTCCCTCGGACATCGGAACGATCCGGACTTTCTCCAGACCGAAATGCTCACGAAGATTTTTCTCCAGAGGAGTTTCGATGCTTAAGGGGTCTATTACCTGAACCTTGACAATACCATTCGATTTGGACTCGTTCAGGAGTTTGGAAATATATGGACGGGAAAGTCCAAGTTTCTTCGCGATCATTTCCTGACTGTAATCATTCTCGTAATAAAGTTTAGCCACTTTAACAAGCAGCTCAATTCGTTTGTAATCTGGCATAAGCTGTGTTCTCTTTCTTTTTCATAATATTTTCGATAGTTCTACTTACTGCGAGTATAACACAAATTGTTCTGTATCGCAATAAGGCTTTTGTCAATTTGTTGTCAAAATATTCGTTTAAAATAAAACTATTGGCTGAAATGACGAACGAAAATGCAAGAAAAAAATGTTTATAATGCAAAATAGAAATAAAACAAATTATTAACGAGCAAAAAATGGATAAACTCCCAAAAAGTGATTGACAATATCAAAATCGTATAGTAATATTCAATTATAAACAAACGATACAAGTGCAGTAACAAATGTTCATAGTAACAAATGTAAGAACAAAAGAAAATAGAAAATTCCGATTTTATTAGCGCGGAGGTTAAAGATGGAAGCTTATTTTATGGGGATAGACACCGGAACTCAGGGCGTGCGGATTGGAATCAGCGATACCAGAGGAAAACTGATCTTTGAGAAGGAACAGAAATGGGAGACAGAATTTCCAAAGGTTGGATGGGCTGAACAGAATCCGTTGAACTGGTGGGAAGCTGTCAACGGAATTTTTGAACAGATTGCACACACATTGGATTCTGAGATCCGACAGAATATCAGAGCCTGTTGCGTATGTGCTACCTCTACCACTGCTATTCCGGTAGATCGGGAAGGCCGCCCGCTCATGAATGCCATGATGTGGATGGATGCCCGGTCAAGAAAAGAAATGCAGGAGATCAACGATACCGGTCATCCGGTACTTGATTACTGTGGCAAGGAGACATCCTTCGAATGGATGATTCCCAAAGCACTCTGGATCAAGAGACACAGGAAAGATATTTATGATGTCTGTTACAGGATCGTAGATCAGCTTGACTGGATGAATTATCAGTTATGCGGGGAGTGGTCAAGTTCAATCTGCAATACAACCTGCAAATGGAATTATGTTTCTTCCATGGGCGGTTATCAGAGAGATTTTTTTGAGCAGATCGGTTTTGAAGATTATGAAGAAAAACTGACCATGCGGGTCGACAAGATTGGGGATCCGGTAGGAACCATTCGCCCGGAACTCAGTGAGAAATATGGCTTTTCCAGAGAAATGCAGATCGTGCAGGGCGGCATTGACGCCCATATGGCAATGTTTGGTCTGGATGTCCTGAAGCCAGGCAAGCTTGGCGTTATCATGGGAACAAGTTTCGTACATCTGTGTCTTTCTGATGAGAAACCAGATATGAAAGGTATCTGGGGACCTTACGATGGAGCAGTCCTTGATAATATGTGGCTCCTTGAAGGCGGACAGATTTCTGCCTCCGGACTGGTAAACTGGTTCCGGCATAATTTCCACATTCCGGAAAAGGACGGCAATCCATATGGAAACCTTCTGGGAATTCCAGATGAGATTCCGATCGGTGCAGACGGAGTTACCGTACTCGATTTTTTCCAGGGAAACCGTACACCATATAAGGATGCAATGGCAAAGGGCGTGATCTTCGGTCTGAACATCAAGCATACATGGAAACACATTTACCGGGCAGTTCTGGAATCTGTTTCCTACGGAACACAGAATATTATCCGAAACTTTGAAGAACAGGGATATCCGGTAGAATCCATTACAGCATGCGGAGGCGTAACCAAAGACCGCCGCTGGCTGCAGATGATCTCAGATGTTACCGGAAAACCGATCATTGTAAATGAAAATATACAGGCAGGTGTCCTTGGCTGCTGTGTTGTAGCGGCATCCAAAGGAAGATTCTACGATGATTTTCAGTCAGCAGCAGCCCACATGATAAAACCGAAATTTATTGTGGAGCCGGATATGCAGAACCACGAAGAATATCAGCCATATTTCCATAAATACCTGGAATTATATGAAAGCCTGAAAAATCTGATGCATCAATAAGCAGAGGCAAAGGAGGAGTACATAGTGCAGGAACGTGACAACATTCTGGAAATGCGAAAGATCGATAAGTTGTTTCCAGGAGTTAAGGCATTGGATGGAGTGGACTTTTCGGTAAGAAGAGGCGAAGTACACTGTCTGATCGGCGCCAATGGAGCCGGTAAATCTACATTGATGAAGATTCTTTCAGGAGCTTATGTAGAGGATGGCGGCGAGATCATTTTTGACGGTGAGAAACTCAAACCGCATGGAACACTGGAACGTAAGAAAAAAGGCATCTCCGTTATTTATCAGGAACTTTCTCTGGTAAATGAACTTACGGTAGGTGAAAACGTATATATCAACAATTACCCGAAGACAAAATTAGGAACTGTAGACTGGAAAGAGGTCTATAAGAAAACACAGGAAATTGCAGATGAGATGAACATGCAGATCGATGTCAAAGCCAAAGTCAGCAGCCTGAACATTGGCCAGAGGCAGATGACAGAGATCATGAAGGCACTTGCCAGCAATGCGAAGCTGATCGTTATGGATGAGCCGTCTTCAACACTTTCCAAACGAGAGTTTGAAACACTGCTTCAGTTGATCAAAGACCTGAAAGCCAAGGGTATCACTCTGATCTACATCTCACATCATCTGGAAGAACTGTTTATGGTCGGAGACCGTATCACGATTCTCCGCGACGGCAAGTTTGTGGCCTGTCGTAACGCATCAGAGATCAACGAAGATCATCTGGTGGAATACATGACAGGAGCCAAAGTCAGCCAGAAAAACGAATATACAGAAGCAAAACCTCTGAATGATGAAAAAGTCCTCGAAGTAAAAGGGCTTACCAATCATAAAGTACGGAATATTTCCTTCGATCTTCATAAAGGAGAAGTTCTCGGACTGTATGGTCTGGTTGGTGCGGGCAGAACAGAAGTTATCCGTTCGATTTTTGGAGCAGACCCATACGAAAAAGGAGAAATCAAGCTTCATGGCAGACCGGTACATTTCAGACATACCGGTGAGGCGATCGCAAACAAGATCGGTCTGATCCCGGAGAACCGCAAGACACAGGGACTTGTCCAGATCCTTCCTGTCTGGGAAAATATGACAATGGTTGCACTTGACAAGTGCAAGAAAAATGGAGTCATCAACTATGGCGTGATCCGCGAAACCTGTGAACTTTATAAGAAGAGTCTCAATGTAAAAACACCGTCGATCAATACGGTTATTCAGAACCTTTCCGGTGGAAATCAGCAGAAGGTCATCATTGCGAAATGGCTGTTCCGTGACTGTGATATTCTTCTGATCGATGAGCCGACACAGGGAATCGACGTTATGGTAAAAGAGGAGATCTACAAGATCATCCGTAACCTCGCAGACGAAGGTAAGAGTATGATCGTGGTTTCTTCAGAACTGGATGAACTGCTTCGAATCTGTGACAATATCATTGTAATGTTCGATGGCAAAGAAGTCATGACTTCATCAAAAGAAAACTTTAATCCAGACAAAATTTTATCAGTATCTGTTACGGGGAGGAACGAATCATGAGAAAAGAACCTATGAAGATCGGCGATCTGCTTAAAAAATATAACTTACTGGTACTGCTGATCGTATTTATCGTTATTGCTTCTATATTATCACCAAATTTCCTGACAATCGGGAATGTACTGAACCTCTTGCAGCAGGCATCAATACCGGGAATCGTAGCCATTGGTATGACCCTTGTAATCATCATCTCCGGTATTGATCTGTCTGTTGGATCTGTTGCAGCGTTTGCAGGAATGATCAGTGCGATCCTTGTAAGTAAAAATGTTCCTATTATTATAGCTGTACTTGCAGGTGTGGTTCTCGGAGCGGCACTTGGTCTTGTTACAGGTATCCTTATCGCCAAATTCGGACTTCCGGATTTCATTGCTTCCCTTGCAATGATGGAGATTGCCCGAGGTGCGGCCCTTCTGACTACACAGGGTGTCCCTGTTTTCGGACTTTCAAATGAGTTCAAATTCATCGGCGGCGGTTTTATCGGCAAAGTATCTGTCAGCGGTATCATTTGGATCATTCTGACGATCTTCTTTGCACTGCTTCTGAAATATACATCCTTTGGCCGAAGCCTGTTTGCAATCGGCGGAAACCGTGAGGCAGCAACACTTTCCGGTATCAAAACAACAAGAAACTATGCGATCACTTATGTTCTCTGTGCAGCCCTGGCAGCGTTTGCAGGTGTTCTTACCGCATCCTGGCTGGCAACAGGACAGCCGACAGCAGGTGATGGAATGGAACTGAATGCGATCGCAGCATCCGTAATCGGCGGCGCCAGCCTTTCTGGTGGTATTGGTTCCATGCTTGGAACATTCGGTGGTGTATTCCTTCTGCAGATCATCACCAATATCTTTAACCTTGTAGGTCTTGCTTCTTTCTATCAGCAGATCGCCAAAGGTATCATTATCATCGCAGCTCTTCTTCTTAACAGAGCTATCGATGCAAAAAAATAACAGAATGATGAAGTACAAGGGGTGCTTATCATAATAAAAAACTATATCATTTTAAAGGAGGATATCAACATGAAAAGAAAAGGTTTCCTTGCAATTCTGACAGCAATGGCAATGATCGGGTCTATGGGAGTTTGCGTTTACGCGGCAGACGACGCTGCATCCACAGAAGATGTTCTGGCTGATTACACAGGAAAAGCAGATTACAAGATCGGCTTCTCACAGTGCACACTGGCTTCTCCGTTCTATGTAACCATGAAAGAAGTTGCAGAAGATTATGCAAAACAGCTTGGTGTTGATTTTGTCTGTGTAAGTGCGGATGATGATGTTACCAAACAGAACAACGATATCAACGACATGATCTCCAGTGGAATCGATGCGCTGATCCTGAATCCGATCAATGCAGAAGGTGTTGCTCCGGCAATCGAAGCCTGCCAGAAAGCAGACATTCCGGTTATCACCGTTGACCGTAATGTAAATGATGGAAACACCGCTTATGTAGGCCGTGACAACGAAGAGATGGGAAGACTCGTAGGAGAAGCTCTTGTAGAAGAACTCGGCGGTAAGGACAAGGCAGAAGGCAAGATCCTTGAGATTCAGGGAACAGCCGGTGATACCGTTATGATGGCAAGACGTGACGGCTTCGAAGCTGCGATCGCAGAAGCTCCTGGCCTTGAAGTAATCCAGTCCGCATACTGCGATTACACAAGAAGCAAAGCTGTTACAGCTACACAGGACTTACTTCAGAGTAATGACGGCATCGTTGCTGTTTACGGACACAATGATGATATGTCCCTTGGAGCAGCTCAGGTTCTCGAAGAAAAAGGAATCGAAGGCGTTAAGGTAACAGGTGTAGACGGACTTATGGAAGCTGTTATGGCTATCCAGGATGGTAAATATTCCATCACAACCATGAATGACCCAGGTTCTCTGCTGAAAGTTGCTATGAACACAACTCTCAAAGTTCTGAATGGGGAAGATTATGACGAATTTGTAGATGCAGGTACTGGCGTTATTGACAGCAGTAATGTAGCCGATTATGTAGACGACAGCCTTGCTTTCGCAGCAATGAAATAATAGAAAATTTTGCAGGAAAAGGCTGGTCATGGATTTGACCGGCCTTTTTTGACCAGATTTTCTTTTATTAATAAATGTTATACACAGTAGGAGGAAGAACATGTACCGATTAATCAAACTGACAGAGGCAAATGACTTAAGAGACTTTATGAACCTTGCATGCAAATGCAGGAGTGATGTAGGTGTGCATACGGATCATAACCAGATCGCAGATGCGAAGTCAATTCTTGGCCTGATGGCACTGGACTACGATCAGCCAGTCAAAGTAGTTACTGAAGATGAGGATTTTTTGAAGAAGTTGGACAAATGGGCAGTTGACATGTAAGAACCTTTGTGCTAAGATAAGCACAGAAGTTACAAATGATATAAACGCAGGAACATTTGTAAACTAATGCAAAAGGTAAATACAAAATTGCCTGCTTTTGTAAGGCAGGAAGGAGGATCTATGGAACAGAAGAATCTGGACCAGATCATCCGGGAGACAGTAGCCAGATATATGAACCGATCCCTGATCGTTGCAGGAAACTGGAAGATGAATATGACGGTCAGAGAAGGCATGGAATTTCTGGAGAAACTGGGACCGGTCGACGGTAAGGTAATGATCTTTCCGCCGTATACAACCCTGGCAGTTCTTGCAGGAGAGTTCCGTAAGAGAGGGATTATCTATGGACCGCAGAATTTCCACTATAAGGAAAGCGGGGCATATACAGGAGAGATTTCTCTTCCTATGATTAAAGAACTCGGCTGTGACTGTCTGCTGGTGGGACATTCCGAACGCCGCAGCTACTACAACGAAACGGATGAAGAGATTCAGAAGAAAATACAGGCGGCACTCAAAGAAGGATTTTCCGTAATGCTCTGCATCGGTGAAAATCTGGAAGAGAGAAAGAGCGGACAGTGGAAGAATGTATTAAGAAAACAACTTGAGAAAGACCTGGAGGGACTTTCGACAGACAGGATTCCATACATACAGATCGCATATGAACCGATCTGGGCGATCGGAACCGGTGTAAGTGCTTCTACGGAAGAAATCACAGAAACACACAGATATCTTAAGGCAGTTCTTTCGGAACTCACCGGAAGCGATATCCCGCTTCTGTATGGTGGAAGTGTCAATGAGAAGAATGCCGCAGACATTGGAAGCTGCCCGGGAGTAGATGGATTCCTGATCGGAGGAGCCAGCCTGAAACCGGAGAAATTCCGAAAGATCATCGAAGTAAGTAAACGAGAGTAAGACCCTTGCAGAAGGGAGTTTACCATATACAAGCAATTACAAATGGAAAGTGAGGAATAAGCTATGGAGATGGAACAGTTAGTCAGTAAGATTACGACGGAGATTCTGAAAACTATGCAGAATCAGGGCGGAGTCAGTGCATCCTTTAATACAGCCGGAAGCGTAGCCGGAATGATCGACCACACACTGCTGAAACAGAATGCAAGTGAAGAACAGATCAAAAAATTATGCCAGGAGGCAAAGGAATATCATTTTTGTTCTGTGTGCGTAAACCCATGTTATGTTCCATTATGCTATGAGGAGCTTCGTGGAAGCGGGGTAAAAGTGTGTACAGTAATCGGTTTTCCTCTGGGAGCAACTACCACAAAATCCAAAATTTTTGAAGCAAACGAAGCAATAGAAAACGGTGCCAATGAAGTAGATATGGTAGTAAATGTCGGCAAGATCAAATCTGGAAACTGGCAGTTCGTAAAGAAAGATATCGCTGATCTTGTAACTGCCGTTCATGGAAGAGCCATCGTCAAAGTTATCATCGAAACCTGCCTTCTGACAGACGAAGAAAAAGTTCGGGTTTGCCAGATCGCCAAAGAAGCCGGTGCAGACTTTGTTAAGACATCTACAGGATTCTCCACAGGTGGAGCAACTGTTGAGGACGTTGCACTGATGAGAAAGACTGTAGGACCGGATATGGGAGTGAAAGCATCCGGCGGTGTCAGAGGACCGGAAGATGCAAAGGCAATGATCGCAGCAGGTGCAAACAGACTGGGAACAAGTGCCGGAGTTGCAATTGCAAAAGGTGAGACAAGCAAAAGTACATACTAATAAGTATAAGTAAGAAAAGGAGATGGCATATAAATGGCACAGAAAATGAGAGCGGTTCGTTTATTTGCTCCAAAAGATATCAGATGTGTGGAGGTAGACGTTCCTCATATTGAGAAAGATACACAGGTACTGATCAAAGTAAAAAGCTGCGGTGTTTGCGGATCTGATATTCCGCGGGTAATGGTAAAAGGAACTTACCATTTCCCGACAACGATCGGACATGAATTTGCAGGCCAGATCGTAGACTGCGGCGATAAAGTAAAGAATAACCTGACAGTAGGTGACAGAGTTTCCGTTATGCCTCTGATCCCGTGCGGCGAATGCCAGTACTGTAAAGTTGGACAGTCCCACCTCTGCGATCACTATGATTACTATGGATCAAGAAGAGATGGTGCCATGGCAGAATATGTAGTTGTAGAATCTGCAAACTGCCTGAAATTACCGGACAACGTAGATTATGAAGAAGGTTCCTTCACAGACCCTGTATCTGTTGGTCTCCACGCAGTTCGTAAATGCCGTATGGAAGCTGGCAAGACAGCAGCAGTTTTCGGACTTGGCGCAATCGGATTTATCTGTGTTCAGTGGCTCCGTGCACTTGGCTGCACAAAGGTTATCGCAGTAGATGTTGCAGACGATAAACTTGCACTTGCAAAACGTCTTGGCGCAACAGCTGGCGTAAACGGAATGAAGACAGACGCTGTGGCAGCGATCAAAGAACTGACAGGCGGTGAAGGCGTAGATATCGCAATTGAATTTGCCGGAAACAAGATCACACACGTTCAGGCGGTAGCATCCTGCAAGAAGAACGGTGAAGTTGTATACGGCGGTATTACATACGACGACGTAACTTATCCAAACAAAGTAATTCAGGCTATCCTTCGTGGTGAGCTTACCATCCACGGAAGCTGGAACTCTTCTATCAATCCACTGCCGATCAACGAGTGGAAGAGCGGACTTGAATTCATGAGCACAGGTCAGATGAATGTAAATCCACTGATCACACATCGTGTTCGTCTGGAGGACTGCAAAGAAGTATTTGAAATGATGTTTAACAGAACAGAAGTGTTCACAAAAGTATTATTCAAACCGGAAATGTAAGAGAGATTAGGAGGAGATCATCATGACACAGGAAGCATTAGGAATGGTAGAAACCAGAGGACTTACAGCAGCGATCGAAGCAGCAGACCAGATGTGTAAAGCAGCTAACGTTGCACTTGTCGGAACAGAAAAAATCGGATCCGGACTGGTAACAGTTATGGTTCGTGGAGATGTAGGAGCTGTTAAATCAGCCGTAGAGAGCGGAAGCGCAGCTGCATCCAGACTTGGTGAGTTAGTAGCAACTCACGTAATCCCAAGACCGCACACTGACGTAGAAAAAATTCTTCCTACTGTAAAATAATCAAATAAAGAAAGACCGCGATACATGAGCGGCCGCTACGTCAAGCAGTTTTAAATGCCTCTGCCTGGATATTCCGGACAGAGGCGTTTTTAACAGGATAAAGAAGAATAAAGAAAGGCGAAAGGAGAAAACGATCCATGGATGAGATCATGATCAAAAACATAGTCAGAGAAGTTCTAATGAAAACAAATCTGGATATTTCCTGTAAGAGTGACCAGGGTGTATTTGAGGACGTAAACGATGCAATTGATGCCGCATACATCGCACAGAGAGACTGGTACATGAATTACAAAGTAGAAGACAGACGCCGCATTATCGAGGCAATCCGTGTTGTGGCAAGAGAAAATGCCCCGATGTTCGCAAAAATGATCCACGAAGAGACCGGTATGGGACGTTATGAGGATAAGATCACCAAGAACCTTGCCGTTATCGACAAGACACCGGGTGTGGAATGTCTTGTAACAGATGCGATTTCCGGTGATTCCGGTCTTATGATCGAAGAACAGGCTCCGTTTGGCGTTATCGGTGCAATTACACCGTCTACAAATCCAACAGAAACCATCATCAATAACACCATCAGCATGATCGGCGGCGGAAATGCTGTTGTATTCAACGTACATCCGGGTGCAAAGAAAGTCTGCGCTGTCTGCCTGCAGATCCTGCACAAAACAATCGTAGAGAACGGAGGTCCTGCAAACCTCATCACCATGCAGAGAAAGCCGGATATGGAAGCAGTCAACAAACTGACTGCCAGCCCGAAGATCCGTCTGATGGTTGGTACCGGAGGCATGGGAATGGTAAATGCACTTCTTAAATCCGGCAAAAAGACCATCGGTGCAGGAGCCGGAAATCCTCCGGTTGTAGTAGATGACACTGCTGATCTTGACAAAGCAGCATCTGAGATTTACAGAGGGGCATCCTTTGATAATAACCTTCTGTGTCTGGCAGAAAAAGAAACCTTCGTTATGGACAATGTGGCAGATGAGCTGATCCGCAAGATGTGTGCCTGCGGTGCACACCTGATCACTCCGCAGGAGACAGAGCAGCTTCTCAAAGTTGTTTTCCTGGAAAAAGACGGCAAATATTCCGTAAACAAGAAATGGGTCGGCAAGGACGCTTCTCTGATTCTTGAAAGTATCGGAATCAAAGATGCAGACACCAGGCTGGTTCTCTGTGAAGTACCGCATGATCATCCATTTGTACTTGTAGAACAGCTGATGCCGATCATGCCGATCGTCCGCTGCAAGACTTTTGAGGACTGTGTAAAATATGCTGTAGTTGCAGAAAACGGAAACCGCCACACAGCATCCATGTTCTCCAAGAACGTAGACCATATGACAAGATTTGCAAAAGAAATCGAAACAACCATCTTTACCAAAAATGCAGCAACGCTTGTCGGTGTCGGAATCGGCGGTGAAGGTCATACGACTATGACAATTGCAGGACCAACCGGTGAAGGCCTGACCTGTGCAAGAAGCTTCACCAGAAGAAGACGCTGCATGCTGGCAGATGGCGGACTCCGCGTTATTTAAATCGGTCTTACCAAAAAACAAAATCACCCATTGACAAACGGAAAACGTGCGGATATAATAAACTACAGAATAAATAAGAAACACGTTGACGAGAAGAGTAAACTGTGGAAGGCTCCAGAGAGGAATACATTTGCTGAGAGTATTTCAGCTGGAAGCAGTCGAAGACCATCTCCGAGTGGCCCTAATCCGGTCCGGTGATTCCGTTATCATCTTATAAGAGTGGCTGAGACTGCCGTATGACAGTTACAGCAAGCAGGGTGGAACCGCGAGTATCGTATGCTATGATCATATTCGTCCCTTACAGTGCAGAGATGTATTGTAAGGGACTTTTTTATTTATCAAATGAATCAGAAGTCAGCTCGTCCCTGTGGAAAAAACTTACAGATTTATTCAAACACAAAAGGAGTTCAAAACTATGATTATCACACTGAAAGACGGATCCAAAAAAGAATATTCCGAAGCAAAATCCATAATTGACATCGCTTATGACATCAGCGAAGGACTGGCACGCGCAGCATGTGCAGGAGAAGTAAACGGAGAGGTTGTAGATCTCCGTACAGTTCTTGACAGCGACTGCGAACTGAACATTCTGACAGCTAAGGACGAGAAGGGACTTGCTGTTCTTCGTCATACAGCTTCCCATGTACTTGCACAGGCAGTACAGAACTTATATCCGGAAGCCAAAGTTGCCATCGGACCTTCTATTGATACAGGATTTTATTATGATTTCGATCACGAGCCATTCTCCCGTGAGGACCTTGATACGATCGAAAAAGAAATGAAGAAGATCATCAAAAAAGGCGCAAAGATCGAACGTTTCACCAAATCCAGAGAAGATGCGATCGCATACTTCAAAGAGAAAAACGAACCTTACAAAGTAGAACTGATCGAAGATCTTCCGGAAGATGCAGAAATCTCCTTCTATTCACAGGGAGACTGGACAGACCTCTGTGCAGGACCGCACCTGATGAGCGTAAAACCTGTCAAAGCATTCAAACTTCTTTCTTCTTCCAGCGCATACTGGAGAGGCAGCGAGAAAAACGCTATGCTGACACGTATCTACGGAACAGCATACGCTACAAAGGATGAGCTCAAAGAACATCTGGAGCAGATGGAAGAAGCAAAGAAACGTGACCACAACAAACTTGGTCGTGAGATGAAGATCTTCACAACTGTAGATGTGATCGGTCAGGGACTTCCGCTTATCATGCCAAACGGTGTTATCATGATGCAGGAACTGCAGAGATGGATTGAAGATGAGGAGACAAAACGTGGCTATGTAAGAACCAAGACTCCTCTGATGGCAAAGAGCGATCTCTACAAGATCTCCGGACACTGGGATCATTACAAAGACGGAATGTTCGTTCTCGGTGATGAAGAGACAGACAAAGAAGTATTTGCACTTCGTCCGATGACATGCCCGTTCCAGTACTATGTATACAAAGCAGAACAGCACAGCTACCGTGATCTGCCGCTGCGTTACGGCGAGACATCCACACTGTTCCGTAACGAGGATTCCGGTGAGATGCACGGCCTGACACGAGTTCGTCAGTTTACAATCTCTGAGGGACATCTGATCGTAAGACCAGACCAGATGGTAAAAGAATTCAAAGACTGTATCGCACTTGCACAGTACTGTCTGCAGGTACTTGGAGTTGAGGAGGATGTAACCTACCATCTGTCCAAATGGGATCCGAACAACAGAGAAAAATACATCGGTGATCCGGAAGTATGGAATGAGACAGAAGAAGATATTCGTCAGATGCTCGAAGAACTGAACATCCCATTCACAGAGGATGTCGGAGAAGCAGCTTTCTACGGACCAAAAGTCGACATCAATGCAAAGAACGTATATGGCAAAGAAGATACCATGATCACAATCCAGTGGGATGCACTTCTTGCTGAACAGTTTGATATGTACTACATCGACGAAAACGGTGACAAAAAACGTCCGTGTATCATTCATCGTACATCCATGGGATGCTATGAAAGAACACTTGCATGGCTGATCGAAAAATACGCAGGAATGTTCCCGACATGGCTGTGTCCGGAGCAGGTTCGTGTGATCCCGATTTCCGAGAAATTCAACGCTTATGCTGACAAAGTAGAAGCACAGATGAAAGAAGAAGGAATCCGCTGCTCCGTTGACAGACGTTCTGAGAAGATGGGATACAAGATCCGTGAAGCTCGTCTTGAGAGAGTTCCATACATGCTCGTTGTTGGTGCAAAAGAAGAGGAAGAGGGCAAAGTTTCCGTAAGAAGCCGTTACCTTGGCGATGAAGGAATAAAAGACCTCGGAGATTTCATGAGCGCGATCAAAGAAGAGATCAAGAACAAAACGATCCGCAAGATCGAAGTTCAGGAAGAGAAAAAATAATAAATAACAAATGTTTTATCGAAAGAGAGGATGCGAAGTCCTCTCTTTCTTTTTGCTTTTTCTACGAAAATTTCATTATGATGCAAAAACGTTTCTATTCTGTCGATAAGGCACGAGAAGTTCTGTGAATCTGTCTCCCTGTTTTGACAAAATCTGCGCCCTTTGTCCACTATAATTAGCTCACTTACCAAAGTGAAGGATTTATACAGGTTCAGAGGGCTTTTTTCTTTGGGGAGGTTTGGATTTATGTATCAGGAGATCTACATAGACGTTGTGTTTGCGGCAAATCTTTTGATGGATTATCTTCTCCTCCGTCTGGTGGGATGGTTCCTGCGGTGTCGTGCGGGGCGCAGACGATGCTTTGCGGCGGCTGCTCTGGGCGCATTTGGTTCCTGCCTGATCCTCTGTATTCCTTCGGAAAACACTCCTGTACTGACAGTGGCACTCCATGGATTCTGTGCACTGGTGATGCTTCGGATCGGGCTTAAGATCCAGAAGGGAGCATTGCTCCTCAAAGCATTTCTGATGTTGTACCTGACTGCGTTCTTATGTGGTGGATTCTGGGAAGCTGTTTCAAGAGAGAGAACACTTACGATCAAAGTTTTTCTGTTATGCGTGTTTGTGGTGTACACAGGCAGCAGTGCATTTCTTTTTGCAGCGGACTCGATCCGGGCGGGCAGACGGAATATTTATCCGGTGACGTTTGGCTATCAGGGCAGAGTACAGTCGGCTTACGGACTTTATGACAGTGGAAACCTGCTGGAAGATCCAATAAGCGGCAAGCCGGTATCGATCATGGAGGCAGAACTTCTTGCGAAGATTTTGCCGAAGGAACATGCAGAGGCACTGAAGAACCTCAATGGAGATCCGGAGAACCTGAAAAGCACAGAGATCGCAGGTCTGAAACCACACTATCTGTTACTTAAGACAGTGGGAAAAGACCCACAGACGTTTCTTGCTGTGAGATTAGACGATCTGTGCATCCATACTCCCGGAGATGTGATTCATATAGCAGAACCGGTTTTTGCTCTGACATTTGAATCCTCCGCTTTGGGCAAGGAATATAAGCTATTGTTGAATTCCAGATTATTGCGTTAGGAGGGGCAGATTATGACAAGATCAGCAGCAGGCGTGGATTATAATCCGTTTCAGTTTTTTCAGAGACTGGTACTTACGAGACCGAGAGAAGTTTATTATATTGGAGGCAGCGATGTCCTCCCGGCACCATTGGAACCGAGGAGAGAAGCATATGTGATCAGCAAGCTGGATACAGATCAGCACCAGGAAGCCAAGGCAATCCTGATTGAACATAATTTAAGGCTGGTTGTCTATATCGCCAAGAAATTTGATAACACAGGAGTAGGTGTGGAGGATCTGATCTCGATCGGTACCATAGGTCTTATCAAAGCGATCAATACGTTTAATCCGGTCAAAAATATCAAACTTGCAACCTATGCTTCCAGATGTATTGAGAATGAGATTCTGATGTACCTTCGCAGGAACAGCAAGACCAGGATGGAAGTTTCCATCGATGAGCCGCTGAATGTGGACTGGGATGGAAATGAACTTCTTCTTTCGGATATTCTGGGAACAGACGATGATGTGATCTCACGCAGGATGGAGGATGAAGTGGAGATCAAACTTCTCGGAAAGGCGATCAACAAGCTTTCTCCGCGGGAGCAGATGATCATCAAACTGCGTTTTGGCCTCAACAATGCAGAAGGCAAGGAAAAGACCCAGAAAGAAGTTGCAGATCTTCTTGGAATCTCCCAGTCCTACATTTCCAGACTTGAGAAACGGATCATGAAGAGGCTGAAGAAAGAGATCGTAAAATATGAATAAAGATGCAATACACACAGTTACTGTGAACGAAGCGGACAGTAACAGATTCTGTTTATAAGAGAGCGCACCCGGGCATATACATAAAGAGAATATGCAAAAGGGTGTGTTCTTTTTGAAAAAATGTGTAATGGAACTGATAATGGCGTGCTTTTTGCTGATATGTTTTTATTTTTTGTCCAGACAGGCTGCGACGGTGTCTGTCTGGATGAATTCCGAAGAGGCAGAACAGAAAGGGAATGTAATCGTACTGGATCCTGGACATGGCGGAAGTGACCCTGGCATGATCGGTATAGACGGACTGGAAGAAAAAGGAATCAACCTGTCAGTGAGCCTTCTTCTCAGGGAAAAACTGGAAGAAAAAGGTTATACAGTTGTTCTGACAAGAGAATCGGATCAGGGACTCTACGATGATTCAGCCCAGAACAAAAAAGCCCAGGATATGCAGAGAAGGATCGCACTGATTGATGAAACTGCACCTGTGCTGACTGTGAGCATCCACCAGAACAGCTACCATGATCCCAGCGTAAAGGGACCGCAGGTCTTTTATTATGAAACGTCCGGTGAAGGGAAAGAACTGGCAGCAGATCTGCAGGAAAGTCTGAATACGACACTTGAAGTTGAACGGCCACGGGAGATCAAAGGAAATACGAGCTACTATCTCCTCAAAAGAAGCAAAGGAGTACTGGTGATCGCAGAGTGCGGATTCCTGACCAATCCAGATGAAGCAGATCTTCTCCAGACAGAAGAATATCAGGAGAAGGTAGCGGATGCACTGACAGATGGAATTGTGACATATTTGCGAAAAGTATAAAACTTTTTTGCTATTGATTTCGTATTCTGTTATACTGACTAGAGGATCGTAAGAAAAGTAAGTGCAGGATAAAATACAGGAATTATGATACAGAAAGTACGATCCCGGAGGAATAGGATATGTTAGGAATTATTTACTGTCTGCTGGCAATATTGATCGGAAAAGAAGTGGCAGGCATGTTTTTCGTCTCTGGAAACAGGAATAAGAGTACCCGTACAAATCAGTTCTGGATTCTGGCTTCCGGAGCCCTGGGAACCGGACTTTTGATCTTTGGATGGATCACTTATATGATTTCCTGGGCGGCAAGCGCACTTGGAGCGGAGAAACCACTTATTTATGGAAATCTGGCAGTGATGGCAGGAGCGGCTGTTTTTCTGGCCCTTCTGTACGGCAGACGTTATCGAAAAGAGAATTCGATTCTGTCAGAATATGAACAGGCTCTGATCCACGATAAGAAACAATTCCGGAAGGAACTGATTTTGCTTGTGATCCTTGCTATATTTCTTACATGGATCATGTTCTATGTTTTTTACATAAAAGACGGTGTCCTTTATTCCGGCTATACGGTTTATGGAGACTATGCACCGCATACAGCGATGATGAGGTCTTTCTCTCTTGGAAACAATTTTCCAACGCAGTATCCACATTTTGGCGGTCAGGATGTAAAATATCATTTTATGTTTCAGTTTCTTGTAGGAAATCTGGAATTCCTTGGACTGCGGCTGGATTTTGCCTATAATATCGTCAGTATTCTGGCATTACTGGCATTTCTGATGATGCTTTATAATCTGGCACTGCGGATTACCGGAAGTTTTGCAGCTTCTGTAATGACGATCGTTTTTTTCTTCTTTCGAAGTGCACTGACGTTCTTTCATTTTGTGCTGGAGCATCTTCAGGCAGGGGATCTTATGGAAACGTTCAGGAATAATATGAACTTTATCGGTTATACGCCAAATGAAAACTGGGGACTCTGGAATTTTAATGTTTATCTGAATCAGAGACACCTGGCATTTGGACTTCTGATCGTTACACTGGCTCTGTGGATGTTTCTGGACTGGGTGGACGCAGGCTGTGCACATGAGGAGAAAGACTGGAACTGGCTGACCGGAAGAATATTCAGCAGGGAGGCATGGAAAAGCCGTAACCTCGAAAATGCATTAATGGCAGGTATGATGCTGGGGCTGACTTCTTTCTGGAATGGAGCGGCTGTGATCGGAGGACTTCTGATCCTGTTTGGATTTGCGGCGTTCTCCGACGGAAAGCTTGATTATCTTGTGACTGCCATAGCAGCAGTTGTTTTTGCAGAGCTTCAGGCGAAAGTTTTTATCTGGGGCGATGCGGTAAGTACTTCGTTTTACTGGGGATTTCTGGCAGAGGACAAATCACTGCACGGGGTACTGTGGTTCCTTTTGCAGATGAGCGGAGTTTTTTTTCTTGGCGCACTGGTACTTCTGTATTTTCTGAAAGACCGCAGACAGAGAGTGCTTCTGACAAGTTTTCTCTTTCCGTTGATTTTCGCATTTTGTATTTCGCTGACACCGGATATTGCGGTAAACCAGAAATATATTATGATCTCCTACGCATTTGTGGCAATGTTCTGGGGATGGGCATTTGTGAAACTGTTCCAGAAGGGGATCTGGCGGAAACTGGCAGCAGTTGTACTCGCCATCTGCCTGACGATCACCGGTATCTATGATTTTGTGATCATTGTCAGGGACAATGGCCCGGGAAGAAGGGTGTCGGTAAATCTGAACAGTGCACTGACAGACTGGCTGGCAGAGAATCTGACGAGTGAAGATCTGATCCTGACACCGGAATACAGCATCAATGAGGTGACAATGGCGGGTGTCATGATGTATATGGGATGGCCGTATTATGCATGGTCAGCGGGTTATGACACATACAGACGCGCGGACATCGCAAAAACAATTTACAATTCAACTGATGAAAATACTGTGAAAAAACTTGTAAAGCAGGAGAAAATCACCTATATTTTATTCGAAGATGGAATGACGTTTGAAGAAACGGAATGCAGAGAAGATACGATTGCAGAGGCATTTCGTCTTGTATACCAGTCAGAGGATGGGAGAATAAGAATTTATGAAACCTGAAATGATTAAAAAAACAATAATAAGAGTCATACCGGCAGCCTTTCTTGTGGCGCTGTCTGCGTTCCTTCTCAAAGGAGATGTGTGGACATTCTGGACCTGGTATCTGCTTGCAGGAGTACTGGGGATTGTGGGAATGGCGGTTACAGGACGGCTGTTCCGGGGATTTGCGGATAAGGGATGGATGTTTTCAAAGGTTGTTTCCATCACGATCACAGGATTCCTGACATGGTTTCTGGTATCCATCAGAATACTGAAATTCACGACTGTTACCTGTGTGGGAATTACGGCGGCATTTGGCGTTGTCTGCATTTTTCTGTATGAAAGACAGCGGAGACAGGGATATGACTGCCTGCCGATCGAAAATCTGGATCTTGTTTATGCAGAGGAGATTCTGTTTTTTGCCGTATTTCTTCTGTGGACCTATCTGGCAGGATTTCATCCGGCAGCACACGGGACAGAGAAATTTATGGACTATGGTTTCATGGAAGCCATGATGCGAAGCAAGACACTTCCGGCAACCGATCTCTGGTATTCCCAGGGCAAGATCAACTATTATTATGGCGGTCAGTATTTCGCCGTATTTCTGACGAAGCTTTCCGGAACGAAAGTAGAACTCACATACAATCTGATGCGTACTTTTGTGGCAGCGTTTGCTTTTGTACTTCCGTTTTCGCTGGTACACCAGATGACTCTGGACATGCAGGGCAGAGTTTCAGGATGGAAGAAGAATCTTCCGTCCATCACAGGCTTCCTTGCAGGTCTGGCAGTTTCCATTGCAGGAAATATGCATTATGTTGTCTATGCACAGATTATTCCGCTGATCCAGAAATTAAAGGGCGAGGAAGTGAGCAGCTACTGGTTTCCGGATGCGACACGCTATATTGGATTTAATCCGGATGTGCCGGATAAGACGATCCATGAATTTCCGTGCTATTCATTTGTATTAGGAGATCTCCATGCACATGTGGTAAATATTATGTTTGTCCTGCTTCTTCTGGGACTTCTGTATGCATGGATGAAGAAAGTACGGAATACGACACCGTCTGTGGAAAAACAGGGCCGGAAGAAATTCTGGATGAAGCAGCTTCTGATGCCGCAGATCCTTGCAGCGGCAATGCTCCTTGGAATGTTCCACTGGACAAACTACTGGGATTTCGTTATCTATTATGTTGTGACCGGCGGAACGGTTCTGTTTATGAATATTATCTGCCTTAAGGGTGATATCAGGCGGATCGCTGCAGTGACAGCAGCACAGGCAGTCGAGATCTTTGCCATTGCGACAGTGATCATCCTGCCGTTTACTTTACAGTTTACAACAATGGTGCAGGGCGTGAGACTGGCACAGAATCACTCCCTTCCACACCAGCTTCTGATCCTGTGGGGACTTCCGACAGTTATGACGCTTGTATTTGTAATTTCGCTGATCGTGGAGAAACTCAAAGGACTGGAGCATAAATCTCTGTACCGGCTGATGAAAGCAGTCCGCACGCCGGACCTGTTTGCGGTAATTATGGGACTGTGTGCGATCGGACTTGTGGCGATCCCGGAACTGGTTTATGTCCGTGATATTTATGAGAACGGAAATGCCCGTGCGAACACCATGTTCAAGCTGACTTATCAGGCGTATATCATGTTTGGAATGACGATGGCATACGTGATTTTCCGCCTGCTGATCGTGAATCGCAAAAAGATTCTCAAAGCGATCGCAGCGATCGGGCTGGTTCTTCTTCTGTGGACCTGCGGATATTTTGGAAGAAGCGTAAATTCCTGGTTTGGACAGGTTTTGGATCCATCCCAGTATAAAGGACTGAATGCGACGGCTTTCCTGGAGACAGATTATGTTGAGGATGTCGGTGCGATCAAATGGCTCAAAGAAAACATCGAAGGTTCTCCGGTAGTGCTGGAGGCAAACGGCGACAGCTATTCTGAATACGAACGAGTTTCCGCTATGACCGGTCTTCCGACAGTCATGGGATGGTATGTACATGAATGGCTGTGGCGAAATGACGTAGCTGACCTGAATGAGAAATCCGGCGAAATCGAGACTATCTACACTTCGACAGACACTGCGAGAATTCAGGAGCTGATTGAGAAATATGATATTTCCTATATCTTTGTAGGCTCCTGTGAGAGAGAAAAATATGGCGAGAACCTTAATAATGCAGGGCTGGAAAGCCTTGGTGAGATCGTATATCAGGATCCGGATTATGAGACCTATATTGTGAAGATTGAGAAATAACCCTATAAATCAGATGATTATGCGTCAAAATCGCCTGTTGTACATTTCACAGAAATCTACTATAATAGAGCACATGAGAAAATCATGGAAAAATCTACATCCTTCAGTAAAACTGAACGGAGTGGACAGTAACGAAACAGAATGAGAGGACATACAGAAATGAAAGCGGAAGTTGTGGCAATGGATGCAGAGCATCTGGATATGGAAGCCATACAAAAAGCAGGAAAGATATTAAAGGAGGGCGGTCTTGTCGCTTTTCCTACGGAAACAGTTTACGGACTTGGCGGCAACGCCCTGGATCCGAAAGCATCCATGAAGATTTATGCGGCGAAGGGCAGACCTTCCGATAATCCGCTGATCGTGCATATCGCAGACATCGACGATCTGGCAAAAATCACGACAGAGATTCCTAAGGGCGCACGTATCCTTGCAGAGAAATACTGGCCGGGACCGCTGACCATGATCCTGCCAAAAGCAGATATTGTGCCGAAGGAGACTACGGGAGGGCTTGATAGTGTGGCAGTACGTTTCCCGAGCGACCGTATTGCACAGGAACTGATTAAAGCTGCCGGTGGTTTTGTGGCAGCACCGAGCGCGAATACTTCAGGCAGACCGAGTCCTACGATGGCAGAGCATGTCGAGGAGGACCTGGGTGATGCGATTGAGATGATTATTGACGGGGGACAGGTCGGTATCGGTCTGGAATCTACGATCGTTGATTTCACCGAGGATGTACCGGTAGTCTTAAGACCTGGCTATATTTCGCTTGAGATGCTTAAGGATACACTGGGGGATGTCCGTATGGACAGAGGTCTTCTGATCACTGACAGCAGTGTACATCCGAAAGCACCCGGAATGAAGTATCGGCATTATGCACCGAAGGCAGATCTGTCCATTGTAGAAGGACCGCAGGATGAGGTGATCGCCTGCATCAACCGTCTGACCCGTGAAGCGGCATCAACCGGGCTGAAGACAGGAATTATCGCGACAGACGAGACGAAAGATCAGTACGCAGACGGACTGGTTTTAAGCATAGGCAGCAGAGAAGAAGAAGAGACGATTGCACACCATCTTTATGGGGTACTGAGAGATTTTGATGAGGCGCAGGTCAATGTGATCTATTCAGAAGCTTTCTATACACCAAGGATGGGTCAGGCAATCATGAACCGGCTTCTCAAGGCGGCCGGACACAAAATTATCAAGACACAGGAGGAAGAGAAATGATAGCATTAGGATGTGACCATGGCGGTTACGAACTGAAACAGGAGATCATCAAATATCTGGAGGAGCATAATCTGGAATATACAGATTTCGGATGTGACAGTCTGGAATCTACAGATTATCCAATCTATGCAAAGCGAGTGGCAATCGCTGTCCAGAGTGGTGACTGTGATAAGGGAATCCTTATCTGTGGAACCGGAATCGGTATTTCCATCACAGCAAATAAATTCAAGGGAATCCGTGCAGCACTGTGTTCTGACTGCTTCAGTGCAGAGGCAACAAGACTTCACAATAATGCAAACATCCTTGCAATGGGTGGAAGAGTTGTAGGCCCGGGACTTGCGGTCAAGATCGTAGATACTTTCCTGAACACTCCGTTTTCTGAGGAGGAACGTCATATCCGCAGGATCAAACAGATGGAAGAAGATACAGATATCGTGGATGTGAATCCAGAAGTATAAATCGCGATCATAAAATATACAAAAAATTACTGCCGGCTTTCTGGAATATCAGGAAGCCGGTAAAATTTGGCTATTGTCAGCAATAACAAAATTTGCGGGGGAGGTTTTTACAGAAGATGTATAATCAAAAAAGAAAAGGCTATATTTCCTGGGATGAATATTTTATGGGTGTGGCAATGCTTTCAGGCATGCGGTCGAAGGATCCAAATTCTCAGGTGGGGGCCTGCATCGTAAGTGAGGATAACAAGATTCTTTCAATGGGTTATAATGGATTTCCGAAGGGCTGTTCTGATGATGAGTTTCCGTGGGCAAGGGAAGGTGAACCACTGGATACGAAGTATCTGTATGTTACGCACAGCGAATTGAATGCGATTCTGAATTACAGAGGCGGAAGCCTGGAAGGGGCGAAACTTTACGTTTCCCTGTTCCCGTGTAATGAATGTGCCAAGGCAATCATTCAGTCCGGTATCAAGACGATCGTTTATGACTGTGACAAATACGAGAATACACCATCTGTGATCGCGTCCAAGCGAATGCTGGATGCGGCAGGAGTACGTTACTATAAATACAAACGGACAGGCAGAGAGATCAATCTGACTGTCTGAACAGGAGAAAATTTTGAAAGAAGAAAAAGAGAGCATACAGGCTAAGTCCGGAAGCAGAACTTCCCTGCCCGGATATATTATAAGTGTTTTACTGCTGGTGGCATCACCGGTAGTTATGTTTTGTGCTGTGCAGATGATCACCTGGCTGAGCGGTCAGAAACAACTGGGACATATAATGTTCAGAAATGTTGTAAAATCACTGACAGAAATTCCGGTAGATTATGTCATAAAAAATATGTGGATCTATATAGCAGTGCTTTTTGTACTGATCCTCATCTTTCGGAAGATTCGATGGGCAGTACTGGTATATGGAGTACTGCTGACTGTAATTACACTGGTAAATTATTATGTCGTTATGTTCCGTGGGCAGGCATTTATGCTGCTGGACGTTCTGGGAATGGGAACAGCAGCGGATGTAATGGGAAATTACAGTTTCACGGTACCGCGGCATCTCAAAATAATACTGTTTTTTGAGGCGGCATTCCTTATCTTCCAGTTTGTATTCCAGAAACTGGAACTTGGAAAAAAGAGCAGGAAAAATCTGATCTGCCGTATGGGAAGTCTGGTAATACTTTTTATTGTAGCAGTGCAGGCACTTCCACTTCTCAAGAATGCACAGGGAGTTAATCTCTGGAATGTTAACAAAGACTATACTCAGAAAGGGTATTTATACACACTTTTACTTGAGGCGCGGTACATCAGTGTTGAAAAGCCAGATGGTTATTCACAGCAGAAAGTAGATGAAATCCTGGCAGAAAATGAGAAAGAAACTTCCGAAGAGAAGAAAACAGCTGCAGGAAACCAGACTGTTCCGCAGAATATTATCATGATCATGAATGAAAGTCTTGCGGATTTTGAAAGTACAGGTGACCTTCAGACGGATACAGAAATTCTGCCATTTATTCACAGCCTGAATAAGAATGTGACGTATGGTAAGCTGCATGTACCGACATTTGGAGGTGGAACAGCGAGATCCGAATATGAGGCTCTGACAGGAAACAGCATTCAGTTTTTCCCGGCAGCCTGCCAGCCATATGAACTTTATGTCAGGGATCCGGAGTATGGTCTGGCAGATATCCTGGGGTCACAGGACTATGAACCTGTAGCAATGCATCCGAACAATGCATCCAACTGGAATCGCTCTAAGGTGTATGTGAGAATGGGATTTGATGAATTCCTGAGTATAGAGAACTGGGGCGATGAATTTTGTGACAGAGTCCGTAAACATTATTACAGTGATGCGACTGTCTATGACAAAATAATTAAGATGTATGAGGATAAAGAAGAGGATCAGAAGCTTTTTACATTCTGTGTGACGATGCAGAACCATGGCGGTTATGATGAAACTACAAATGGAGAAGACTATGAACCGGATGTCAAATTAAATTATGATGAAGAATATCCGTATGCAGAAACTTATCTGTCACTTGCAAGACAGTCGGATCTCGCGTTTAAGGATCTTCTCACATATTTTGAAAAAGTTGACGAACCAACAATGATCGTCATGTTCGGAGATCACTGGCCGCAGCTTGAGGATGGCTTTTTTGAACAGCTCCTTGGCAAAAAGAAAAGCAGTCTGGAAACTATAGAATCTCAGATAACTTACACTACACCATATATCATATGGACAAATTACCCGTCTGAGACAAAAGAAGAGGATATCAGCTGCAATTACCTCGGATCCAGCATGCTCGAAAAAGCGGGTGTTCAGCTTACGGAATATGAACAGTTCCTTGCTAATCTGAAAGAGGAACTTCCGATCATCGGAGTGGGTGCAGTGTGTGATAAAGACGGAAACTGGTATACTATGGACGATCTTCCGGAGAAATACCAGACCCTTTTGAACGAATATCAGATTCTGCAGTATAATAACCAGTTTGAGAAAAAACAGATCAGAGAGAGTGCTTTTACAGTTGAGTGAGGTAAAATCACTCTTGACATCACCAGATATTTCGAATAGAATAAATATCAAATATGCAGAAGTTTTCTGGCATAAATAAGATAACGGCGATGAAGAGAATAGTACATGAGGAGCAATCTCAGAGAGGAATCCATATGGTGTGAGGATTCTGTGCGCGAATCGTGGAACCGGCCTCGGAGCTCTGTACAAGTGAAGTGCAGCGTAGATCCAGCGTTAAGGGAGCTTGAGAGAGCAATTTTTTTCTGGCATACAGGAGTTGCTAATTAGGGTGGTACCGCCGAAGTCCTTCGGTCCCTTTACCGGGATCAGAGGACTTTTTTTATACACAGAAGCCTCTGATCTGATATAAAATCATTTACAGAAAAGGAGAAAATCATGGCAAAGAAATTAGTAGAAGCTATCACTTCCATGGAAGAAGATTTCGCACAGTGGTATACTGACGTTGTAAAAAAAGCAGAGCTGTGCGGTTACACAAGCGTAAAAGGATGCATGGCGATCAAACCGGCAGGTTATGCGATCTGGGAAAACATCCAGCACGAACTTGACCGTAGATTCAAAGAGACAGGTGTACAGAACGTATACATGCCGATGTTCATTCCGGAATCTCTTCTTCAGAAAGAGAAAGACCACGTAGAGGGTTTTGCACCGGAAGTAGCATGGGTAACACACGGTGGACTGAACGAACTTCAGGAGCGTCTCTGTGTACGTCCGACTTCTGAGACTCTGTTCTGTGATTTCTATCAGAAAGATATCCAGTCTCACAGAGATCTGCCGAAGGTATACAACCAGTGGTGCTCTGTAGTCCGCTGGGAGAAGACAACACGTCCGTTCCTTCGCTCCAGAGAGTTCTTATGGCAGGAAGGTCATACTGCACACGCAACAGCAGAGGAAGCAGAGGAGAGAACGATCCAGATGCTGAACCTGTACGCTGATTTCTGCGAAGAAGTTCTGGCTATCCCGGTCATCAAAGGTCAGAAGACAGACAAAGAAAAATTCGCAGGTGCAGTAGCTACCTACACAATTGAGTCCCTGATGCATGACGGTAAAGCACTTCAGTCCGGTACAAGCCACAACTTCGGTGACGGATTCGCCAGAGCATTCGGCATTCAGTACACAGACAAGGACAATACACTGAAATACGTACACCAGACATCCTGGGGTATGACAACACGTATGATCGGTGCGATCATCATGGTTCACGGTGACAACAGCGGACTTGTCCTGCCTCCGAGAATCGCTCCGACTCAGGCAGTCATCATTCCGATCCAGCAGCGCAAAGAAGGCGTTCTTGAGAAAGCAGATGAACTGTCTGCAGCACTCAAGGCAGCTGGCATCCGTGTCAAAGTAGACGACACCGACAGAAGCCCGGGATTCAAATTCGCAGAGCAGGAAATGAGAGGAATTCCGGTTCGTATCGAATGTGGACCGAAGGATATCGAGAACGGACAGGCTGTTATCTGCCGTCGTGATACAAGAGAGAAATATGTCGTTTCCTTTGAAGAACTTGCGTCCAAAGTTCAGGAAGTTCTTGATCTTATGCAGAAGGAAATGCTGGAGCGCGCACGTGCACACCGCGATGCTCACACTTATGTTGCAACAAACTACGAAGAATTCAAAGACACCATCAACAACAAACCGGGCTTTGTCAAAGCTATGTGGTGTGGAAACCGCGAGTGCGAGGACAAGATCAAAGAAGATGTTCAGGCAACATCCAGATGTATGCCGTTTGAACAGGAGCATCTGAGCGATGTCTGCGTATGCTGTGGAAAACCGGCGAAGAAGATGGTTTACTGGGGAAGAGCATACTAATATGAAATTAACGATTCCATCCGATGCAGAAGAAATTCTGCGGGTTTTAAATGAAAATGGTCATGAGGCTTATGTAGTCGGAGGCTGTGTCCGGGATTCTATTCTGGGACGCTGCCCCAACGACTGGGATATCACCACTTCTGCCTCTCCATATCAGGTCAAGGAATTATTTCCACGCACGATAGATACCGGGCTCCAGCACGGTACTGTCACGGTAATGATGGATAAGGAAGGTTATGAGGTGACAACTTACCGTGTGGACGGTGAATATGAAGATGGCCGTCATCCGAAGCAGGTGACGTTTACTTCCAGTCTGGAAGAGGATCTGAAACGCAGAGATTTCACGATTAATGCCATGGCATACCATCCGAAGGAGGGAATTGTCGATCTTTTTCACGGGATGGATGATATGCAGAACAAGGTCATCCGCTGTGTAGGTGATCCGCTGGAGCGCTTTCATGAGGATGCACTGCGTATCATGAGGGCAGTGCGTTTTTCGGCACAGCTTGGTTTTGAGATCGAGGAAGAGACGAAGGCGGGGATCAGCAGACTGACTCAGAATCTCCGGAATGTCAGTGCCGAGAGGATTCAGGCAGAACTTGTGAAGCTTCTTGTCTCGCCGCATCCGGATTATCTCCGTGTGGCATATGAAACAGGAATCACGAAAGAATTTCTGCCGGAGTTTGACCGCTGCATGGAAACGGAACAGAACACCCCGTACCATTGCTTTACCGTTGGAGAGCATATCCTGCACAGCCTTCTTTATGTGGAGGCGGACAAGGTGCTGCGCCTGACGATGCTGCTTCATGATATTGCGAAACCGGTTATGAAGACCACGGACGAAAACGGACGGGATCATTTCAAAATGCATGCGGTAAAAAGTGAGGAGATGTCGAAGCAGATCCTTCGCCGACTGAAATTTGATAATGATACGATCATGCAGGTTTCCCATCTGATCCGTTATCATGACGACAGACCGGAGGGACAGATGAAATCTGTGAGAAGGGCTGTGAACAGGATCGGGGAGGAACTTTTTCCATTATATCTTAAAGTCCAGAAAGCAGATATGCTGGCACAGAGCGAATACCGCCGTGATGAAAAGATTGCCCGGCAGGAGAGCGTAAAAGCCTGCTATGAGGAAATGTTGAAGCAGAATCAGTGCGTTTCCCTCAAGACACTGGCAGTGACCGGAAGAGATCTGATCCAGGCAGGATACAAGCCGGGACCGGAACTTGGCGAGATCCTGAACCGGCTTCTGGAGCACGTTCTGGATGTTCCGGAGGATAATACAAAAGAAAAATTAATGTCACTCATCTGACATCCTTAAGGCTGTTGCGGCTGCACATGAAGCAGTACCGCGGCAGTCTTTTTTGCATTTCTGCGTGAAGGGGTACATAAGATAGAAGGTACAAAAACAAGAGGGGGATTTTAATTTGTATGATTATGGACTCAGTACGCTGGAACAGTACAGCCTGACCGTGCTCTCCACAGCCCGCACGCGGGGGGCGCTTCTCTGCCGCTGCGAGGAGGGGCTTTTTATCCTGAAAGAATTCAAGGGGACGGAGAAGAAGCTTAAGAAGCAGCAGGAACTTCTCGAGGGACTTTCGGCTGCCGGCTGCCGGGTTGACCGTTATCTTCCGAATAAAGAAGGAAATCTGGTCAGCCGGGACCGTGATAATATCCCATACACACTGCAGTTCTGGTATGAGGGAAGGGAGTGCGATACCAGGTCGGAGGAGGATATCCTGCGGAGCGTGCGGACTCTGGCACAGATGCATAAATATATGAAACTTCCACTGGTTCAGGATTATATGGAACCTTCACTGGAAGATATCTATCAGAGACATAATCAGGAACTGCGAAAGATCCGTAAATTTATCCGCAAAAAAGGGGCATCCTGTCAGTTCGAAAAACTGTATCTGGCGACGGTGGAGGATTATCTGGAAAAAGGTGACGTGGCACTGAGGCTTCTGCGAGATTCTGCCTATTCGAAACTTCGACAGGATGTGACAGAAAACGGCTGGATCTGCCACGGGGAGTATAACCAGCATAATGTCCTTATGATCAGAAAAGAGACTGCAGTCACCAGCTTTGAGCACTGGGGCTTTGATGTGCAGATGGCTGATCTGTACCGTTTTATGCGAAAGATCCTTGAGAAATATAACTGGGATGTGCGGCTTGGAATGAAAATGCTCAGTGCCTATCACAAAGAAAAAAGTATCTCGGAGGATGAATGGCAGAATATCCATATCCGCTTTCTTTATCCGGAAAAATACTGGAAACTGGCAAACTATTACTATTCCCACAACAAAGCCTGGATCTCAGAAAAAAACACGCAGAAGTTAAAGAAGCTGACAGGGCAGAAAGAAGCCTGGCAAAACTTCGGAGCAAAATGTCTCGAAAATTATCCTTTTTGATTGCTTTTTATCAGGAACAAGGTTAAAAATTGGTAAATTTGACTGTAACTGTACGGTTTTCTCTTCCTTTTTTACGCAAAGAGGTGTATAATATAAAGCACCAATGGTCTTACAAAAAGACTGGAAAATACTATCAACAGGGAGGTATATCAGTATGGATTACAAAGAGGTATATGAGCAGTGGCTGTCCAACCCATACTTTGATGAAGCGACAAAGGAAGAATTAAAAAATATTGCAGAAGATGATAATGAGATCAAAGAACGTTTTTATATGGATCTGGAGTTCGGTACCGCAGGTCTCCGTGGAATCATCGGAGCCGGAACCAACCGCATGAACATCTATGTAGTAAGAAGAGCAACTCAGGGTCTTGCAAACTACATCGCAAAGGTTGACAAGAAATCACAGGGTGTTGCGATCGCATATGATTCCCGTCATATGTCACCGGAATTTGCCGAGGAAGCAGCTCTCTGTCTTGCAGCAAACGGAATCAAGGCATATATCTTTGAATCACTGAGACCGACACCGGAACTTTCTTTTGCAGTACGTCACCTCGGATGTGTTGCAGGTATCAACGTAACAGCCAGCCATAACCCGCCGGAATACAACGGATATAAGGTATACTGGGAAGATGGCGCACAGATCACACCGCCTCACGACAGCGGAATCATGGGAGAAGTTAAATCCATTTCTGACTGGAATACTGTTAAGACTATAGACAAGGCAGAAGCAGAAAAAGCAGGTCTGTTCCAGGTGATCGGCAAAGAAGTAGACGATGCTTACATGGCAGAACTTAAGAAACAGGTTCTTCACATGGATGCGATCAAGGCTGAGGGCAAGAACCTCAAGGTTGTTTACACACCTCTTCACGGTACAGGAAACATCCCGGCAAGAAGAATCCTCAAAGAACTTGGATTTGAGAACGTTTACGTTGTCAAAGAACAGGAACTGCCGGATGGAGATTTCCCGACAGTAAGCTATCCGAACCCGGAAGCAGCAGAGGCATTCGAACTTGGACTGAAACTTGCCAAAGAAGTAGATGCAGACCTCGTTCTGGCAACAGACCCGGATGCAGACCGTCTTGGTGTACGTGTCAAGGACAAGAACGGCGAATATCATGATCTGACAGGAAACATGTCAGGCTGCCTGCTTGCAAACTATGAGATCAGCCAGAAGAAAGCGATCAACGGAAGTCTTCCGGAGGATGGCGCTCTGATCAAAACCATCGTTACCACAAACCTGGCAGATGCGATCGCCAAAGGATACGGCGTAAAACTGATCGAAGTTCTGACAGGATTCAAATTCATCGGACAGCAGATCCTCGGATTCGAGCAGAGCGGCAAGGGAAGCTATCTCTTCGGATTTGAAGAGAGCTACGGCTGCCTGATCGGTACATATGCAAGAGACAAAGATGCGATCGTAGCTACAATGGCACTCTGCGAAGCTGCTGCATACTACAAGACTCAGGGCAAGACTCTCTGGGATGCAATGATCGAGATGTACGAACAGTTTGGTTACTACAAGGATGCGATCCAGTCTGTAACCATGAAGGGAATCGAAGGGCTTCAGAAGATCCAGGAGATCATGAACTCCCTGCGTCAGAATCCGCCGGCAGAGTTTGCAGGACACAAGGTCGTTGCTGTAAGAGACTACAAGGCAGACACGATCACAGATGTGGCAACAGGCGCAGTGAAACCTACAGGACTTCCGAACTCTAACGTTCTGTACTATGAACTGACAGATGATGCATGGGTATGCGTTCGTCCGTCCGGAACAGAGCCGAAGGTTAAATTCTACTACGGCGTTAAGGGAACTTCCCTTGCAGATGCAGATGAGAAATCTGACATCATGGGCAAGGCAGTTCTGGATATGGTTGACTCCATGAAATAATCAGGTAACTGGCGTATGCAGGAATTTGACAGATTTATGGAAGTTGTCCGGGAACTCCGGAAGAAATGTCCGTGGGACAGTGTGCAGACACATGAAAGCCTAAAGCCATATCTTATGGAGGAAGCAGGGGAAGTCCTCGAGGGGATCGATCACCTGAATGCAGAGGGCGACAGCCAGAATCTCTGCGAGGAACTGGGAGACGTTCTGTTCCAGGTTGCACTTCACAGTGTGATCGCGGAGGAAGAAGGGCTTTTTACGATCAAGGATGTGATCTCGGGCGTGGAATCCAAGATGAAATTCCGTCATCCGAAGATTTTTTCACCGGATGATGCAGAGGCAGTGTCTTTGTCTTGGGATGAATTGAAAGCCCGTGAAAGACAGAAGAAATCAGAGTGATTTTTTCTTTTAAAAAACGACAGGAGACCGCCTCCAATGGCAGGAAAAGCCTTGACAATTTGACACAAAAGGTATATATATAGTAAATAGCGTGCATATGCCAGGAAGCATTACGCAATAAATTAAGAAAGAGATTATTTAGAGGAGGAAACACCATGAATAAAACAGAATTAGTAGCAGCAATGGCGAAAGAAACAAACCTTTCCAAGAAAGACGTAGAGGCAGTTTTAAAATCTTTCACCGACGTTGTGGCATCCGAATTAAAAAAAGGTGGAAAAATCCAGTTAGTAGGTTTTGGTACATTTGAAGTAAGCGAAAGAGCAGCAAGAGAAGGAAGAAATCCTCAGACTGGCGAGACAATGACGATCGCAGCTTCCAAAGCACCGAAATTCAAAGCAGGAAAAGCTCTGAAAGATCTGGTAAACGAATAATTATAGCGTAAGCTGGGGGAACGATGAGTTCCCCCATTTTTTAACGGAATTTAAAGGAGAAACTTATGAGACTTGACAAATATCTGAAGATCTCACGTCTGATCAAGAGAAGAACCGTGGCGAACGAAGCATGTGACGCAGGAAGGGTCCTTGTCAATGACCGTCCTGCCAAAGCATCCGCACAGGTCAAGGCAGGCGATACCATTGAGATCCAGTTTGGCGGCGGCAAGAATGTCAAAGTAGAAGTTCTGGAAGTAAAGGATACTGTCCGCAAGGAAGACGCGGAGAATCTTTATAAATATCTCTGATCGCAGATAATGCCCGGTCTATCTGCCCTGATCTTTACATAAACTGAAATGTAATGGATCAAATGGAACGACAGGAGGCAGAGAGATGGAACAGAGCACCGCACGGCAGCCTCACAGACTGGTCCTCGAAAACAGGAAAAAAAGCATGATTTCGGGAGTCCAGGATGTCCAGTCCTTTCATGAACAGGAAATCCTTCTTCTGACCGAGGAAGGGAAGCTCCAGATCAAAGGTGAAGGACTTCATGTTAAACGACTGAACCTGGAAAAAGGTGAGGCAGATATCGAGGGCAAAATAAACAGCCTGATCTATCTTTCCAGAAACACCCCGAAGAAGGACGAGAAACTTCTGAAACGGATGTTTCGCTGAAAATGAGCAGTTATATGGAAAGAGAGACGTTCCTGTTTCTGATAGCGGCAGGAACCGGTGCAGGGCTGTTTTTGTTTTACAGGGTCCTGGGAATTTTTCGCTGGATGTTTCCGGGACGGAGATCTGTGGCGTTTTTTGACCTTTTGTACTGGATTCTGTCAGGGAGTGTGGTTTTTGCAGAGCTTTACCAGTATAATGAAGGCGTTTTGAGGCTCTTTTTGCTGCCTGCCGTCTTTTTGGGGGCTTTTTTGATGAATTCTTTGTTAAAGAGGTTGCTATTTCTTGTTAAAAGAGGTAAAATTTCAATAATTATGGAAAACCGCTTTTGTAATTGGAAGAGGGGAAAGCAGATTGAAAAAGTCCAAAAAAAAGAAAAAAAACACAAGAATATTAAATAATTACCTCGGGATGGCTCTGATATCGGTAGTTGTTGTGCTTCTTCTGGGAGTTCTTACAGTGCAAAGTAATGAACTGAAAGCCAAAATCTCATCCTACGATACAAGAGCAGCAGAGATAAGAACTTCGATAGAAGAAGAACAGGATCGAACCAAACAGATCGACGAAGAGAAAGAATATATGCAGACAGATGAATATGTGGCAGAGATCGCCAGAGACCGTCTCGGGCTTGTCAAAAGCAATGAGATTGTTTTTGAAGAGGAGAAATAACACATATTTTGAAGAAAACTTTTCTGAAATAGCTGACAGTATTTGACAGATATTTTATAAAATCCCTTTTATAATTTCCCTTAATGAAGACATCAGGGGAGGGGAAAACATGCAGGAATGGATAATTGCCATGCTCGTGCTCAGCATTCTGCTGATTTTGCGGGACATGGCAAAAACTGTTTTGAAGGGAAGAAAATCCAGAAAAGAAGAGCCTTTTCCTTTAGGCGGAGAACATCCCCAGAAAGAAAAAGTAGAACGGTACGCAGCCTCATTTCAGAAACTTGCAGATACTTTTTATGGAATGCCATATAAGAAAGAATATTTAAGCAGTGCCCAGGTTGAGAATGTTATCCGGGAGACGGGAGAACGTTTCTGCAGAAACTGTTACCGGAGAGAACTGTGCTGGGGAGACCACGCAGAGGAGATGTATCTGTGCGGGGAGGCAATGGTACGTGCGATAGAGCAGGCGGATGAGGAGAAGATCGAAGAAGCACGGAAACGATGTGGAGAGAACTGCGGCAGATCAGCGCAGTACCTGGAATCCCTGAAGGACTGTTTTCAGAAGGAAAAGCAGGAGATGATCTGGGGGAACCGGATGATCGAGAGTCGGCTTGCAGTTGCACAGCAGTTGAATGAGATTTCACATATTATGCAGCAGGTTGCAGAAGATCTCTATGATATCAGTGCGGCGGAACCCGTTTTTCAGGAAGAACTTGCCAGGAGCCTTCGAAAGCGTCATGTGATCCTAAAACGGGCATGGGTCATGGACAAGGTCGAAGGGCGCAGACAGATTTTTCTGACCATGCGCGCCAGAAGCGGACAGTGTGTTGCTGTATCAGAAATCTCGCAGATTTTGTCCGGGATATGCGAATGCACAATGACCTCGGCACAGGGGAGCCGCTGTATTGTGAACCGGGATTTCCATACGGTTCACTTTGTGGAGGATGTCAGCTATCAGATGCTGTATGGTGTCGCAAAGCTTACCAGAGAAAAGGAAAAAGTTTCAGGAGATAATTACATCTGCCGACAGGAGGATGGAGGAAAATTTGTGATGTGTCTTTCGGACGGAATGGGTTCTGGAATGGATGCATGCAGGGAAAGTGAGATTGTGGTAGAATTACTGGAGCAGTTCATGGAATCAGGTTTTTCACAGGAGGCAGCGGCGAGAATGGTCAATTCTGCCCTGATTCTGAATGGACGGGAAGGTATGTTCTCCACAGTTGATATCTGTGCAGTGGACCTTTATACGGGAATCTGTGAATTTCTCAAGGCAGGAGCAGCAGCTACTTTTATCAGGAGAGATCATTGGGTAGAGGCAATCTCATCGGAGAGCCTTGCGGCAGGTCTGGTACAGAGAATTGATTTTGACACAGCCTCACGGAAACTGTATCATGGGGACTGTCTTGTTATGATGACGGACGGAGTTCTGGATGCCCTTCCAACAGACTGTGAAGAAGAAACAATGAAAGAAATCATTCTGGATGTGCAGGAGAGTGCTCCGCGTGAGATCAGCCGGGGAATTCTGGAGAGAGTGCTTGGCTACAGTGACTATCGGGCGAGAGATGACATGACCGTGCTGGTTGCCAATGTAGTAAGAAAGTAAAGGACATAAGAAAATGCGGGAAAAGACATTCGATAAAGTAAAGGATTTTGTGAAAGAAAATGAAATGCTCGCCAGGAACTGCGCGGTCATTGCGGGCGTATCCGGTGGAAACGATTCTATGACGATGCTGCATCTTCTGAGGAGACTGAGAGAGATCTGGCATTTTCATCTCCGGGTGGTGCATGTGAACCATGGGATCCGGGGAGCGGAGGCAGACAGGGATCAGCGGATGGTGGAGACTGTATGCACCGAATCGAATATCCCATGCAGCGTGTATCGCTATGATGTCCCGGAGCTTTCGGTGAAATGGAAACTGGGAACAGAAGAAACGGGAAGGATCGTGCGCAGGCAGGCTTTTGACGCAGAGACGCACAAGTGCCGGAAACAATATGCGGTTGTCCGTACGGCGCTGGCACATAATAAGAACGATCTTGCCGAGACAATGCTCCATCATCTGGCGAGAGGGACAGGCCTCAGGGGCTTATGTTCTTTGAAACCGGTGAATGGAGAGGTGATCCGTCCTCTTTTGTGTTTAGAAAGAAGAGAAATTGACGATTATATTAGAGAGTGCGGGATCCCGAGTGTCCTGGACAGCACGAATCTGGAGGATGAATATACGAGAAACCGCATCCGCAGGCATCTTCTTCCTGTGATGGAGCGAGAGATCAATGCCAAAACGGTTGAGCACATGGCAGAGACTTCGAGGCTGCTCTCAGAGGCGGAGGAGTTTCTGACAGACGAGGCGGCGCAGCTGGCCGCAGATTACAGAGAACCGGATGGAAGTTACTGCCTTGGAGAAGGATTTTTTCAGAAAAAACAGATCCTCAAAAGCTATGGAGTCCGGACGATCCTCGAAAAACTGAGCGGCCGCAGCCGGGATCTCACACAGACGCATATCCGGCAGGTACTGGAACTTTATTCCTGCCGGGTGAGCAAGCGGATTTCGCTTCCATATGGACTGGAGGCTGTGCGGACTTACGATGGAGTGATCCTCAGGAAGAAAATACAGCAGAAACCGGGAACAGAAGGGCGAAAGGAACAGGAAATTCCCCTTCCAGCCACATCGGAAGAGGTGGAAACACCGTTTGGCCGGTTTACGATCAAAGTTTTTTCCTATTCCGGCGAGAAGATTTTAGAAAAAAAGTATACGAAATGGTTTGATTGTGATAAAATAAAGTGCGGTTTGTCAGTCCGTACCCGCAAAACAGGAGATTATCTCATTGTCGGCAGGGACGGAGGCCGCAAAAAGCTGACCAGATGCATGATCGATGATAAATTTCCAAAGGAGACCAGAGATCAGGTACCGCTGATCGCAGATGGCGGGGAGATTTTGTGGATCATAGGCGGAAGGATCAGCGAACGGTATAAAATTACTTCATGCACAAGAAATGTATTAGAAATTACATACCAAGGAGGAACCAGGTTATGAGTGAGAGAATCAAGGTTTTACTGAGCGAAGAAGAAGTGGATGCAAGAATCCAGCAGGTTGCAGCCAAGATCAGCAAGGATTATGCAGGCAAGGAAGTCCATCTGATCTGCGTACTGAAGGGCGGCGTGTTCTTTACCTGTGAACTTGCAAAGAGAATTACTGTACCGGTAACTCTGGACTTCATGTCCGTATCCAGTTACGGAGATGATACCAAGTCAAGCGGTGTTGTCAAGATCGTGAAGGATCTGGACCAGCCGCTGATCGGTAAGGATGTGCTGATCGTAGAGGATATCATTGACTCAGGAAGAACTTTAAGCTATTTGCTCAAGATTCTTGAGGACAGACATCCAAACAGCATCCGTCTGTGTACTCTGCTTGATAAGCCAGAGCGCAGAGTTAAGAAAGATGTAAAAGTAGATTACTGCTGCTTCAATATTCCAGATGAGTTTGTTGTAGGATATGGGCTTGACTATGCTCAGAAGTACAGAAACCTCCCGTTCATCGGAGTTGTGGAATTTGACGGCGAGTGAAAGGAGATTCAGTTAAGTGAACAGACAGCCAGGCAAAATTGGTCTTTATCTGGTGCTGATCGTGATGCTGGTTGCAGGATATTTTTATCTGAATAATCAGGTAACTTCCCAGAGTAATTACACGATGGAAGAACTGCAGCAGGCAGCCGAGGACGGCAAGGTGACTTCTGCATCCTTGTATCAGAACAGGGAGGTACCGACGGGATCTGTTGTGGCGGAGATCGAGGGCGAAGGACAGAAAAAGGTCAATGTAACAGACGTAAACACTGCACAGGAGATTCTTGAGAAATACGATATTCATCCGGATGTGAAGGATGTTCCGCAGGAGAGTGCTTTTCTCACAACGTTTTTACCTGTGATCCTTACAGGAGCATTTATCCTGATCCTGTTTGTCATGATGAACAGACAGATGTCAGGAGGGGGCGGCAACTCTAAGATGATGAATTTTGGCAAGAGCCGTGCAAAGATGATGCTTCCGGACGACAAAAAAGTAACTTTTCAGAACGTAGCCGGTCTTCAGGAAGAGAAGGAAGATCTGGTAGAAGTTGTGGATTTCCTCAAATCTCCACAGAAATATACCAGTGTGGGAGCCAGAATTCCTAAGGGCGTGATCCTTGTAGGTCCTCCAGGAACAGGTAAGACACTTCTTGCCAAGGCTGTTGCAGGAGAAGCGGGGGTTCCGTTCTTCTCCATTTCCGGTTCAGACTTCGTGGAGATGTTTGTCGGTGTCGGTGCTTCCCGTGTCCGCGACCTGTTCGAAGAGGGCAAGAAGCATGCACCGTGTATCATTTTTATCGATGAGATCGATGCAGTTGCAAGACAGCGTGGAACCGGTATGGGCGGCGGTCATGATGAGAGAGAGCAGACTCTGAACCAGCTTCTTGTAGAGATGGATGGATTCGGAGTGAACGAGGGGATCATCGTTATGGCAGCAACCAACCGTGTCGACATTTTGGACCCTGCGATCCTGCGTCCGGGACGTTTTGACCGTAAGGTTGCAGTAGGCAGACCAGATGTCAAGGGACGTGAGGAGATCCTTCGCGTTCATGCCAAGGACAAACCTCTTGGCGAGGATGTTGATCTCGCACAGATCGCGCAGACAACAGCAGGATTTACAGGCGCAGATCTTGAGAACCTCCTGAATGAAGCTGCGATCATGGCGGCCAAGGCGACCAGATCCTATATCACGCAGCAGGACATCAAGCAGGCCTTTATCAAAGTTGGTGTCGGTGCAGAGAAACGAAGCAAAGTCATCTCTGACAAAGAGAAGAAGATCACAGCATACCATGAGGCTGGACATGCGATCTTGTTCCATGTGCTTCCGGATATGGATCCTGTTTATACGATTTCCATCATTCCGACAGGTGTTGGGGCAGCAGGATATACCATGCCTCTTCCGGAGAATGATGAGATGTTCAATACCAAGGGCAAGATGCTTCAGGATATCACAACGCTGCTTGGCGGCCGTGTTGCCGAGGAACTGATCTTTGGCGATATCACGACAGGTGCATCCAATGACATCAAGCGTGCGACAGGAACTGCCCGAGCAATGGTCATGCAGTATGGTATGTCAGACAAGCTTGGTCTGATCACTTATGGTGATGACGGTGATGAGGTATTTATCGGACGAGATCTGGCACATACCCGAAGCTACAGCGAGGAAGTTGCCAAGGAGATCGACCAGGAAGTACATGATATCATCGACAAGTGCCACCAGGATGCAAGAGAGATCATCACTCAGCATATGGACGTGCTCCACAAGTGTGCAGCTCTTCTTTTAGAGAAGGAAAAAGTCCACAGAGAAGAGTTTGAGGCACTTTTTACATCAGAAAAAGTTGATCTCTCAAAATAAAGTATGCAAGATGCACAAAAACAAATTGTGATTTTTGTGAACTTTGTGCACACTTTTCGGTAGACGCATGGTACTATATACATCGTAAAAACCCCCCAATACATTATATAGTTTTTGCTACACCCCATAAGAAGAAATACCTTCTCCAAAAAAGACAGCCTATCCCGCTGTCTTTTTTATTTTGTAAAAATAACCATAATCGAGACGGTATTTCAGTGGTTTTTATATTGTACTTTTATGAATTTTCAACTAGAATAGACATATGCTTAAGAATAAGGGGACTTTAATTATGGAATGGGAAAACGAAGACATTACCAGAAAAATGCAGTACATTCTGAATATGCGGCCGGTGCTGAATAAGGACGCTTTTTTCAGTGACGGAACGAGATATTACAGAAATCCTACCGAACCAAAGGCGGGGGAAACGGTAATGATCAGTTTCCGGACCCAGAAAAACAATGCAGACGCAGTATACCTTGTATCCGGTGAGAAGAAACATAAGATGAAGATCTATAAGACGGTCAAGGGCTTCGACTATTACGGAACCAAGATCGTGATGCCGGATGAGGTTTTTCGATATCACTTTGAAATTCTGTATGGTTGGGTAAACTGTTACTATAATCAGCGGGGAGTCTGTACAGAATTACAGGAACGCGATGATTTTGAGATCTATCCAGATTTCCAGACTCCGGACTGGGCGAAGGGGGCGGTGATGTACCAGATCTTTGTGGATCGTTTCTGCAACGGAGATCCGACCAACAGTGTTCTGACAGATGAATATTCTTATATTGGAGAACACTGTGAGCAGGTACATGACTGGTCCAAGACACCGGCTGTCATGGGTGTCCGGGAATTTTATGGCGGAGACCTTAAGGGCATTATGGATAAACTGGATTATCTCCAGGATCTTGGCGTGGAGGTCGTATACCTGAATCCGATCTTTGTATCGCCGAGTAACCACAAGTATGATACACAAGATTATGACTATGTAGATCCACATTATGGAAGGATCGTAGAGGACTGTGACGGACTTCTGGCTCCATGGGACCGTGAGAACTCACATGCGGCGAAATACATCAAGCGAGTTACCGACAAGAAGAATCTGGAAGCAAGTAATCAGCTTTTTGCAGAGCTGGTGCAGGAACTGCATAAACGTGGAATGAAAGTTATCCTGGATGGCGTTTTCAATCACTGCGGTTCTTTCAATAAATGGATGGACCGTGAGCGGATCTATGAAGGACAGGAGGGCTATGCGCCGGGGGCTTATATCTCAGCAGACAGCCCGTATCGTTATTTCTTCAATTTCCGTGACGAGGGAAGATGGCCGTACAACCTGTCTTATGATGGCTGGTGGACGCACGATACGCTTCCGAAGCTCAATTATGAAGGATCCAGAGAACTTTATGACTATGTCCTGAATATCGCGCGCAAATGGGTGTCTGAGCCGTATTGCGTAGATGGATGGAGACTGGATGTTGCAGCGGACCTTGGACACAGCAATGAGTTCAATCATCAGTTCTGGAAGGACTTCCGCAAGGCAGTCAAGGAGGCAAATCCGAATGCGCTGATCCTTGCAGAGCACTACGGCAACCCGGAAGGCTGGCTTCAGGGCGATGAATGGGATTCTGTCATGAACTATGATGCTTTTATGGAGCCTGTGACCTGGTTCCTGACCGGTATGGAGAAGCACAGTGATGAGTACAGAGAGGATCTGTATGGAAACAGTGAGGCGTTTATCGGTGCAATGAAGACACATATGCGTTCTCTTCATATGTCTGCCCTTCATGTGGCGATGAATGAACTGTCGAATCACGATCATTCCAGATTCCTGACAAGAACGAACCGCCGCGTGGGAAGGGTTTCCTACGCCGGAGCAGAGGCGGCTTCTGAGAATATCAATACGGCGATCATGAGAGAAGCGATCGCGATCCAGATGACCTGGCCGGGAGCACCGACTGTTTATTATGGTGATGAGGCTGGTGTCTGCGGATTTACCGATCCGGATAACCGCCGTACCTATCCGTGGGGACACGAGGACAAGGAACTGCTTTCTTTTTACAAAAAAATGATCGCGATCCACAAGAAATACCGTATCCTTCGTACAGGATCCCTCAAATTCCTGTGGAACGACTATCAGGGACTGTGCTACGGACGTTTCTCGCATATCGAGCAGATGATCGTTGTCCTGAATAACCGTGATGAGGGAAGAGAAGTCACGATCAAGGTATGGCCGGCGGGGATCACCCGTATGGAAGAAGTTTCCATGACGAGACTGATCCGTTCCAGCCAGGATGGTTACAATGACCGCCCGAAGGAGATTCGGGCACGTGCCGGAATGGTAAATCTCTATCTGCCGCCGCGCAGCGTCACTCTTCTTTATCACAAAGACAAGATTTCATAATCACGCAAAAATGCAAAGTCCGGACCTGTTTTCAAATATCACGGCTCCGGACTTTGTTTTTTTCTTGACAGAAAAGGATTGGTATGTTACGATAACCATACTTTCACGTGGTAGAGTGACTATGTGATAAACTATAAAAATAATTTAAGAGGAGATAGAGGTATGAAGAAAAAAGCAGTTGCATTGATGCTGAGCACAGTAATGGCTATGGGAATGGTTTCTGCAGCAAGTGTACAGGCGAGCGTAGAGGACAAGACCCTGATCGTAGGATTTGATGCAGAGTATCCGCCATATGGCTATATGGATGAGGATGGAGAGTACACAGGATTTGACCTGGAACTTGCTCAGGCAGTATGTGATCTGGAGGGCTGGACTCTGGATAAGAAACCGATCAACTGGGATTCCAAGGATATGGAACTGAATTCCGGATCTATCGACTGTATCTGGAACGGATTTACCATGAACGGAAGAGAAGATGACTATACTTTCTCCGTACCATACGTAGATAACAGCCAGGTGATCGTTGTTGCTGACAATTCCGGCATCGAGAAACTCACAGACCTTGCAGGCAAGACTGTTGGTGTTCAGGCAGCTTCTGCAGCACTTGATCTTCTTCAGAGCGAAGAAGAAGGCGGACAGAAAGAACTGGCAGATACCTTCGGAGCACTGAATGAATTTGCTGATTACAACACAGCATTCACAGAACTGCAGGCAGGAGCACTGGATGCACTTGCAATCGATATCGGTGTTGCCAAATACCAGCTCAACTCCAGAGGAGAGGGATTCAAGATCCTTGATGAGACTCTGAACACAGAGCAGTATGCGATCGGTTTCAAGAAAGGCAATGACGAGCTTTGCGATATCGTAAACGCAGACCTTCAGAAACTGGCAGACGACGGAACTGTAGCAGAGCTTGCTGAGAAATATGAGATCGCTGATATGGTAACTCTCAAGGCTTCTGATGATGCTGATGCGAAAGAAGATACAGAAGAAGCTTCTGATGATGCGGCAGCTGAGGAAACATCCGAAGACGCAGAATGATCAGAAATTCAAAAATACGAAATAAGATATAAGACATATGGGATGCTCCCTGGGGTCTCACCGGGGAGCATCCCTGTTGTAAGTTAATGGAGGAGAAGACATGAGTTTTCAGGTAATGTTACAGCAGCTTACCACAGGATTCGGTTCTACGCTGGTTATCTTTTTTCTGACTTTACTTTTCTCACTGCCGTTGGGGATGGTAGTATATTTCGGAAGAGTAAGCCGTTTCAAGCCACTGAGCTGGATCGTGAAAGCCTATATTTCTATTATGAGAGGAACACCGCTGATGCTGCAGCTGCTTTTGTGGTATTTCGGACCGTTTTATCTCTGGGGAATGAATATCGGGGGGTACAAATTTACAGCGATCATCCTTGGATGTTCTCTGAACTATGCAGCTTATTTTGCTGAGATCTACCGCTCCGGAATTGAATCTATCCCGGTCGGACAGTATGAGGCAGCACAGCTTCTCGGCTATAACAAGAGCCAGACATTTTTTAAGATCGTACTTCCGCAGGTTGTCAAAATCGTACTTCCGTCAGTGACGAATGAAGTTATCACCCTTGTCAAGGATACATCACTTGTATATTCTGTATCCTACATCGAGATGTTTGCACTGGCAAAACAGATCGCAGCAGCACAGACAACGGTCCTTCCGTTTGTGATCGCAGGTGTATTCTATTATGTATTCAATTTTGTTGTTGCATGGGTAATGGAATGGCTTGAAAAGAAAATGAACTATTATCGTTAGGAGGAATGGGCGTGAGTACGAATCTTCTTGAAATGAATCATATCAAAAAACAGTTTGACGGGCTTCAGGTGCTGAAAGACGTTTCCATCCATGTAGAGGAAGGAGAGGTGCTTTCTATCATCGGACCTTCCGGCTCCGGCAAGTCTACACTGCTCCGCTGTGCGACACTTCTGACACGCATCGACGGTGGAGAAATCAGCTACATGGGCAAAAAGGCGATCTGGACAGAAAATGGCAAAGTCTGTATGCCGTCCAAGAATGAGATCAAGGATATCCAGTCCTACTTCGGTCTGGTGTTCCAGAACTTCAATCTTTTTCCGCATTTTACCGTCATGAAAAATATCACAGATGCACCGATCCATGTACAGAAACGAAACAAAGACGAAGTTTATAAAGAAGCAAGAGAACTTCTGGCAAAGATGGGACTTTCTGATAAGGAAGATGCCTATCCGTATCAGCTTTCCGGCGGACAGTGCCAGCGTGTCGCGATCGCAAGGGCACTTGCACTGAATCCGAAGATCCTCTTTTTTGATGAGCCGACATCCGCACTCGATCCGGAACTTACAGGAGAAGTCCTTCGTGTTATCCGTTCTCTGGCGGATCTTCATATTACGATGGTGATCGTAACACATGAGATGAATTTTGCAAAAGATATCTCCGACAGAGTCATCTTTATGGATAAGGGCGTGATCGCAGTAGAAGGAACACCTTCCGAGGTGTTTTCTTCCAGCAACGCCAGAATGAAAGAATTCCTTGGCAAATTTCATCAGGGAGAAAAATAAAGGGATTGCTTTTAATCAGGCAATGTTATATAATTTCAGCGTAAAGACAGGAAAAATACTAAGATTAACCGCAGTTACCCCTGCGGTTAATCTGGCGAGAGGATAGGAGTAAATACCATGAGTACAGACAGATATGTAAGCCCCCTTTCAGAGCGTTATGCCAGCAAGGAAATGCAGTACATTTTTTCTCAGGATATGAAATTCCGTACATGGAGAAGATTGTGGATCGCTCTGGCAGAAACAGAAAAAGAACTTGGCCTCAATATCACCCAGGAGCAGATTGACGAACTCAAGGCTCACAAGGATGATATCAACTATGACGTGGCCAGGGAGAGAGAACGTCAGGTACGTCACGACGTTATGTCCCATGTGTATGCATATGGAGTACAGTGCCCGAAAGCAAAGGGAATCATTCATCTGGGTGCAACCTCCTGTTATGTAGGAGATAATACAGATATCATCGTAATGGCAGAAGCTCTGAAGCTGGTTCAGAAGAAACTGGTCAATGTGATCGCAGAGCTTTCCAAATTCGCAGATAAATACAAGGATCAGCCTACACTGGCATTTACCCATTTCCAGCCGGCACAGCCGACAACTGTTGGTAAACGTGCTACTCTGTGGACTCAGGAATTCATGATGGATCTTGAGGATTTGGAATATGTTCTCGGAAGTCTCAAGCTTCTTGGATCCAAGGGAACAACCGGAACACAGGCAAGCTTCCTGGAACTTTTTGACGGGGATCAGGAAACAATTGACAAGATCGATCCGATGATCGCGCAGAAGATGGGATTCAAGCAGTGCTATCCGGTTTCCGGACAGACCTACTCCCGCAAAGTCGATACAAGAGTCCTGAATATTCTTGCAGGTATTGCGGCAAGTGCACACAAGATGTCCAACGACATCCGCCTTCTCCAGCACCTCAAGGAAGTTGAGGAACCGTTCGAGAAATCTCAGATCGGATCTTCCGCAATGGCATACAAGAGAAATCCAATGAGAAGTGAGCGTATTGCTTCTCTTTCCAGATACGTGATGATCGACGCACTGAATCCGGCGATCACTTCCGCAACACAGTGGTTTGAGAGAACCCTGGATGATTCTGCAAACAAGCGTCTCAGCATTCCGGAAGGATTCCTTGCGATTGACGGTATTCTTGACCTCTGTCTGAACGTAGTAGACGGACTGGTAGTATATCCGAAAGTAATCGAGAAACACATGATGGCAGAGCTTCCATTCATGGCAACTGAGAACATCATGATGGATGCAGTTAAGGCAGGCGGCGACCGTCAGGAACTTCATGAGCGCATCCGTGAGCTTTCCATGGAAGCAGGACGCACTGTGAAGGTAGAAGGAAAGGACAATAACCTTCTTGACCTGATCGCGGCAGATCCGGCATTCAACCTTACGATCGAAGAACTCAACAAGTCCATGGAGCCTTCCAGATATGTAGGAAGAGCCAAAGAGCAGACCACAGCTTTCATTGAGAAAGTGGTACAGCCGGTTCTCGACGAGCACAAAGAAATGCTGGGAATCAAAGCAGAAATCAATGTCTAAAATACAGATCAATCAAAAACACGAGGAGGATAAAGTGTTATGGTCAAAGCAGTAGTTGGAGCTAACTGGGGAGATGAAGGTAAAGGTAAAATTACCGATATGCTTGCTCAGGAGGCAGATATCATCGTAAGATTTCAGGGAGGTGCAAACGCAGGTCATACAATCGTAAATGACTATGGTAAATTTGCACTGCACACACTTCCGTCAGGTGTATTCTACAATCACACCACAAGCGTGATCGGAAATGGTGTTGCTCTGAACATTCCGGTGTTCTTCAAAGAATATAACGAAGTGATCGAGAGAGGAGTTCCGGCACCGAAGATCATGATCTCCGACAGAGCACAGATCGTAATGCCATATCACATCCTGTTCGATCAGTATGAAGAAGAACGTCTTGGCGGCAAATCTTTCGGATCCACCAAATCCGGTATCGCTCCGTTCTATTCAGATAAATATGCAAAGATCGGTTTCCAGGTAAATGAACTGTTCCACGACGATGCCCTGAAAGAAAAAGTAGAGCGCGTTGTTGCAACAAAGAATGTTTTACTGGAGCACCTGTATCATAAACCGCTTCTTGATCCGGATGAGATCTATGCAGAACTGATGAAATACAAAGAAATGGTAGCTCCGTATGTTGGAGACGTTTCCCTGTTCCTGTGGAATGCGATCAAAGACGGCAAACAGATCCTTCTCGAAGGACAGCTTGGATCCCTCAAGGACCCGGATCACGGAATCTACCCAATGGTTACATCATCTTCCACACTGGCTGCATATGGTGCGATCGGTGCAGGAATCCCGCCATATGAGATCAAACAGGTTATCACAGTCTGCAAAGCATACTCCAGCGCAGTAGGAGCAGGTGCTTTCGTTTCTGAGATCTTTGGCGAGGAAGCTGACGAACTCAGAAGAAGAGGCGGCGACGGCGGAGAGTACGGCGCAACAACCGGACGTCCGAGACGTATGGGATGGTTTGACTGTGTTGCTTCCAAATACGGATGCCGTATGCAGGGAACCACAGACGTGGCATTTACTGTACTTGATGTACTTGGATATCTTGATGAGATCCCGGTATGCACAGGCTACGAGATCGACGGCAAAGTTACTACAGAATTCCCGACAACAGGACTTCTTGAGAAAGCAAAACCTGTTCTCGAGGTACTTCCGGGATGGAAGACAGACATCCGTGGAATCAAGAACTACGAAGATCTTCCGGAAAACTGCCGTAAATACGTAGAGTTCGTAGAGAAACAGATCGGATTCCCGATCACCATGATCTCCAACGGACCAGGAAGAAACGATATTATCTACAGAAATAAATAAATTACAAAGCGCCGGGGAGTTTTTCTCCGGCGTATTTCATATTGAGGTGTTTATGAAAAACGGAAAAAGAATCGCAGCCCTTCTGGGTGTTGTGGCACTGCTGATCATCTTCTGCCTGCCGATGTTTTTTGCATTGAAGGGCGATTTTTCGCAGGAAGTATTTATGGCATCCTTGCATACGGTGCTTTTTGTGGCAGTCATGGGGTATGTGATCTGGATGGTATTTCGACTTGTAAATAAGAAGAAAAACGAGGAGGATAAACGTATGATCAAAAATATTGTTTTTGACGTAGGACTTGTGCTGGTGGAATTTAACTGGCAGTCTTATCTGGACGGTTTTCACTTTGACAAAGAAAAAAGAGATAAGATCGCAAAGGCAACCTTCCAGAGTGAAGTGTGGGATGAGCGTGACAAAGGACTTCTTGAAGAAAGAGAATATCGTGAGAAATTCAAGGCACTGGCTCCGGAGTATGCAGAGGATATCGAGGATGTTATCAGGAATTCTACGAGATGTGTCACGAAGATGGACTATGCAGAGACCTGGACAAAATATCTTAAGGAGCAGGGATATAACCTTTACATCCTGTCCAATTACAGCAGATATATGCTGGACGGCACGAAGCAGAACGAAATGCCATTTCTGAAATATATGGACGGAGTTATTTTCTCCTGTGATGTAAACCAGATGAAACCGGATATAGAGATTTATCAGACACTGCTCAGTAAATTTAATCTGAAAGCAGAGGAGACGTTGTTCATTGATGACCGTGCAGAGAACTGCCAGGGTGCAGAAAAGGCAGGAATCCACACAATTCAGTTTAAAGATCTCAAACAGGCAGCGAAAGAAATGGAAGAAACTTACGGGATCAAATAAAAATCCCGGGACCGCGGCATTTCGTCAGTCCCAGGACCTTGTAAGGGGAGGATATAAGTATTTCTTAGATTGTATCTTTTGCTGTGCCGCCGATATGGGTTTCGGTGGACATTTATAGTATGGGCATGTGAATCCCTTTTTATACAACTTTCTTATAATTTGTATAAAAAGGGATTTGTCTTTTGTGAGAAAAGATGATATAATGGGGCACAGGCAAAATTTTTGAAAAGAGGATGAAAACAAATGAGTGATAAAACAATCTTAGAGCAGTGGCGTTCAATTGCTTACGATCAGCAGGCAGACCGCAATCAGCTCCAGAGATTCTGGGCAAACTATTTCAATATCGAGAAGGGAATCTACGAGCAGCTTCTTTCCAATCCGGACGAAGTTGTAAGCGGTACAGTCAAAGAACTGGCTGAGAAATACGGACAGGAAGTCCTGACTATGGTTGGTTTTCTTGACGGAATCAATGACAGCCTTAAGATCCCGAACCCGATCGAGACAATGGATGAGAACACCAGAGTAACTCTGGCTTTTGATAAAGAACTTCTTTACAAGAACATGGTTGATGCCAAGGCAGACTGGCTGTATCAGCTTCCTCAGTGGGATGCGATCTTCACAGAGGAGAAACGTAAAGAACTGTACATGGAGCAGAAGAAATCCGGTACAGTTGTAAAGCCGCACAAGATTGGCCGTAACGATCCTTGTCCGTGCGGCAGCGGTAAGAAATACAAACATTGCTGTGGAAGATAATGAAAGTCCGGCCAGATCTGGATTATATTATCGTGCTTGGCGCACATGTCGCAGGCACACGGTTATCCAAAGCCCTTCTGGAACGAACCAGGAGGGCTTTGCGTTATCTTGAGGAGAATCCTGAGACACGCGCGGTTCTCTCCGGCGGACAGGGGCAGGGAGAGCAGATCAGCGAGGCGGAGGCAATGTACCGGTATCTCACAGAGCATGGGATTGACGGTTCCCGGCTGATCCTTGAGGACAGGTCCACCAATACAAAGGAGAATCTGGATTTCAGCCTGGAGAAGATCGGGACACTGGATACCTCGATCGGGATCGTGACGAATCATTTTCATGTGTTCCGTGGTGTGGCGATCGGCAGAAAGTGTGGATGCAGGCAGATTTATCCCATTCCGGCGAGATACAGAACCTGGAGACTGCTGGTTTATATTCCACGTGAAATCCTTGCGATCATCAAGGATAAAATAGTAGGAAATTTGTGAACAAAATAAAATATAAAAAAAATTAAAAAAAGTGTTGACACTTTGCCAAACACATAGTATACTAACGAAGTCGGTTGCGAGAGAGCACTTCGAAAGAGAGTTCTTGAAGCGGCAGGCACAGGAAGTGGGATCTTAGCTCAGCTGGGAGAGCATCTGCCTTACAAGCAGAGGGTCATAGGTTCGAGCCCTATAGGTCCCATACCTCAAATAGAATATGGCGAGATAGCTCAGTTGGCTAGAGCACACGGTTCATACCCGTGGTGTCGAGGGTTCGAATCCCCCTCTCGCTACTTGAATCCCCTGAAATTCAGGGGGTTTTTTTTGTATAAAAACACAGGATGTACAATAAATTTTTTTGG